>JAJQEA010000228.1 GCA_021201905.1 Clostridia bacterium
ATTACGAATTAATCTGATTAAAATAATCGATTTTTTGAATGATTTAACATAAAGAAAGAACCTGACGCAATTATGCAGGTTCTTTACATCGTATCCCTATTCTCTAATCTGGAATTATTTGGGGAAATAATTCAAAAAAACTTTTCATAGCCGTGGACTGCAGCCTGTCCCGGTTATATGTCACAAATAAATCCACATACCGGGCAGATATTTCATCAATCGGAATTTCCACTAACATATCTGTCTCCAGCTCATGTTTTACAAGGTCTGCCGGCAGGAAGCAGCAGCCCAGCCCCGCTATGCAAAAGCTCTTTGCACTTCCAAGCATATTGTAGTGAATGCGGTATACTCTTTCGTCCAGCAAAAGGTGCTCGGAAATATCGGACAGATAGTTTTCCCATATATCCGAATATATCAACGGAAGGCCCAATAAATCCTTCCCACGTATTCCTTTCTGCAAATAGGAGTACTGCTCCTTTTTTTCCACAAGAACCACCTTTGATTTTTTGTAAAGCCGGCTTACCAGGCTGTTTGTATTTATGTTATAGGCAGTGATTGCCAAATCCAGCGTACTGTTGTGCATCATTGAAATCAAGGTTTCCCCATGGTCCACCGTCATATTCACCGCTATGTCCGGGAAGTTTCTGCTGTAGCACGCCATATCATCTGCAAACCAGCAGTCATGAATCCATTGGGCGCATGCAACATTCAAATGGTCCCGATACATATTCAGCATATGTATTTCACGCAAAGCCACTGTTTCTACATTGAGCAATTGTTTCGCATACTGCAGGAACAGAGTTCCCTCTTCCGTCAGCTCAATTCCCGTTTTATTCCTTATAACCAGCTGACATTTCGTATATTCCTCCAAAAGGCGGATTCGATTGGAAATTGTGGACTGTGCCACATACATAATTTCAGAAGCACGGGTAAAATTCTTACATTGGGATAAAACGATAAATGTCTGTAAACACTCAAAATTCATATAGTGATTCCCTCTGTTCCTGTTTGTCCGGACACGTTTTAAAATGGCACCTGGGCATTTTCATCTCCGCCGTCATCCGTTTTCGGGGCGGCTACGGGACGCACCGTGATTCCATTGATCTCCACATGTTCATTGATGGCTATGACAATACAGGGCCTTCCCTCAATCATACGGTTCTCCACCAGATATGTCTTGTCCGGTGATACCTTGATGCTCACGTCCGGGGTCTTGATTTCAAAGCTCCTGGTGTTAACCACATTGGCAGCCACAAAGCTGGTGCCGGGGCCCTCCTCCACCTCTGCATATCTCTGTTCAAACTCCTCCAGCTTCTCAGGGGAGGCGCCGTTGGTCTCTAACAGCTTCTTCACCTGGTACTTGTCCAGGGTCAGCGGGACCGGCTCGTCCTTTGTCTCCTCCACCAGCTCGCTCAGGTTCTCATGGATGTTCTTCACCGTCTCAAAATCGCAGTTTTCACCCAGCGTCTCCTCCACAATGGCCTGAAACGTCTCCTTCTGGCTCTTGGCAGACATGGGAATCACGCAGCCCAACAACTCGTCGATCAGGGTATCCGGCAGCTCCTCCGGGTTCTTGGCATAGTACAAAAGGCTGTGTATATCCGTATTCCTGTCGTTAAAGGCAGGAAACAGAAAGCCCTGGACAGGCGCTTCCACCAGCCAGTCCCTGTCGCGGTTTTCAATGGTATTCGTGAGGCTGTTGTAGCACAGTCCGGCCTTGGAAAGCTTCACAGGACAGATGGTACACTGTATAAATTCGTATACATAATCCGATGCGTCAAACATCTCCGTGCCGTCCGTTGGCTTGGCCGGAATATCGTAGGCGCAGTGGATCAGGATGATATAATAATTCTCGCCATGGTCATAGGACGCGATGACCTTGTCATAGAATTCCTCCAGTATGGCATCATCCTTTAACTGGCTGTCCCTGAGCTTTAAGAGAAAATGCTGGGTACCGCCCTCTGCCTCCGTATGTAAAGGGAACTCCATATTAATCAGGTTCTTTCCAACGGTCCCGGAAAGAGCGTTTCTGAATATGGTAAAATATTTAAAGGCCTCTTCCTCCTGAAGCGAGAGGAATGCCTCCTTAAGCTCCGTCTTTTTATTTTTCTCCGAGTCCACATAGCAGCCGCAGATACGGGTGATGGCGCAGCCCGCAGGCGTAAACAATTTCTTGATTTCATTTGCTTCTTTCTTATTCATGAGCCAGTCTCTCCTAATCCCAAGTCTAATCTGAAATTCCATTTAATAGTAGACCAGATTTCCTTGGAAGTCAAGAGTTCTGCGGCTGGCAAGAGTTCTATGGCTGGCAGACGAAAAAGGGCTGGCACCGCAGCCAAAGACAACGGTACCGCCCTTCTTCCATTAAATTTGCGTATCTTATTCATTTACCGCCCCAGCAATATCTCCACTGCCTCCCTAAGGGTCCCATCCTCCCCCACATTTCCCGGAAATATCACATATGGGATATGGGGGAACCGGCTCTCCTTCCCGGTCTGCCAGACCGGTACGCCGGGACATATCTGTCCCATGACCGTGGCCCGCTTGACCCGCAGCGCTTTTGTGCCCACATCAGAAGAAGGGATGCATCCCTTTGCTACCACGAAAGCGGGGACCACCTCCAGGTTTCCCACCAGTGACTGCACTGCCTCCGATATCTTTACGGAACGCATAAGGGCGGCTTCCCTGGTGTCATCCCGGAATTCCAGCAGCTTCCTTCTGGTATAGACCGCGGCTGTCTCTCCCTTTGCTATGGTCCGGCTAATCAGCTCCAGGGTCCGCTCTGTCTCCTCCCTGAACGCGGCGTCATCAAGCACCAGGTCAGAATTGAATTCCAGGAACCGGATTCCGGGAACCTTTTTAAGCTCCTCCAGCTGTCTGGTGGTCTTGGCCGTGTGCGACCCCACCACGATGACGCCGCCGTGTCCGTTCTCCGGCACCGCCATCTTCTCCCTGGTAAGAAGAGGCTGGTCCGTGATTCCTCCCATCACCTTTACCAGGGAGGCCGCTGTGCGAAGCAGGAACCGCTTCCCCTGCTCCATGGCCTCGTAGAGAGCCAGGGCAAAGACCTTTAAATCTCCGTAATCCACCGCGTTCACAATCACCTTGTTAAAGCCGCTGACCTTCATAAGCTGCCCCGCCACCTTATCCACGCTTCCCCTTCGCAGGTCGTCCAGGCCGATGCAGATGACTTCACAGGCCGGATACGCGCCTTTCGTTTTCTCCTCCACATAATCAGCCAGATGGGAGGAACGGTATCCAAAGGTCCTGTCGGCGGCGAATTCCGTCTGGCCCGCAGGCACCAGCTCCCGGCCGTATCTGACATAGTGGATGTTTCCTATAGTAAAGCGTCCCCCTTCTTTAAAAAAGGGACAGATGACTTCTCCGTCAATTTCCCGGCAGCCTTCCCGGCTCAGTTCATCCCGCAGGACCTGGGTCTCCAGGGGATAATGCCCCCTGAGAGTGGAGTCGCCGCGGCTCATGACAAGGAAATCCCGGCCGGTTTTCCTGGCAGCCTTTACTATATTTCCGGCAATCTCGCGGTGGGCCTTTTCCGTCTCAGCCTCTGTAAAGCCCCTGGAATTAGTGAGGATATAGAACAGATTCCCTTCCTCCCGAAAGCCCTGGAGCACTGATTCCTCTGACCAGTCCGTATACACCGGAACATCATGGACGGTCTGGACACCGGTGGGATCATCGTTCAGCACCACGATCTTCCTGCCGCTCCTCCGTACCGCCTCCCCCAGGAGGCGGTCAATCCGCCCATCGTCCCGCTGCGCCTTCCTGTCCAGCTCCTCTGCCGGTAATCTGGTAAGTTCTCTCATATCCGCCCCGCCTGTCTGTTTTTAATCTATGGTTTCTCCGGCCGGCCAGTTTCCCGGACGGCCGTGTTCCCGCCGGCCTGTTACTTCTTCAGGTTGCCGTGTTCGTCATGCATTGCGTCATACTGGATATTGTTGGTGCCGTTATAGCCCAGAGGATTGCGGAAGCCCAGAGGATTTACGCCGCATGGATACTTCGTCTTTACCTCCTCAAGCAGTTCGCAGTACAGATCCGCGCATCTCTCCACGATCTTGTCTCCCTTTTCCTTGCTTGCATTGGTGGGATCGCCGATTACGCCTGTATCCAGGTCATCCTTCTCCATCAGGGAGAAGGTTCCCTCGAAGTGGTACAGCATGCCTTCTCCTGCGGCCTGGCCTGGAGCAATCTTCCACTTGGAGTCGATGAGGCCGTGAGCCTTGCCCGGTACGGCCAGGTCCATATGTACCTTGTCGGGATACAGGGACAGAGCCACGGAGGTCTCCGCCTCATCCGCATGCCACATAAATGTATCCAGGGTTTTCTTGTTGTCTCTCAGGAAGTCATACCAGGTGCTTCCGATGGTAAAGTATCCCTCGATACCCAGTTTATGAACCGCCTCAAACACGGACATGGTCTGGCCATGGGCGGAGATAATCAGGAACTTGTTAAAGCCCGCATTGGCTGCGCCGCGGATGATGTCCGTCAAAAGGCCCACATGAGTCTCAAAGGTCAGCGGGATGGTTCCCGGCATACCCCAGTGGTGGGCCGGATGGGAACCGTACATCGGGCAGGCAAGAATCATGGCGCCGGACTTTTTGGCAACCGCCTCGGCAATACCCATGGCGTTAAAGGAATCGCTGCCGCATGGGCAGTGAGGTCCGTGCTGCTCGATGGCTCCGATGGGAAGAATGGCAATGTCGCAAACTTCCTTTGCGTATGCGCAGTTTACGGCTGCCGTATTGTCCTGGAACCATACGGAATCTCTCTTGTCTAATTTGAACTCTGTCTGCTTTTTCATTTTATAAATCTCCTTTTATATTCATTTTATTTTGTTTTCTGGTTAAACTCTTTTACAATGCGTTTGGCCATATTTCCAATCATACCCTGGTCGGAGCTGATGGGGATGTAGCGCACTCCCTTTTCCATCAGTTCCCTTGCCATCTGGGCGTTGTCCGCCACAGTGCCCACTGCCTTGCCCGCCCGGTTGACCTTCTCGATGATTTGGTCAATGGCCTCCAGAAGCTTGGGATGGTTTCTCTGGCCCATCACATCCCTTCCAAGGGACTGGGACAAATCCATGGGTCCGATAAACACCACATCCAGCTCCTCCAGCTTAAGGATCTCATCCAGATTGCCCAGGGATTCCATGGTCTCACAGTGGATAATGGTCAGAATCTCCTTGTTGGCCTTGTCAATATATTCCTGCTTATCCATCATGCCGTAATTGGCAGCCCTGTGGGTGGGTGCAAATCCCCTGTTGCCCAGAGGCGTATATCTTCCCGCGTCCACCGCAATCCCGGCCTGCTCCGGTGTATCCACATTTGGCGCGTGGTAACCCAGGGCGCCTGTATCCAGGGCCTGCATGATGTTCACCGCCGTGGCCTCCCTGACCCGGACAATGGGGACAATCCCCATTAAATCGGAGGCTCTCACCAAGTCCGTGATGGTTTCCGGATTATAGGAAACGTGTTCACTGTCAATCACAAAGAATTCCATCCCGGTGCATCCCAGAATTTCAATCACACTGGGATCCACGGTCTTTACAAAGGTTCCGATTACGGCTTCGCCGTTTTTCAATTTCTGTTTTACTTTATTTTCCCTAACCATTTAATATCTTCCTCCCGTTTTTATCTGCGCGGCCCTTAATCCGGAAGCTGTAGAATGTGGTAGAGGCCGCCAGATAAAGAACATTCATATCCGGTCCCCCAAAGGCGCAGTTGCCGGTCTGCTCAGGAACCTTGACGATTCCCAGATAGTCCGCGTTTTTATTAAAGATATGAATTCCGCCCTGGGCGCAGCAGTACACATTTTCCCGGCTGTCAATCTTCATCCCGTCAGGCAGGCCCGCACCCTCACCGGTTGTCTCCGCCCATACGGCCCCGCCGCTTAAGGCGCCGTCCCCTTCTACACGGAACTTGCGGATGTGCTTTCTGGGGGAGTCATTGACATAGAGAAAGGCTTCATCCGGCGAAAAACACAGGCCGTTGGGATTTTCAAAATCATCCGCCAAAAGCTTAAGCTCCCCTGTCACGGGGTCAAAGGAGAATACACCCTGGAAATCCAGTTCCTGTGGCCTCTCAAGTCCCACCCTGGAGGGATTCCTTCCA
The DNA here is from genome assembly GCA_021201905.1 of Clostridia bacterium. Lineage (GTDB taxonomy): Bacteria > Bacillota > Clostridia > Lachnospirales > Lachnospiraceae > Enterocloster. The sequence continues at coordinate 6,129 of JAJQEA010000228.1, forward strand.
AATCTTGGATCCGTAAAGAAGATAACCCCGTCGCTTCTGACCACCACGTCATTGGGGCTGTTCAGCTCCTTACCCCGGAAATAGCTTACCAGCACCTCCAGGTTTTCTCCCTGGTCATTGGTCCTGGATATGCAGCTACGCACATGCTCGCAGACAATGATGTTGTTATCCATGTCATAGGCATTTCCATTGGCCTTATGGGTATCTGCCCGCAAAAGCCTTACCGCGTTGCCGCGTTCCAGGCGGTAGGTCCTGCTCTCCGGGATATCGTTGAAGGTCAGGCATCCTGTAACATCGTTCCATATAGGGCCTTCGATGAAGGTAAAGCCGGAACAGACCGTTAAAAGCTCCTGTTTTACATCCACCACATCGAAGAACCGCTCGTCAAAACTCTCATAGGAAAGTCCCACTTATACCGCCTCACATTCTGCTGTATCACATTCTACTGTATCACAACCGGCTCAATGTCCAGCAGGCCGCACAGGTTGATAAGTTCCTTTTTGTAATGGCCTGCCACGCCGCTGATGTGGTTGGAATTGAATCGGTCCACAAAATTCTCAATATCGAAATCTGCTTTCATAAACGCAACCGGAAGCTGGTGTACGCCCCTGGCTTTCACGAAGGCATCCAGAATCTCCCTGGAGGGCTCCACAAACTCTGTCTCGATAATGAACATCTGGTACTTCCCATCCACCCTGCAAAGCCTTGCCATGGTCATCTCACCTGCGCTGGGCACGGTGAAGGTGACAGCGCCTCCGGAGGGGCGGTTGGCCCTGCGAAGCTCGATGTTCTTCATATTCCTGCATCCGTCGCAGCACCGGCCCGCATAGTAGGTGCACATGGAACCGCAGTTGGGAAGGTATATAAGCTTTTCCTTATACCCCACATGGCTCACATCCGCGAACATGGTGGGCATTCCCCCTGAGATAAGCTTTAGCATTTCCATGGTCAGGGCTCCGTCCGCATCCGCCTCGCAGGAAATGGGGAAGGGGTCAAACTCGCCGTCTGCGTCGTATCCACCGTTGAGAAGCACCGTGGAAATACACTGGGGCGCCCGGAAATTGGTCATGTCCGGCATACACTTAATGGCTCCGAAATCCAGATGGCGGTCAGCGATAATATCCTTTGTTGCCAGATAACAGGCCACCTGGTATTTTAACCGCTCTTCGGTGAGCTTTTCGTCATACTTCACGGATCCCACCGAGTCCACCAGCCAGTTAAATACAGCCTCTATTCTGCTCTCATCAACCGCCTCCGCCCTGCGGACAATCTCCTCATGGTCAATGTGGTCGCTGTCAATCTGAAACAGCTTCTTCCACTGCATGGGATCAAAGCTGCCCGTGTCAATGCCCAGGGAACGGCCTCCGATAAAGCCGAATATCCTGCCCTGCAGCTTTCTGACAGCGGCAGCGGCCCGTATGTAAGGCATCATCTTGGTGTCAAACAGATTCGGATGCTCATCCGTAAAATCCTGCTGTATGTGAAGATGCTTGTAGCCTATCTGGTTCAGCGCCCCGCCTGAGCCCAGGAAGCCCACGGTGCCATGGGTTCCGGGATCGTCATTGGAGAGCAGTATGGTGGGAAGTCCCATGTTCAGCACCCCCCGGACCACCCCGTTGGGCCAGGTCCAGCAGGGGATGTTGGCAATAAACACTTCCACGCCCTTCTTCTTAAGCTCATCTGTCTGGCGGTCAATCTCCTGCGGGGAACGGGCCACGGTGTCAAAGGTATGCAGCTCCATATCGTAATCAGCAAAGTACTCAACGGTCCGTTTAATCCTGGCTGCTGTCTTTTCCTCATAAAGCACCTTGTACTCATGTTCTCTTGCATCGCTAAAGGTAATCATGCCGACTTTCGGCAAACCCATTTTCTTCACCTGTTAATCCTCCTCTACTTTTGCTCCAGCTCCTTAAGCTTCTCATACTGCTCATCCGTAACCGTCTTGTAACCCGGTACCGGGAATGCCTGGAAGCTTCTGCCGCCGTCGATGTATATGGACTGTCCGTACACGAAATCAGAATCCTCACAGGCCAGGAACACGGCCAGCCTTCCGCACTCGTTGGGCGTCCCGATCCTGCCAATGGGCGTCCTGGAAATCACCGTGTTAAACAGCTGCTCATCCGAGCCCACGTGCCTCATGAGCTCGCTCTCGATAGGTCCCGGACAGATGGCGTTAACCTTGATGTCATAGGGAGTGAGCGCCACGGCCTGTACCTTGGTCAGCTGGCTGACGCCGCCCTTGCTGGTGGTATAGCACATCTGGCTGTCTAATGCCAGGTAAGCGTTCACCGAAGAAATATTCACGATGGCTCCGCCCTGTCCCTGTTTTACCATCTGCCTCGCGGCCAGCTGGCCTCCAAAGAACAGTCCCTTCAGGTTGACGCCCAGAATCCTGTCATACTGCTCCTCCGTGATATGCAGGTAGTGGGTTTTGTCAGGATCGTTGATTCCCGCGTTGGCCACGAAAATATCCAGCCTTCCGTACTTCTTCACGGTCTCGTCCACCAGTTTCTGGTTGTCTTCGATGGATGAAACGTCGGCCTGGAGGTACAGCACCTCTCCCAGCCTGCCCAGCTCCTTCGCCGCCTTCTCGCCTTCCGCAGCGTTTCTGGAGCAGATGGTGATTTTAGCGCCTTCCTTCAGATATTCTTCCGCGATTCCATATCCGATTCCCTTGGTTCCGCCGGTAATAATGGCAACTTTATTTTCCAGTTTCATATTGTATCCTCTCCTTATACTATGTGTTCAGCTAAATCACTCCTGGATGATGGTCAATGGCGCCTGGATGTCATATTCCTTTTTGAGCTCAGCCAGCTCCTCGTAGGTGGTCACCGGAATGGGAAGACCCTTTTGGCGTCTCTCCTGTTCCCTGCGGTACTCAATCTCGCCCGGCAGAAGCATCTGCGCCCCCTCCTGCCACATGGGCGTTGACTTCAGCTGGTCCTTAAACTGCGCCATGCGCTCCTTCATCTGTTCCTTTGATATAATCTTGGAGATATCCATGGCGATGAAGAAATGCCCGGTCAGGCTGGGATCCTTGGGATTGGCGTACATGCTCTTCATGTCCTTTGAGAATACGCCGCCTGTGATTAGGCCGGATAATATGTCCACCACATAGGACAGGCCCAGTCCCTTGTGTCCGCCCATGGGAAGCAGGTATCCGTCAAAGGCTGCCTGGGAATCATCGGTGGGACGGCCGTTCTTATCGGTAGCCCAGTCCATTGGAATCTTCTCCTTCTTCTTGATTGCCAGGGTAAGCTTGCCGCCGGCCACCACGGAAAGGGACATATCCAGTACAAATGGGAACTCGCCGTATGTAGGAATACCAAAGGCAATGGGATTGTTCCCTGTCACAGGAACGCTGGCTCCCGGAGCCACAATCAGAGGCTTCACATTGGTCATGGCGATACCGATCATACCCCGCTCTGCCGCCATGCGGGCATAGATGGCGCCTGCCCCAAAGTGGTTGCTGTTGATAACGCCGCAGGCCGCTATGCCGTTTACGGCAGCGTGTTCCATGGCGCGCTCCATACCTGCCCTGCCGCCGATGAATCCGGCTGCCGCGTCCACATCCAGGACCTCAAGACATCCCTCGCCCCGCACCACCCTGATATTGGGGTTGGTGTTAATGGCTCCGTTTAACATTCTCTTAAAATAAGCCGGTACCCGAATCACGCCATGGGAATCAATTCCCCAATAATTGGTATTCACAAGACATTCTGCATGATACTTCGCATCTGGTTCGCTCATTCCGGCCTTCTGGAATAATTCCTGCGTAAACGCAGTCACGGTTTCACCGCGCATCAATACTGTATTGCCCACTGTTTTTCCTCCTGATTACTTGTTTTTTCGTGTGCTGAACCAAAATGTATACCTATTCATTTTTCTTCTTTATTCAAGCTGCACCTCCTGCTTTTTCACCATTTATGTACTATATTTACTATGGTTTTACGGAATATGCAACTTTTTATTTCCTCTAATTGAATACGTATTCATTTGTTTGTAAACTCATTATATTCCCAATGCAGCCTGTTCGTCAATGCATTTTTTCATATTTTAAGTATTTTAGTTATTTTAGTCAAACAATCCCCCTATTTATTGTACACTTCCGCCAATCATATTTTCGTCCCCCAGTTATAATTCGTATTCACCCATATTTTCCCTTTCGTCTCCTTGCAAACAGCCCTGAATTGTGATACTGTTAACTATATTCCGTGCGGTTTACCGCACATATTCAGCACACCAAGGAGGATGTTTCCTATGAAAAGCTCTGATTCTGGCGACAGCACCCAGAATACCGGCAAGCGCGCAAACGGGCGCGGCCACAATACCTCCATCGACGTGGCAAAGCTGGCCGGCGTATCCCAGGCCACTGTATCAAGGGCCTTCAATCCAGGCTCCAAGATGAATCCGTCTACGCGCCAGCGGGTTCTGGAAGCCGCCAGCGCCTTAAAGTACGCCCCTGACGCGATTGCCAGGAGTCTCATATCCAACAGCACCAATATTGTGGCAGTCATCATGCAGAACACCACCAACCCCTTCTACGCAACGGTCTTGAGCAAGCTTTCCATCCGGCTCCGGTCCATGGGCAAGCAGATCCTGTTTTTTTATCTGGATGATGAAGGCCACATGAAGGACCTGATTCACCAAATCCTGCAGTACCGGGTGGACGGTATTCTGATCACATCCATGACCCTGACATCCGATCTGGCGGATACATGCGTGGACTTCGGGGTGCCCGTGGTCCTGTTTAACCGCTACATGAACACCCCCGGCATCCAGGCTGTCTGCTGCGACAACGTACAGGCCGGGCGCGACTGCGCAGACTACTTTTTCATGAAGGGCTACCGCAGCTTTGCCTTTATAGGAGGCCACGACCAGGCTTCCACCAGCCACGACCGGCGCAGGGGCTTTGTTTCCCGTCTGGAGGAACGGGGAATCCATGACTGCCCTGTCATCAACACGCCCTTTACCTACGAAGGCGGCAGGGAAGGGTTCCGAACGCTTCTGGAGCGGGAAGGCTCATGCCCCAAGGCCCTGTTCTGCGTCAGCGACCTGGTCTGCGCCGGGATCCTGGACTGCGCCCGCTTTGAATACGGGCTGAAGGTGCCGGAGGACATCGCAGTCATAGGCTTCGACGATATAGAGCTGGCTTCCTACAGCTCCTACAGCATCACTTCCTTTGTCCAGCCCATGGACAGCATGATTGACAGGGTATTGGATCTGCTGCTGTCTGAGGACCGGGCCCCGGAATCCACCAACCTGACCCTTTTCCCCTGTACCCTAAAGACCCGGGGCACCGCGTGACGCGCCGCTGTTTTGACAGCGCCGTCTCTCTTTTCCCGTTTGGACAGGGTCCATGTTTCCCGTTTGGATACAGACAGGGCGGCTTGAGGGCTCCCGCCGTCCTTTCACGCAATAAACGGCGGCTTTGATCTGCCAAAGCCGCCATATCATGCCAGTTCTGTTACTGTTATATCACTCCCATCGCCTCAGGCAGCGCCATGGATATCTGAGGTATGTATGTCACCAGCATCAGAAGCACCACCATGACCATGATCCAGGGCCATATCTTCCGTGTCAGCTTATCAAAGGATATCTCTCCCACCTGACAGGCCATGAACAGATTGGCCCCCAGAGGCGGCGTGATAAATCCGATGGACAGGTTCATTACAACGATGATTCCGAAGTGGATGGGGTTCACTCCCAGCCTGGTCACAATGGGAAGCAGAATGAGCGTCAGGATAATGATGGCCGCGTTTGTCTCCATGAAGGTTCCCACAATCAGGAGCAGTACATTGATGAGAAGCAGCACCAGTATCTTGCTGCTGGTAAGTCCCAGGATAGCGTCGGCTATCATGACCGGCACCTGGGTAATGGTCAGGATGCGTCCGAAGCCGGTGGATATGCCTATGATGAGCAGTACCGGCGCGCACATCAGCACGGAACGGTACATGATATAGATCAGGTCCTTGGGCTTGATTTCCCTGTATATAAAGATTCCCACAATCACGCCGTACACACCCGCTATGGCCGCGGCCTCGGTGGGCGTGAATATACCGCCGTAGATACCGCCCAGGATAATAACAGGAATCATCAGTCCCGGAATGGCCTTCAGTATAATCTGCCATACCTCTCCCGGAGTATACCGCTTCTCTTCCCCCTTATACCCATGCTTTCTTGAATAAAATACCGAGTACAGAATCAGGCCGGCCCCGATGAGAAGTCCCGGCATGATTCCCGCCATGAACAGTCCGCTGATGGAAGCACCTGCCGCCACGGCATATACCACCATACATACGCTTGGCGGTATGATTACGCCCACGGTTCCGGCTGTTGCCACCAATGCGCTGGAATACCCCTTGTCATAGCCGTTCTTCACCATAGCCGGAATCATGATCAGTCCGATGGCTGCCACTGCCGCCGAGCCGGTGCCCGTGATAGCGGCGAAAAACAGGGATGTGACAATGGTCACAATGCCCAGTCCGCCTGTAAAACGGCCGGTGAATACCCTTGCCAGGTCTATGAGACGCCTGGAAATATCGCCCTTTCCCATGACCTCCCCCGCAAAGGTAAACAGCGGCACCGCCATGAGAGGAAAGGAGTTCAGTCCCTGTATCATGGACTGCACAAAGGTGGTCATGCTGATACAGTCCATGGTCCGGATAGTGGTCAGAGAGGCCAGCCCCAGGCTGACTCCAATCGGGACGGAAAGCAGCAGAAACAGAATCAACGATACAAACAATAAGATTGCAACCATAAGCCTTTATTCCCCCTTCTCCAACAGTTCCGCCGCCTCTTTTTCCGCCATCTCCAGGGCATCCTTCACCCTGGGTTCAAAGCAGATCCGGTTATTTTCATAGTAACCGCCGTCGTAGTTCGCAAACCGCTCCAGCGTGTCTCCCCAGTGACCGAACTTCCACACCAGAATCTGGATGTTGCGCACCACCATCATGAAAAATCCCAGCATACTGGCCAGATAGAGGGCATTATAGTTCCACGGAACAGCTGTCAGCATATCCTGAAAGCGCCACGCATCAGAGCACAGCTGCACCATTGCCCTCAGCCCGCCTGTGGAAAATACAAGAAAGAGGACATCACATAATATCAGTATGGCCTTCTGGGTCCGTTCCGGGAACAGCTCCCTGAAAAATCCCACCCGCACATGGCGGCTTCCCCTGGTCAGATAACCAAAGCTGGAAAAGGACATCCACACAAACAGCACCCTGGCCACTTCCTCGCCCCAGGAAAAACCTGTTTTAAAGATAAACCGCAGCACTACCTGCACAGTCACCAGCAATATCATCAGGGAGAAAAAGAGCACCATGAGGATTGCCTCAAAATTCACGTCCAGCCATCTCAATGTTTTTTTCATATTTCCCCTCCCTACTCCCGGCGTTCAGCCGCCACGGCAGCCATCAGCATGTTATACGTATCCTCTCCGCAGTTGGCGATAATATCGCCTTTAATGGACGCGTTGATTTTCTTGCCCAGCTGTCTCCTGACAGAGATGTCCACATCATTGACAGGAAAGCCCTCGGCCTCAAGCTCCTCTAGGATCTCCGCCTCGGTCTGGTCCGCCAGCTCCCAGTTGTAATCAATGGCCTCCTGAGCGCACTCCATGATGAAGTCCCGGTCAGAATCCGACAGGGAGTTCATGAAATCCTCGTTGGCATACCACAGGAAATTCGTAAACACATGCCTGGTTAAGGACCAGTACTTCTGGGCCTCATAAAATTTTTCAGTATAGAAGCTGGTGGTGGCGCATTCCTGGCCGTCAATCAGCCGCTGCTGGAGGGAAGTAAACAGTTCGTTCCAGCTGACGCTGGTGGTGTTGACTCCCACTGACTCCCAGGCCTTAATCTGCAGCGGATTGTATCCGCGGATTTTCAGGCCCTTTAAGTCCGCCTCTGTCTGTATGGGACGCTTGCTGTTGGAGAAATTGCGGAATCCCAGTTCCATATAGCCGATTCCCGTAAGGTTCATCCGTTTTAAGGGCTCCATCATTTTCTTACCGGCCTCGCTCTCGAATACCCGCTTCGCATGGGCCGTGTCGTCAAACATGTAAAAGCTCTCCCATGCCGCGAATTCCGGCATGGCCCTTGTAAAGTTGCTGGTGGTGGAACCGCTCATTTCGATATCCCCCCGCCTGCACTGTTCAAAGGTATCCTGGACGCTTCCCATCTGTCCCCCCGGAAATATAACCACCTCCATGCGGCCTTCCGAGCCAGTCTCCACCAAATCCTTAAACTTTAAAAAAGCCTTGTGCAGAGGCGTGTTTACATTATTATCATGGGCAATCCTAATTGTGATCACATCTGGCTTATCCGCCTGCGCGTATCCGGTGAGCGCAAACGCGCTCACCGTCAGAATACAGGCAAGACCCATGACCGCTTTCCTGCGCCATCTATTCATAAGGTACCTCCTCCCGTCTCCATCTGTCCTGTTCCCTATGCTTCCAGTACCTCTAAATCACATTCCTTTGCAAATGCCTTTACCTCCTCCACGTAATCCCCATATACGAGAGCGAAGTGGTGTCCCACAAACTTCTGGCACTCATGAAACCTTCTGGCGTCCTTCACCGTATAGCGCACCACATGCTTACATTCAGGCGTAAGATAGTCGTCACAGCCGTTGATGGTGCCCTTTGCAACCATAATTTTCTTCATGTCCGGGCTCATGTTAATCATGGTCAGAGTCTCCCCGTTGTCCTTGGAGAAATCATAACGCATGGTGGTCCCCCATGAGTCCATTGTAAAGGAAACAAATTCCGTAGGCAGAGCCGGCTCATCATATCCCTTCATCTGGGCGCAGGCCACATCGTGAAGGGTCCTGCACTGGTTGGTGTTCTTATCCAGCACCATGGTATTGCCCATGTACGGAGCCTTTCTGGCAATGTTCATAAGGATGGTGATGGTCAGCACAGAGCCCACGTCGCCGGCACAGGCAGAAGCGATTCCCTCATCCTTAAACAGGGAGTGGGCCAGACAGAAGGTAAGCCTCCTGCGGTTCAGCTCTCTGGTGGCGCAAACCTCGAAACAGGGGATGGTAAACGCGTTGCAGTCGTAATGAGCCATCATCTTCTTAATGGTCTCATAGAATTCCGTGTCATTGAGTATGTATTCAGCCGGCATATGCACGCCCTGGGATTCCTTTTCCAGCTTATCAGCCAGCGCTTTCGCCTCCGCCTTCTCCTCGTCCGTCAGAGCGTCCAGCCACTGGAACACCTCGTCAGAGTTCACATAGGCAAACCGTACCTTGAACTTTTTGGTGATATCCTCCAGATTCAGGTAAGAGCTCTGGCATCCAAAGGTGAGCATGGCGCTCTTTAAGGGGAAGAATATCTTGGTGCAGGCCAGGGCTTTCTTCACTCTCAGGGCAGCAAAGGTGCGGTTCATCTCCTCAAAATCCAGGAATGCGTAGCCGGGCTTGCCCTCGGCAAACAGGTGTGCTGTCATATCCACATGGTCGCACTTGGATATGGCGGATTTATTGGGCGTATGGCCGATGGGTTTATCCGTCCGCTTGGACAGCTCAACCGCAAAGTAAGAAGAAATTCTCAGACCGCGGATCAAATAGAAGTCCGTCTTTGCGTCATCTTCCAGAGCCTTCTGAATCTGCTCCTCCTTAAGGGCGAAATCCTCATTCCAGTAAATGACCACCGGCTCCAGGAATTCCACGTTTCGCAGGTCAGCTTCCTCCTCCATCTCCTTCTTGAAAATTTCGAATTCCTTCTGGGTCACCTCCATGTCGGATTCCGTTGTCAGGGCATATCCCTCGCCGTAACGGCACGGTCCCATATATGCATGTATATGATACATGGTAAATAAAATTGGTTTCACTGTCAACTTAACATTTAATGTACTCTTTTCATTAATCCTGCTCATCATCATTTCCCTCTCTTTATTAATTCATTTAATGTTTCAACAAATACAGTAATCTCTTCCCTGGTATTTTTCTTTCCCAGGCCGATCCGCACTACACTGTCCACCCTGGGGCCTTCTATGCCCATGGCCCGGATCACATGGCTCTTAGCCCCTTTTTCGCAGGCCGAGCTGCCCGACAGATATATGCCCCTCATGCGTAGCTCATGAAGCAGCTCCTCCGTGGCAAAGGGAAGCACCGATATATTCAGCACATAGGGAACCCCTCCTTCCGGAGAATTAATCACCACATCCTCCATCTGCCGCAGACAGTCCGTCAGATACCGGTTCAGCCCCTTTACATGCTCCCAGTTCTCCCGTATATCCCGGAGGGCTTTTAGAGAAGCATGGCCGAAGGCAGCGATTCCCGGTACATTCTCGGTTCCCGGCCGCACCCTGCTCTCCTGGGAGCCTCCAAAGCACAGGGGGTGCAGGTTTACGCCTTCCCGCACATAGATGGCTCCGGTTCCCTTTGGTCCGTGAATCTTGTGGGAGCTCATGGTGACCATGTCAGCCCTGATCCGGTTTAAGCTGAACAGAATCTTTCCGAATCCCTGCACGCAGTCGCAGTGCACCAGCACATCCGGATTTTTCTGTTTCACTCCCCCGGCAATCTCCTCCACGGGAAGGCGCTCTCCCGTCTCGTTATTCACCGCCATGACAGACACCAGCAGGGTATCCTGATTCACTGCGCGAATCACATCTTCCGCCTGTATCCTTCCGTCCCTGGGCCGGATAAACACCACCTCATACCCTTCCTCCTCCAGGGACCTGCAGGAATCCAAAACAGAAGAATGTTCGATGGCAGTGGTGATAATCCTGCCCCCGGTCCTCCCTTCTCCCCGGGCAGCCAGGACGCTTCCCCTGACAGCCAGGTTATTGGCCTCGGTACCGCCGGATGTAAAGAAAATCCGCCTGGTAGGCGCACCTATGACCTGGGCCACCTGCTGCCTGGCCGCTGTCAGCCGCCTCAGGGCATCCCTTCCCAGCAGATACGGGGACGATGGGTTTCCGTAAACCTCGGTCATCACCCGGCAGGCTGTCATGGCCACATCCTCGTCAACCTGGGTGGTGGCGCTGTTGTCCAGATATATCATATCTTTCCTCACCTCTTTCCACTTTCTATGGTTCGCGCATATCCTCCCTCCGCATATTGCATGATTATTTGCTGCTTTCCGTGTATGTATGACCGCTTTTTGAATACGTATACATTTTATTGGTAAAAATTAGGCATTATCCTAAGTTAAATGCAATATTATCGCAGCATTTTTATCGCATTTGCCTTTTATTTATGCCATATTTGTTAATACGTATTCAATAACTATGCACTTATTATAGGAGCTCAATAACTGTTTGTCAATTTTTTTTATTAAATAATGTTTTTTTTGTGCAAGCATCACAAATTTAATATGGAAATTTAGTGAATATGGAGAATATCAAAAATTACCCCGGCATAGGACTAAGGCTGTTCTATGCCGGGGTCTGTTAAAGCGGCCCACGGCCGCCGGGAAATATCAGAGTTGTATCAGAACCTTAATGCATCCATCCCTCCGCCCTATAAATACGTCAACCGCCTCTCTCATGTCCTCCAGAGCAAAGCGGTGGGTTATCATGGGCAGCAGATCTGCAATTCCCATTTTCATCATCTGCATCACCCGTTCATGGCTGTTGGGATTTCCCCGGCTGCCGCAAAGAGTCAGTTCGTTCCACATTATAGCCTTCATGTCAATTTCGTACGAGGATTTACGCGGCGCGGACAAGACGGCAATCTTTCCTCCCCTCTTAACCCCTGCAATACAATTGTGAAACGACAACTGCGTACCGGCACACTCAATCACCTGGTCCGCCCCCTTTCCGCCGGTCATGTCGTGAATCCGCGCTCCGATGTCCTCCAACGAATAATCAAGAACCGCGTCCGCGCCCATCTGTTTTCCCCGTTTCAGCCGGCTTCCCCTGCCGCACAGTATAACCCGGCTGCCCATGGCCTTTGCCAAAAGCGGGGCGGATATCCCCACCGGACCGCAGCCCATGACAGCCGTGACACCTCCGGGTGTAATTCCCACTGATTCAATCCCATGGAGGGCTGTTGCCATGGTATCTGCCATGGCTCCGTGTTCACAGGTCAGGCCCTCAGGAATATGATGGAGTGCACGTATGTGATAGACACAGTATTGGGCATAGCATCCCTGCGCGGTAAATCCATACTGTTTATGCCCCTGCTCCCTGTTACCGAAATTAAGGCACAGATTATACCGCCCCATCCTGCAGTTGGCACAGTGTCCGCACCCAAGATGGGCCTCTGCCGCCACCAGGTCTCCCGGTTTAAAATCAGTCACTCCGCTTCCTGCCGCTTCCACCACTCCCGCCCCCTCATGGCCCGGTATAAAAGGCATTTAAGAAGGCAGTCCGTCCTTCCAGCTCGCTCCCGCCAGCAGAGGCGGATCGGAGCCGCAGATTGCCACAGAGTGCATTTTTACCAACACTTCCTGAAAACCGGGAACCGGCTTTTTTACATCTTCCACGCCATATTCCCCCGGCGCCCTCATGACTAATGCCTTCATAGGCCCTCCTGCTACCTTCTGTTCTTCATATTGTCGGCCACCACTGCTATGACTATAATGGCGCCTTTGAAAATCTGCTGCAAATACGGCGATACCATCATCAAATCCAGTCCATTTTGCAGAACGCCCATTATAAGCACACCGCCCACAACGCCCATCACATTGCCGGACCCTCCGGTCATGCTGACGCCGCCGATAACCGTGGAGGCAATGGCGTCCATATGATATTCGATTCCGTTGGTGGCTGAGCCTGAGCTTACGCGCCCGGTAATCAGTATGCCGGATATGGTGGCAAACACGCTCATCAGCAGGAAAACCTTGATTCTGGTCAAATCAACGTTAATACCGCAAACCCTGGCTGCTTCCTGGTTTCCTCCCAGGGCATAGATTTTCTTTCCGAAGGCAGTTTTTTGCAGCATAATGCTGACCACCACGGCACAGATAATGAATACGATTACCAGGACCGGAATTCCCATAAGCTTCTTGCTGCCCAGCCACTCTATCTCAGGCCGTATGCCGCTGATGGGCTGGCCTTTTGAGACAATCAATGCCAGTCCCTTTGCCACGCTCATCATGCCAAGGGTAGCGATGAAAGAGGGAATCCTCATTTTCGCGGTCAGGACACCATTTACCAGGCCGCAGCATAGCCCTGCCAGAAGAGGCATAAGGAAGGCCAGAACCAGCGGACATTCCCTGCTGGCAAAGTAGGCGCATATAACAGATGTAAGCGCAATCTGCGGTCCGCCCGAAATATCAATATCCCCGATAAGTATCACCAGCATCATGCCCATGGTAAGAATCCCCACCAGTAATATCTGGCGCAGCATATTCACAAGATTTCCCGGTTTTATAAACTGCGGCTTAATCATTGTCAGTACAATCATGAGAGCAATCAATATCAGTATAATGCTGTATTTTTTGATTATGCGGCTGGCCGCGGCCCTTTCTTTACATTCCATTTTAATGTTTCCTCCCTTCATCTTCCCCGAATGCAATCTGCATCAAAAGCTCCTGTGTGGCGTCTTCCCTGCCAATTTCACCGGCCTTGCGGCCTTCATGCATAATGACAATACGGTCGCTCATGCCCAGGACCTCAGGCATCTCCGAGGATACCAGAATGATTGCAGTGCCGTTTTTGTTCATCTCTCCTAACAGGCGGTGAATTTCCGCCTTTGCATTTACATCAATTCCCCTGGTGGGCTCATCCACAATCAGAATAGAAGGTGCATTGATCATCCATCTTCCCATCAGAACCTTTTGCTGGTTGCCTCCTGAAAGGAACTCAATATGCTGCTCCATGGAGGGCGTTTTAACCGCCAGTTTGGCCCGCATGGATTCCGTATGGGCCTTAATCCGGTTAAAGTCCAGAAACATCCCCTTTTTCTGGAGTTCCAGATTCGACATAATCATATTATCTGTAATATCCAGGGGAAGAAAACATCCGCTGGCTTTCCTGTCCTCTGTCAGCAGGCCGATACCAAGAGCAATGGCATCGTGGGGATTCCTTATATGTACTTCCTTTCCCCGGATGAATACCCTGCCCTCCGTATGAGGACGCAGGCCGAATACCGCTTCCAAAAGCTCACTTCTGCCCGATCCAATCAGTCCTGTAAATCCCAGCATCTCCCGCTCATGCACGCAGAAGGATACGTCAAAGAAACGTTTTCCGTCAGAGAAATGTTCAACCCTCAGCAATTCCTCTCCCGGCTCGTAATAGACCTTGGGAAACATTTCCGTCAGCTCCCTTCCTACCATGAGAGAGATCAGCTTATTGTTGTCCAGCTCAGCAGTCAGACCCCCGCCCACCAGCTCCCCATCCCTGAGGACTAAAATCTCGTCTGTTATCTCAAACACTTCCGACATCTTATGTGTAATATAAATAATGGTCACGCCCTCTTCCTTCAACATTTTTATAATGTCAAAAAGGCTCTCCACTTCCTTATCCGCAATTGCAGATGTGGGCTCATCCATTATGATCAGCTTTGAGTGAAAGGAAATGGCCTTTGCGATTTCCACCATCTGCATATTACCCACGCTAAGTTCCCTCATCAATATGGTGGGACTCAGTTTAAGCCTCAGCCTGCCCAACAGACGGGCCGTCATCTCATTCAATTGTTTGTGGTCCACAAAGCCCCATTTATTCTTTGGTTCCCTTCCCAAAAAAATATTTTCCGCCACCGTCATGTCAGGAATAGGGCTCATTTCCTGGTGAATCATGGATATCCCCGCTTCCAGGGCATGATAAATTGTCTTCAGCTCCAATGGCTTTTTGTCAAATACCATTGTCCCCGATGTGGGGGTATAGATTCCCTGAAGAATTTTCATGAGCGTGGATTTACCCGCACCATTTTCCCCCATAAGGCCATGCACCACCCCTTTGTGCACCTTGAGGGTAACATCCTTCAACGCTTTGACGCCTGGAAATTCTTTTGTTATGTGGTTCATTTCCAAAATATATCCGTTCTCACTGTCCATTTGTTTTCCTCCCTTCTGCCTGTTTCCCAAATCCGGTCGGAGGGGCGCCAGCCAAGCGCCCTCCACCATTTTTGCTACTTCTGGGAATACTGCACATAATCATCAATATTGTCCGCTGTCACAAGTTCAAAAGGAATCATGATCTTGCTCTCCGGCTTCTCACCGTGAATGTACTGCAAAGCAGCCTCCAGAGCCTCCTCTGCCTGGCGGTCAGGATTCTGGAATACGGTGGCTGCAATCTTGCCGTCCCTGACCGCATTGATTCCGTCCGGATCCCCGTTGACTCCGCAAATAATGATATCACCGCTCTTGCCTGCCTGCTCTACTGCCAGCTGCGCCCCCATAGCCATATCGTCATTCAGACACAGGATTGCATCTATTTCCGTTCCGGACTGCAGCCATGTCTCTACAAGCTGCAGCGCTTTATCACGTTTCCAGTCGCCGGCGCCTTCAATCACCACCTGCATATCCGGATACATTTCACCTAAAGTTTCTACAATTGCATCACGCCTGATAAACTGGTTCTCCTGTCCCATGATTCCGTTAACAATCGCCACATTGCCCTTTCCGCCTGTTTTTTTCGCCTGTAAACCGAGCCAGCAGAGAGCCGGCCACTGCGCCGTCCGCTCCCACAAAGCTGTCACAGTTTTCAAATACGCGGTTAAAGGCAATGAGAGGCACCCCTGCCTCCTTGCATGCCTTCACAATTGGCTCTGACTGCTTGGCATCCACCGCCAGGCAGATAATGGCCTGGGTTCCGTTGAGAATCTGGTTCTCCACCTGGCTGATTTGCGTATTGGCGTCCTGCTTGGAGTCCAGATATGTAATGTGGATTTTATCCTTATTCTCTTCCTCGTATTTTTTCATTGCATTCATAACAAAAGATGCAAATGTATTGTCAAATGTTTCAATGATGACAGAAACCTCGGCCGGTTTTCCGGCAGTCCCGTCCTGGTTTTCTTCGCCATTACCAGCAGCAGGCGCATTGGCTGCTTCCGCTTCTTTGCCCGCTGCCCCAGAGCTGCCGCTCTGCGCACTGCCGCATCCCGTCAAGACACATCCCGCCATCATTGTCACTGTCAGCAAAACACACACCATTTTTCCTAATACAATTCTTCCCTTTAACATGTTAGTTCTCCCTTTCACTATTTGATTCACTGCTTATATGAATACGTATTAACTATTTTGGCCTAAAAAAATAAACTTTGATACGTTTCTTTGGTATACAAAGAATGTTTTTCGAAATCATGTACTGTTTTATATGGTTTTAACGATGTCTATCCTTGTTATCTGTTGTCATTTTTTACATTATCCGCGATTTTTAACCATGGTTTTGTCATTTCTTCTAACTTTTCCTCCTATTTCCGTTAATTTTTTGTTAATTATACGTATTCATTTCATGGACACATTGTAAGTCTCTTAAACTTTAAAGTCAACTGTTTTTTTTAGCTGGTCCTTATTTCATATATATTATTCAAAATTCCATACTCATTTTTGTGCACTTTTTAATTTATTTGAAAAGGGATTTCATTTCCGTGACAACCGGATAAAATTGCATGAATATGCAGCATCAGATAAAAGTAAAATGACCAGTCGGGGAACTGGTCATTTTAGGAGAAGGTATTTCGTTTC
>JAJQEA010000285.1 GCA_021201905.1 Clostridia bacterium
TACTGTCTAATCTTCAATTATCAAGGTTCTTTGTTGTCGGCTTGTTCAGCAGCAATTTTTATATTTTATCACAGTCACTTGTGTTTGTCAACAACTTTTTTCATTTTTTTCTTTCTTACTCTCTAGCGCTTTTGGTACTCACCGCAGCGCAAGAGATATCTTACCAGACGCTTCGACAAATGTCAACAGGTTTTTACAACTTTTTATCTAAGCTTTTTATCTAATACAGCCCATGCATGCACATGGGCTGTATCAATACACTGCATGGTTTCACAAGCAGCGGTTAGGTACTCCTATACCGGAACCCTTCAACTATATGTCGGAAGGTATCCCGTCAGCCGGAATTCCGTCAACCGGAATTTCATCGGATGAAGATTCACTCTCCTCTTCAACCACCTCCGGCGCAACCTGGAACTCAGACAGATATGCTTCCTCAGGAAGCCCGGCCAAATATGCAGGCAGGTTGATGGCAATACCATCCATGTGATGCGGAAGGGATACTGTCACATCGACCATCTCTTCGCTTCCGCCCTTTTCCTGAGTGATTTCCAGCGTCATTTTAAAGGTCTAGCCAATACAGGTGGCCATGCCCCTCTCTTTATCGCGGAGTTTTGCTACCTGCTCACCGTCCACATACACTACTACCTTATAAGGAGTGGTGTAGGTCTGGCCATTATAATCAATGGATTTATTGTCTATATACACCGTATGTCCGCGGCCAATAACCATCATAATACCTGCGATAATGAGCAGGAGTAGGATTGCTCCTATTCTGAATAGAATGGTACGTTTCGCTCTCAATTCTCCCCCTCCTCACTTTGTGCAAGCTGAAGCATCTGGCCAGCCTTGCCCTTGGCTCTTCGTTTTTTCGTCTCATACATGATAAGAGCAACGGTGATGACGCCATAGGAGATGAATACACGGAAGTACTCACCAATCATGGAATCGCCGGTTATCGTCGCGCCTGCTTTGGGCGCCACAATGAACATCAGATGGAACAGGATAACTCCAAGGAACACGTTGCCGATGGACGCCCTGTCAACAGAGGCTCCGCCCACAAGCAGAGCTGCGATACAGAACATGCCAATCTGTGTATGGGAGCTGTAGGTGGAAATATTTCCCATATTTTGCAGATAGATAACTATGCCAAGTCCGGCGAACACCGTTGACATGATGATAGCGATAATACGGGTCCTCTCCACCTTGATTCCGGCGTCACCGGCCACATCCATGTCCTGGCCAACGGCGCGCATGTCCTGGCCCAGCTTTGTCTTGCGGAACCATATGATGAACAGGCACAGCAGGGCAATGATGATAAGGGTCAGCGCCGGAATCTTGACACCTCCGATGTGGATGGCCAGAAGATTGTCCAGATACTGCCTCATGTGAAGAAGGCTGACCGTGTTGCGGACGCCATAACCTCTCGGCAGCTTAATGGAGGAGTGGATAATGGGAATAATGGAACCCATCATATACAGAACCACCAGCTGATACAGACCGTTCATGAAGAAACTGATGATATAGCTGGTAACCATCTCCCTGCCCTTGGCCATGTTAAGCATCTTACCGCAGAAAAGGCCCAGCAGAACGGAAATCGGTATGGAGATGATCATGGCAAGGATAATACCGGGTATGCCCCATATCTGCCAGTCAGCCACAAAGATAAGGCCGATCTCTCCCGCCATGGCGCCCAGCGTCATACCAAAGTTAAGTCCCATGCCCGCCATAATAGGAATCAACAGGCTCAGGATCAGGAACGCATTCCTTCCCAATCTGGTGACAATCTCATTGAGCAGATATCCCGGAGAAAAACCGGATATCGGAATGCAGACGGCGCAGATAATGATAAACATCAGCGGCACAGTGTTATTCCGAACTAATTCGAGAATGCTATTACTGCCGTTATTTTTCTGTTTTTTACTCATTTTGATCCCCCCGTCTTCCTGGTCAGAGCATAAAGAATCATACCGTTGGAAACAACGATACGGATAACCTCGCTCATATCCATATGAATCATAGAATTCATTACCGTTGGGGTCATGGTAACAATGCCCTGGAACAGGAACGTACCTATGATTACATTGGTAATGGATGCCTTATTGACTGAAGCACCTCCAATCAGGATTGCAGACACTGCCGGAAGCGCCATATAGAACGGCGCCATGTAAAGCTGGATAAAGCCGAAGCCCTGTTCATACATCAGGATGCCCACCGCGGCAAGCCAGGTAGACATGATGACGGAAAGCATTCTTGTCCTGTCGATATTGATGCCGGACGCCCTGGCAAAGTTGGGGTTGGAGCCCACAGCCGTCATGGCAGTACCGGTTTTCGTGTGAAGGAACGCCCACATAAGAAAGGCGAGAAAAGCAAAGAACAGGAGGCTGCCCGTAGGTATGGAAATCTTGCCGATATTAATCTGCAGGAAATTGGCCAGGGCCTTGTCGTAAAAACCCTCCAGAGAGATTGTGGTACGAAGGCCTTTGCCTGACAGTCCCCAAACCATGGTCGGGCTGCTGTACGGCAGTAAAAGCCACATCATACACATAAAGGATACGGATGAGAAACCTACATACGTGGCAATCATCATCTCGCCGCCCTTAATCTTGTTGAGCAGCCAGCCGTACCCGCCGCCAAACAGCAGCGCAAACGGAGTCGCTATAAGAATGGCCATGAAAAAGCTAAGAGGCCCGGTAAATCCAAACTGAATGGACATGGTGGCACCCAGAAGGCCGGAGATAATGCCTAAGGGAAGGCCGAAATTCAGACCGCAGCCTGAATGCACCATTGGCACCATTGCCAGTACCAGGACCGTATTCCAGCTGAAGCGGTTAATTGTATTGGTTATCTGTGTGGGAAGATCCGCTCCGACGATTGGCGCCAGAATGAAGAGCGCCAGAAGGAATCCGGCAATGATCAGCCTCGGCAGACCGAAGTTGTCCACCAATTCCTTGATTTTCGTCTTCTTCCCAGGATTTATTGTACTATCTTCTATTTTTCCCATGCTGTCTCCCCCCTTATTTAACCTGGCTGACCATGAGCATACCGAACTCTTCTGAGGATTCGGTCGCCGGCAGGATTCCAGCAATCTTACCGCCCGAAACAATGGCAATACGGTCACACGTGGTCCTCAGTTCCTCCAGCTCAGAGGAAATCATGACAACGGTAACTCCATGCTCCTTGTTGAACTTCTTAAGGGCATCCAGTACCAATGATTTCGCGCCCACGTCAATACCTCTCGTAGGCTCGGATACAAACAGGAATTTAGGTTCAAGTGCAAAGGCCTTTGCCAGACACACTTTCTGCTGGTTTCCACCGGAAAGCTCCTTTGCCTTTTGCTTGGAGCTGGTGCATTTTATCATTAGCTCGTCTGTGTATTTCTGGGTCACTTCGTGGATTGCTTTTTCGTCTCTCCAGGTAATCATCCCCCCAAGGTATTTCTTGAGGAATTTGTCATGAATCTGCATGGCAGAAAACGCGATATTCCACTCAAGGGTTTCGTCAAGGAGGAGTCCCACATCCCTTCTGTCCTCGGAAACAAAAGCCAGGGAAGCATCCAGACATTTTCTCGGGTTGTTAAGAGGAATGGGCTTTCCGTCAAATTCCACTTTACCACCCGCTTCGCAAAGCCCCATGATTCCGTTGGGAATGCCCAGCTTGCCCTGTCCGGCCAGTCCGCCTATGCCGAGAATCTCGCCTTCTTTGATATCAAGATCCACGTTGCGCACAGTCTCACCCGACATATCCACCCAGAGATTACGGATGGACATGATGTTCCTTGCGTCCGGATTAATCCTGATATCCGCTCTGGCCGTGGTCTGGATATTTCTGCCCACCATCCACTTTGTGATATCCGGCACATCCGTCTCTTTGGCAGGCACGTCCTTTACAACGTAACCGTCACGCATGATGACCACCTTGTCGCAGACCGTCAGGATCTCATGCAGCCGGTGGGTAATGAAAATCACGGCAATGCCTTTGGCAGCCATGCCGCGAATTGAATCCAGCAGCGCCTCAGCCTCTTTTTCCATCAGGACAGCCGTCGGCTCATCCAGTATCAACAGTTTCAGGTTATCCTTGCTGAGCTCTCTTGCGATCTCAGTAAACTGCTTATGGCCCACGGGCATATCGCTGATAACCATTTTGGCGTCAATCTTAACGCCCATCTTATCAATAGCCTGCTCAGAACGTTCGGCCATCTCCTTATAGTCAAGGGTGTCTAATCTGTCGCCGAAAATTTCCGAGATAATATTCTTTTTCTTTGGTTCACGGTTGAGCAGTATGTTGTCTGTTGCCGTGAATCCCGGTATTAATGAAAATTCCTGATGCACCATGCCGATTCCGGCCTCCAATGCATCAAAGGGAGTCGAGAAGCTGACCTTCTCGCCATTAATCAGAACGTCTCCGCCATATCCGCCGGTTTCTCTAATCACATCCATACCAAAGAGGAGTTTCATCAATGTACTTTTACCGGCACCATTTTCACCGACAAGACCCAATACCTCGCCGGCATTCAGTGTAAAGTTAATATCAGTCAAGACCTGATTGCCAAAAAAAATCCTTCTTGATATTGCGCATCTCCAATAAAGGAGCGTTGTTATTCATCATATTATGCCCACCTAACACAACAGGGGGGAGAGCAACCCCTCCCCACTGTTCTTTGTACTTATTTTTATTAGTAAGTGTCTTACTTGATGGTGAAGTATTTCTCTGGAACCTCAATCTTCGTGGAACCCATGAAGTGTCCCGGATCGCCCATGATATAGGTATCCTGGTATACCAGGAACACATTATCCAACTTAACGCCGGTTTCCACATTGGTGTAATTGGAACCATTCCACTCAGCCTTTGGAGAGAATACCTGATATGCCTTTGCGATATCATCGATATCGTCAAGCTCACTCTCGCCATTGAGAACGTTCAGTGCATGCTGTGCAAGACCGGCAGATGTGGTATATCCATAGGAATATGCCCATGTGCCGAAGTGGTCAGCGCCACCTCTTTCAACGATGGTGGACTCAACCTTGGCAAGAATCTTGTCAAAATCGCCAGCCTCAGCTGTCAGGTCGATACCGAGAGCGCCTGAATAACCCATCAGTGGGGAAGGAAGGTCTGCTTCGATGAAGTAGCCGCCGTATTCCATAAGCTGCTTTAACAGTGGCTCGGTATGGGCGTCATTGGTACAGAAGTAAGCAGCGTTCTTGCCGTACTTCTCAACCCACTCCGGAACCTTCTCAAGTATGTACGCCTGAGCGCCGGCAACACCTACGTCAGAGGTTGGATCCGGAGCTGTCTCAAGCACGAATTCCATGCCGAATTCCTTGCAGACTTCCTTCATGACAGCCACACGGCGGCTCATGGTCTCATAAGCCATGTGACGTGGGAAGGAAATGTGTACAAACGTATCACAGCCAAGTTCATGAGCGGTACGGATGATCAGATAACCACGGGCAACGAAGTCGTTGTTGCAGACCAGGTCAGCCGCGCTTCCGATCTCAGGAAGATCCTCATGGCCCTCGCCGGCAATACAGAGAATGTCAGGGCGTGTCTCTTTGATCTTGCGGAAAGCCTCGGTTGTACCGGGAACAGACTGGTTCATGATGATTGCCTTCATCTTGGGATCATCTGAAAGGTTGACAATGGTCTGGATGGTGGTCTCCAACTCCTCGGTGAAGTTGTCAGGATAAATAGCCAGCTTAACCATATCCTCGCCGTACATGGCCTGGAATGCCTCGGCGCCGCGCCTGTCATCCTCGGACTGGGATACGGATCCGGTTACGATACCAATGTGGAAATCACTGGCTCCCTCAGCGTCAGATGCCTGGGTATCCTCTTTTTCGTCCTCTTTCTTGGCATCATCCTTTGCTTCTTTTCTGAGCCTCGGTAGCCTGGGTGTCAGCTGCCGCCGCGCTGGTGCTTGTGCCTCCTGAACTACCACAGCCTGCCAGTCCTGCCGCCATGGCTGCCGCAAGCATAACGCCTATTAACTTTTTTCTCATACTTACCTCCAAATATTTTTTTAACAAGGGGACAACAGTTACTTTTTAATTGTAGCATATGCTCATATTTTGTCAATAGTTATAAAATCCATTTTGGCGGAGGTTCAAATTTATGCACATTTTCAGATTATCAAAAAGAACTGTAAAATACTGTATTTTAAACCATTTTATATGCTGCTGTCCACTGTAAACCAGAACTCCACCCCCCCGTCCACATTCTCAGCACCGCAGGCTTTGTTGTGGGAATCCATGATCGCCCTGACGATGGAAAGTCCGATGCCGCTGCCTCCGTATTCCCTTGTTCTGGCCTTATCCACCTTGTAGAACTTCGTCCAGAGCTGTTCCAGATCCTCCCCTGGTATATGCTGTCCCGTGTTGAATACCGTGACCCGTACCTCGTCCCCCTCCCTGCATATACGAATTTCAATCTGCCGTTCACCCTCCAGGTGGTTCATGGCATTGTTCAGATAGTTGGTGATGACCTCCTCTATCTTAAACTCATCCGCCCACACCCATACCGGTTCCTCCTGGTCAAAAACCACCCGGGCCTCCTTTTGCTGGAGGAGGATGCCGGCAGATGACAGAATACCCCGAATCAGGACCGCGATATCGAACCGCTCCATCACAGGCATGTCGTTGCCGAATTCCAGGGCCGTCAGGGTCAGAAGCTGCTTCACCATCTTATTCATCTTTCCCGTCTCGTCCATGATAACCTCACAGTAGTAATTGCGGCTGTCCTCGTCCTCCGCCATGCCCTCGGTCAGGCCCTCGGCGTATCCCTGTATCAGGGCAATGGGGGTCTTGAGCTCATGGGACACGTTGGCGATGAACTCCTTTCGGGTTTCATCAATTTTTATCTTTTCCTCAATGTCCTTTTGCAGTTCGTTGTTGGCAGTCTTTAGCTCTCCTATGGTATCCTTAAGCTTTTCCGACAGCGTATTCATGCTGTGGCCCAGCACCCCGATCTCATCCTCCGAATCACCGGTGTATCGGGCCTCAAAGTCCAGCTCCGACATTCTGGCCGACAGGGCCGCAAGGGATCGGATAGGCGACACCACCTTTTTTGTGGCATAGTACATGAGGGCGCTTCCCAGCACAAGGGCCGCCAGTCCCACGTAAGCCAGGAATTCGTTGGAAATGCTTACGCTGTCGTGGATACCGGCCAGGGGCATGGACATGATGAACATGGTCCTGTTATCGTCAAAGAAGCCCCAGCTCTGGAGGTAAAAGCCCTGCGACCGCCTGTCATATATCTTCTGCACCTGGTGGTCATCCTGGGATATCAGGGTCTCCGTCCTGGGGTCAATGATTCCCAATATATAGCGGTGGAGAGCCTCCGCCAGGAATCTGCCGTCCTTTGCCAGCGGAATCAGCTCTCCGGTAATGCCGTCCTGGATCACGATGGTGGTATTGTATTTATCATTCATAAGCCGTAAAAGGCGGCTGGCCTCTGTCTGTTCTCCATCGTTCGAGAACAGGCTCTGCAGTTCTTCCGTGATATTCTCGCCCTGAAACTCCTTTCCCGCAGCAATGGCATTCAGATTCTCATAGGCGTTTTCCAAAAGCTGCAGCTTTTGTCTGGTATAGAAGCCCTCCAGAAAAAAGCTGTTCACCGCCCACATGCTGACTAACACCGCTGCCATCAGGCCAATGAATATCATGGTGAATTTTACTCTGATGGAATGCTTCATCCTTCACTCACCTCGAATTTGTAGCCCATGCCCCATATGGTCTTAATGTATTCTCCCTTTTCTCCCATCTTGCTGCGCAGCTTCTTTACATGGGTGTCTACGGTGCGGGCGTCTCCAAAATAGTCATAATTCCACACATTATTCAGAATCTTTTCCCTGGAAAGGGCGATTCCCTGGCTCTCCACAAGGTAGGTGAGAAGCTCAAACTCCTTAAAGCTCAGATCAATCTCCTGCCCGTCTATGGTAACCTGGTGGGCCGCCTTGTCAATACAGATGCCTCCCACATTGACGCTGTCCGCGGAAGCCACATTGGTCCTCCTGAGGATGGCCTCCACCCGCGCCACCAGAATCTTGGGACTAAAGGGCTTGGATATATACTCGTCCACGCCCAGGGAAAAACCCTGGAGCTCGTCCCTCTCCTCGCTCCTGGCTGTCAGCATGATGACCGGTACCTGGGAATGCTTGCGGATGGTCCTGAGCACCTCCCAGCCGTCCATCCTGGGCATCATAACATCCAAGAGCACCAGGGCGATGTCCTTCTGCGCAAAGAATACATCCACCGCCTCCTCGCCGTCTCCCGCCTCTATAACCCCAAACCCTTTGTTGGTGAGGAAATCCTTTACCAGCTTCCTCATTCTGGCCTCGTCGTCCACTACTAATATCTTAAGTGTATCCATGATATTGCCTCCTTACATATAATCTGGCTTTTTTCAATCTTTTATAGGAATTATTTTAACAAAAATAAAGGAACTTTTCCATCATTTCACACAAGTTTCACAACTGGGAGAGCCGGCGAAATCAGGTCTGCCGGGCGCGCCTTCCCGCAAATCAAAAAAGCCCCGGGATTTCTCCCGGAGCCGTTCCTCTGCGTTGTAATGATCCAGATTATTCTTCCTCTTCCTCGTCTTCGCCCACCAGCTCATCGTATTCCTGGGCATCTAACAGCTCGTCAAATGCCTCGGCCACGATTTCGTACTCATCGTCATCCTCGATGTTGTCCAGGTTAGGAGTTCCGTCCTCGGTCTCGCTGTAGCGGTACAGGTATACCTCGCCTTCCTCCGAATCAGCACCCTCCATGGGTAAAAGGGCAATGTACTCATGCTCTCCCGCGTTAAAGATAGTCAGCACCACGCACTCCACTTCTGTATCATCATCCAGAGTAAGGGTAACTGTCATCTCCTGCTCTTCTTCATTCAGATCTTTCTCGTCTGCCATATCCTGATTCCTCTCTTGCTTCCTAAAATTTAAGCTTGTTTCTTTTCTCTTACACTCTATCAGACTCACCCTGAAAATGCAAGAACATATTCTCTAATATTCAATCTCTAGTATTCGATTCCTTCCCTTGCCCCGACTCCGCGCTCATAGGGGTGGCGTCTCATCACCATTTCCGTAATGTAGTCCGCCCGGCCCTGCAGGGCCTCTGAGGGACTGCGCCCTGTCAGGATGACCTCCAGGGCAGACGGCTTTTCCTCAAGGGCCTTTACCAGGCCGGCCTCATCCACAAACCCAAGGCTGCAGGCGCCGACGGCTTCATCCAGCACCAGCATGTCATAGGGCTCTCCCCCGTCCGCTCCCAGGGCCATGTTCCAGGCCTTCAGCAGGCAATTGTTATAGTACAGCGCAGCTTCCTCCCGCTGCTCCCGGGTCATGTTCCAGGAAAATCCGAAATTCCGCTCGCAGGGCAGCACTGTAATGCCGGGAACATGGGAGAGCCCTGTCACCTCCCCTGAATCATCTGTCTTTAAAAGCCTGGCCACCAACACCCGGTATCCCCGCCCGGCGGCCCGCACAGCCGCGCCTATGGCTGCCGTGGTCTTTCCCTTTCCGTCTCCGCAGTATATCTGGACAAGACCTCTTTCCTTCATCCTTCTGCCTCCTCTGCAAACCTTGATTTCGCCTGTTTCCTGCGGTACCGCTCCTTCACATGATAAATATGGAGCCTCTCCTTAGCCCTTGTCATGGCCACGTAGAACATCCTGCGTTCTTCCTCCACATCCGGGTCCAGAACCGCCTTGTGATGGGGCGTGACGCCTTCATTGGCATCCAGGATATAGACCACCCTGAATTCCAGGCCCTTGGCGCTGTGCATGGTCATGAGGCTGATGCCCTGGCGCTGTTCATCCCTGCCTGCGGCCTGTTTTTTAAGCTGCTCCTTATATTCCTCCATATGGGTGAACCAGTGCTCATATGTCTTAAAGCCCGCCGCGCTTTCCTGAAGCTGGTCCAGTGTCTCAAACAGCTCCTCCGGCTTCATCCTTCTGGACTGGGCGTATTCCCGGATGTACTCATCGTACTCCACCGCCTTCCGGATGTAATTGACGGCCGCGGCCGGGGCCATATTCCGCAACACCGCCAAATCATATTCCAGCTGTTCAATCCGGTCCAGCATCCAGTTCTTGTCCTGGTAAAAGGATTTCACTGACTCCCAGCTAACCTGCCGGCCCTCCAGGGCATCCCGGCTGATGTAGCGCTTGGGGCGGTTGATGATCTGAAGCACATTGGAACGGCTCAAATCCCCTAAAGCGGCGCGGATATAGGAAATCACATTTCCGGATATCCAGTGCTCATACAGATTTGGCACCGCATCCCTCATATAAAAGGGTATGTTGTATTCCATCAGCTTGGAAATCAGCAGGCGGGGGGCCATGTTGGTCCGGTAGAGCACCGCCATATCATGGTAGGATATGCCCATGGAGGCGTAATCACGTATCTCTGTAACGATTCCCAGCGTCTCGTCTACGGGCTCCTGCCACTCCTTTATGATGACCGGATGGCCATTCCCCCTGGCCGCCCGGATTTCCTTGGGAAAACGTGTCCTGTTGTGTGAGATAACCCGGCCCGCAGCCTCCACAATCTGGCGGCTGCAGCGGTAATTGGTATCCAGAAGAATTTTTTCCGCACCTGGGTAATCACGTTCAAAGCCCAGCATCAGCTCCGGCTTTGCCCCGCGGAACCGGTAAATGGACTGGTCGTCATCCCCCACAATAAACAGGTTGTTTCTGGGCAGGGCCAGCATTTTTACGATTTCGTACTGAATCCGGTTAATGTCCTGGAACTCATCTATTAATATGTACCTGTACTTGTCCTGCCATGCAGACAGGATATCTTTTCTTTCCTTAAACAGCTCGTAGCACATCACCAGCATGTCGTCAAAATCCAGCAGCCGGTTCTGTCTCAGCCGCGCTTCATAGCCACGGTACAGCTGCCTGAACATGTCCTCAGAGCAGTTTTTCGCGTAGTAGTGGTCCATGTCCATGATGTCGCCCTTCACCATGCTGATTTCGCTGAGCACAGAGGATATGAACTCGCCTTCATCCTCAACCTCCAACTCGCATTTGGAAAGCATCTCCTTTATAAACTGAATGCGCTGTTCTTCCCTTACAATGTCCGCGGCCTTGTACCTGTAAGCCAGTTTGAGGATCAGAAAAAAGACAGAATGGAAGGTTCCGAAGGAAACCCGGCTGCATCCTGCCTGTGTTATCTGTTCATAGCGCTCCTTCATCTCCCTGGCCGCTGCCCTGGTAAACGTAATTACCAGAATATGGGAGGGGTCCACGCCTGCCTTTTCCGTAAGATAACGGACCCGGTTGGTGATGACTGTGGTCTTGCCGGAACCGGGTCCTGCCAAAACCAGCATGGGACCCTCCCCATGCCGGATTGCCGTTTTTTGTGCGTCGTTAAATGCCATTTACTAGATTCCTATGCCTCAAGCATCTGTATCCCTTTGCGGATTCTGGCCAGGGACTCCTCCTTGCCCAGGACTTCCATGATTTCCGTGGCTCCGGCCGGCGTCATCTGCTTGCCGGACACGGCGGTACGGATGGGCCACATCACAAAGCCGGTTTTAACCCCTGTGTCCTCCACATAGCCTGAAAGGACGCCGTAAAGGGCATCGTTGGAAAAATCCTCCTGCGCTTCCAGAAGAGGCAGCACATCCTTTAAAACCTTAAGGGAGGTCTCCGCGTTTGTCTTCATCTTTTTGTGGGTATACATGGCTGTATCGTATTCCGGAAGGGCCTCAAAGAAATCCACATGGTCCCCAATGTCAGGGAACACTTCGATCCTTGTTTTGACCATGGCTGCTATCTTCCTGAGATCCAAATCCCTGCTGACAGCCGCCTTCAGATACGGCTCAGCCATCTCATAGAAGGTATCAAAATCCATGGCCTTCATATACTCGCCGTTCATCCACTTGAGCTTTGTCATATCAAACACGGCAGGGGATTTGCTCATGCGGTGGTAATCAAATTCCTTTACCATCTCCTCCAGCGTGAATATCTCCCGGTTGTCCTCGGGGGACCAGCCCAAAAGGGCCACGTAGTTCACCACGGCCTGGGAGATAAAGCCCTGCTCCAGCAGGTCCTCAAAGGAGGAGTGTCCGCTTCTCTTGCTCAGCTTATGGTGGCTCTCATCCGTAATCAGCGGGCAGTGCACATAAACCGGCACATCCCACCCGAAGGCGGCATAGAGCCTGTTGTACTTGGGTGACGAGGACAGATATTCATTTCCCCTTACCACATGGGTAATCCCCATCAGATGGTCGTCCACCACGTTGGCAAAGTTATAGGTGGGATATCCGTCTGACTTGATAAGGACCATGTCATCCAGCTCGGAGTTGTCCACTGTGATATCCCCGTAAATCTCGTCCTGGAATGTGGTGATTCCCGTGGTGGGATTGTTCTGGCGGATGACATAGGGCATGCCTGCAGCCAGGTTGGCTTCCACATCTTCCTTTGTCAAATGGAGGCAGTGCTTATCATATGCCATGATTTCCTCTCCATTTACAGTGGTCTTAAGGGTGGCCAGATGCTCCGGAGTACAGAAACAGTAGTAAGCCTCGCCTTTTTCCACCAGCTTCTTCGCGTATTCCAGGTAAATGCCGGATGCCTGGCGCTCACTCTGGACATAGGGGCCGCATCCTCCGTCCTTGTCAGGACCCTCGTCATGGATCAGGCCTGTATCCTTCAGGGTCTGGTATATGATTTCCACCGCCCCTTCCACGAAACGTTCCTGGTCTGTATCTTCAATACGCAGAAGGAAATCCCCTCCCTCATGCTTTGCTATGAGATAGGCATACAATGCCGTCCTTAAATTTCCCACATGCATCCTGCCTGTGGGGCTGGGTGCATACCTTGTCCTTACTCTGCTCATGTTAAAGTCTCCTATATTCTTCTCAATCTGATAACTCAAAAACCATTATATAACGTAGGCCCAAAAAAGACAATGCCTGTTTTCACAGGCACTGTCTCTTTCTTTATACCTATTTGAATGTGGCGTTGTTCACTTCATCAGAGAACTTGCTTAAATCCTGAGGCATCCATGCTATCTTTTCCTTGCCGCTTACATTCACCTTGACTCTCTGGCACTTGATGGTCAGCTCGGTCATCTCTTCTGCCGGCACCATCTCGCCAATCTTTGCCATATACTGCTTAACGGCATCCTGCATCAGCTTCTGAAGGGCTTCCTCATCACCGGCCATGATAGCTGCGGCTGTGTCTTCGTCGATATTATTCTGCATGTCGGTCATGACGTCTACCATGATATTCTGCATATCATCCATGGAATAGCTCTTAACCTTCAGAAGTACGGTGGTCTCGTCCTTGCTCTGGTCCGTGATCTCGGCGCTGTAATCCAGCTTGTCAATCAGTCCCTGAAGGGCGTTGGACATTTCCTCTACCTCTTCGTCAGAGAACTCGATGCCTGCGGCCTCAAACTCTGACTTGAACATGGAAACCAGGTCTGTCTCGGCTGAATCATCCATCAGGGTGGTCTTTACGTCTTCCTCAGAAGCAAATCCCAGCAAATCCTTCATAGGTGTGGCATTTTCCTTAACAGACAGCTCGTACAGCACTCCCACCACCTGGTCTGCCGGCTCAAGCTTCTGCTGGCATCCTGTCAGTGCAATACTGCACACAGCCATAACGGTTGCGGCCATTACCGCAAAGCTTCTTTTCATGTTCCTCATAAACTTATCTCCTCTTTGTATCCTGCCTTCTGTCAGGCAATTTATTTTTCCTCTGTCCTGGCAGCAGTCTTGTTCTCTGCCAAGTCACTTGGTCTCATGGTCAGGTTGATTCTGCCCATCTTATCGACCTCAGTTACCTTTACAGTAACCTCGTCGCCGATGTTCACAACATCCTCCACCTTGCCAACGCGCTTATCAGACAGCTTGGAAATGTGAATCATACCATCCTTACCCGGGGCCAGCTCCACAAATGCGCCGAAGTTCATGATACGCACCACCTTGCCGTTAAACACCATGCCCGCCTCAATATCCGTCACAATTCCGGTAATAATCTGGATGGCCCTGTCGATCATGGCCTCGTCCGTGCCGCATACATTCACAGAACCGTCGTCTGTAATGTCAATCTTAATGCCGGTCTCCTCAATAATCTTGTTGATGACCTTGCCCTGCTTACCTACCACGTCGCCGATCTTCTGGGGATCAATGGTAATCTGCTTAATCTTCGGAGCAAATGGGCTTAAGTGCTTTCTCGGCTCTGAGATAACAGGCCTCATTACATTGTCCAGAATATACATTCTGGCTTCCCTTGTCCTGGCAATGGCTTCCTCGATAATGGGCCGTGTCAGTCCGTGAATCTTAATATCCATCTGGATGGCAGTAATACCATTCCTGGTTCCGCCCACCTTAAAGTCCATATCGCCAAAGAAATCTTCCAGGCCCTGAATGTCGGTAAGCACCAGGTAATCGTCATCCGTATCCCCGGTCACAAGACCGCAGGAAATACCGGCTACCATCTCCTTGATAGGAACACCGGCTGCCATCAGGGAAAGGGTGGACGCACAAATGCTGGCCTGAGAGGTGGAACCATTGGATTCCATTGTCTCAGATACGGTACGGATTGCATATGGGAATTCCTCCGCACTTGGCAGAACCGGGATCAGCGCCCTCTCTGCCAGGGCTCCATGGCCTATCTCGCGGCGGCCCGGTCCCCTGCTTGGCTTTGTCTCGCCTACAGAGAAGGACGGGAAATTATAGTGGTGCATATAACGCTTGCTGGTCTCATTTTCATCCAGTCCGTCTAATTTCTGTGCCTCGGACAGAGGAGCCAGGGTGCAGGCGTTGAGGATCTGAGTCTGGCCACGGGTAAACATGCCTGAGCCGTGAACTCTCGGAAGCAGGGCAACTTCTGCGGCCAGGTGACGGATTTCCGTGATGGCGCGGCCGGCGGGACGCTTGTGATCCTTTAAGATCATCTTGCGGACCGTCTTCTTCTGATACTGGTATACAGCCTCGCCCAGAACGGCAAGCCACTCTTCATTGTCGGCAAACGCCTCCTCCAGCTTTGCTGTGATTTCCGCTATATTCTTCTCGCGAGTCTGCTTGTCATCGGTGAACACGGCCTCTTCCATTTCCACAGGAGGCACGATTTCCCTGATGACTGCAAACAGCTCTTCCGGCACAGCGCAGCTCTCATAGGAGTGCTTTTCCTTGCCGCACTCAGCCACGATAGTGTCGATGAACTTGATAATTTCCTGGTTCACTTCATGAGCCTTAAAGATGGCGTTAATCATAATCTGCTCCGGAACCTCATTGGCGCCGGCCTCAATCATGATAACCTTTTCCCTGGTGGAAGCCACGGTCAGAGCCATATCAGACACCTGCTTCTGGTCAGCAGTGGGGTTGATGATGAACTCGCCGTCAATCAGACCCACCTGTGTGGTAGCGCAGGGGCCTGCAAACGGGATATCGGAAATGCTGGTGGCAATGGTAGAACCCAGCATGGCTGTCAGCTCGGGGCTGCAGTCAGGGTCCACACACATTACGATGTTGTCCAGGGTCACGTCGTTGCGGTAATCCTTTGGGAACAGGGGACGCATGGGACGGTCAATAACGCGGCAGGTCAGGACCGCATTTTCAGAGGCCTTTCCCTCTCTCTTATTGAAACCGCCGGGAATCTTTCCTACTGAATATAATTTCTCCTCATATTCCACGCTGAGAGGGAAGAAATCAATGCCCTCCCTTGGCTTGGATGACGCGGTTGCCGTGGAAAGCACCACCGTATCGCCATAGTGCATGAAGGCCGCACCGCTTGCCTGGGCAGCCACACGGCCAACCTCAACGGTCAGTTTGCGTCCTGCCAAATCCATACTAAAACTTTTAAACATACTGGTATCTCCTTTACAATAAAAAATAATAAATGTTACCGGTATGGCCGGGGCTTGTCCAATCTGTATGTCATCCCCTGGCAGAAGACGCTGAAACTACTGATGTACCTGCAGAATCCATGATCCTGCAGGTACATCAGCGGTCTCGGAGTGATACCTCTGCCGCTCACACCGCTTCTTCCTTTCCATGATAAGCAAATATAGGGTGGAGTTCCCTCCACCCTAATCTTCAGAATTACTTTCTGATACCAAGCTTCTCGATTAATGCACGATATCCTTCCAGGTCTGTCTTCTTTAAGTAATTAAGAAGACCTCTTCTCTGTCCAACCATCATCAGAAGACCTCTTCTGGAGTGGTGATCCTTTGGATTCTGCTTCAGATGTTCGGTCAGTTCTGTGATTCTCTCTGTCAGAATGGCGATCTGAACCTCAGGTGAACCTGTGTCCCCTGGCTTACGGCCATACTCTGCGATAATCTGTGCTTTCTTTTCCTTTGAAATCATGGTGTTTCCTCCTTAATATTATTCGTCTCACCAAAAACCAGGCTGCCGGCTGGAGTCACCAGGTAACCGAGCATCGGCATTATCTCATATTGATTTAGTATAGCATAAATGGGTGGGGTTGTAAAGTGTGAAAAAATAAATTTGCCGCGTCCTGATTTGGCGCAGCAGCGCCCCCTCTCACCCCTTTGCCAGAATCTCCGGATGTGTGTCATAATATGCATTGGCAAACGCTTTATCCTTCTCAATCCGCTCCCTCAGTTCCTCAAGGGATGTGAACTTTTGCTCCGGGCGGTCAAAGGCCAGGAGCTGGACTTCTATGTTTTTGCCGTAGATGTCGCCCTCCAGGCCGAAGATGTAGGTCTCCACCCCTGCCGGGTACTCTCCTCCCACCGTGGGTTTCTTTCCAATGTTGGTAATACCTTTATAGTAGACGCCGTCCACCAGAACCTGGGATACGTAAACGCCGTATCTGGGCAGGCGCTTGATGGGAGGCGGAAGTATATTGGCTGTGGGAAAGCCCAACAGGCTGCCTCCTATGTGGTTGCCGTGCACCACCTCCCCGTGGATGGCGTAGGGCTGTCCCAGCAGCTGGTTGGCTTTTTCCACATTGCCCTTTTCCAGTTCTTCACGGATATAGGTGCTGCTGATGTCGCGCCTGTGGTCCTTTTCCTTTTCTATGACGTGGAGACGGTACCCCAGGTCATGAGCCATGGCCGAGAGCATCTCTGCGCTGCCCGCCCCCTTGTAGCCAAAGCTGCAGTCCGGGCCCACCACGATCTCCCTGGCGTGCATACGGCCTGCCAGAATATCCCTCACAAAGGTTTCCGGCTCCATATGGCGGGTTTCATCGGTAAATGGATATTCCACCAGATAATCGATACCCACCTTCTCCATGTTGGCACGGCGCTCCAGATTGGTGGTGATAACGGTCTGGGGCTGACCCGTGACGGCTGTTCCCGGAGCCGTGCCAAAGGTGAAGATGGCGGTGGGATACCCTGTCTCTGCCTTCAGCTCCATCATGGTCCTTAACAGCTTCTGATGGCCTCTGTGCCTGCCGTCAAACTTGCCCAGGGTCACGATGGTGGGCTCCTCTATCTGAAATTCTGTGGTGTCTGCTATATACCTCATCCTGTTACTTCCTCGTTTTTCCTCTGTTCCAGATGTTCCGGCAGCGTTTCATGGGACGCTACATGGGGAACATCTTCCAGGGCTTCCACCAGTGCCTTTCCTTCTGGTACTGGTAGACCCCTACAAATCTGTGATTGCTGTCATACATGCGGAACATCTGTCCGTCCTCAGCCGCGGCCTCCCGCTCATCAGTCCGGCTCCAGTCCAGCTGCCTTGCAAAGCAGGGATTGCCGTTGTGTAAGAGGGAGTCTGCCTCCGGCAGGCAGCTAAGAGGCGGACAGGACTGCAGGGCCTCCTCCACCGGCAGGATGCAGCTCTCCAGGTCTCCCTGGTCACGGAGCTGTTCCAGCTGGTCCAGTGTCAGGCTGTCCTCAATGGGGAAGCGGTCCACCCTGGTACGCGTCAGGTGCTCCATACAGCCCCCACATCCCAAACGCCTTCCGATATCATGGCACAGGGTACGTATGTACGTCCCCTTGGAGCAGGTGACCTCCATCCAGACCCTGGGCAGCTCTATCCTGCTTACCTCTATGTCCAGAATCTGCACCGGCCTTGGCCGGCGTTCCACTTCTTTTCCCGCCCTTGCCAGCTCATACAGCTTTTTTCCGTCCACCTTAAGGGCGGAGTACATGGGAGGTATCTGGGCGTAATCGCCCTTAAATCCCATGACAGCCTCCCTTACCTGTTCCCCGGCAAGGGACAGCGCCCCTTCCCTGTTTTCCGCCAGAATGGTTCCTGTGGTGTCCTGGGTGTCTGTCTCACAGCCCAGCAGCATCACGGCCTGGTATGTCTTGGACCGGTCCGTCAGCATGTCGCACAGCCTGGTGCCCGCCCCCAGACAAACAGGAAGGACTCCTTCAGCTGCGGGGTCCAGGGTTCCTGTATGGCCTATTTTTTTCTGCTTTAAAATTCCTCGAAGCCGGGCTACCACATCGTGGGAGGTATAGCCCGGCTCTTTGTATACATTTATGATTCCGTGATACATGGTATGTTCCTTACTCCTGGCCGTCCGGGGCAGCATCCAGCTGCCTGGCAATGTGTACGGACAGATTGTTGATAACGTCGTGTATGCTGCCGCTCATGGTACATCCGGCAGCCCTCACATGGCCTCCGCCTCCAAAGAACGCAGCAATTTTGCTTACGTCCACCAGATACTGGGAACGCATGCTGACCTTGAATTCCTGGGCGCCTGTCTCATAGATGAAGATGGCCACCTCCACGCCTTCTGTAAGGCGCAGCTGGTCGATGATGCCGTCCATGTCCTTGCCGTCAACCCCGTAAAACTCCATCTCGCTCTGGCGGATGGCGCTGAAGATGCACTGCCCGTCAAAAAAGGTGATGCTCTCCAGGAGGGCCCTGCCCAGAATCTGGTTCTGGATGTATGTTTTTCTGTAAAAGCTGTTGTCTATGATGGCTCCGAAGTCAATTCCCTTTTCCATCAGCTTTCCCGCTATCTCCATGGTGTGGGCTGATGTACAGGAAAATTTAAACACGCCCGTATCATGTACGATGCCGGTGTACAGGCACTCCGCCGTGTGACGGTCGATTTTTTCTTCGTCCAGCTGGTCAAAAAGGACCTCGCAGGTAGAACTGGCCTGATCCGGAACCACATTGGTGCCGCCGTAGCGGGTATTGGTCACATGGTGGTCCAGGCACAGGCTTTTGTCTGCCTGGTCCAGGTAATGTTTAAAATCACCAAGACGCTGGATATCGCCGCTGTCCAGGCAGACACAGAGCTCATAGCGCGCATCGTCAACCTGGTGGCGGATTTTGTCATATCCCTCCAGATAATTAAATTTGGGGGATGACTCCTCCAGATACACGGCTGCCCGTATATCCGGATGATTCAGCCGGAGATAGTTATAAAGTCCCAGTGTGGAGCCCAGGCAGTCGCCGTCCGGGCGTACATGGCCCAGGATAGCGACGGACTTGGTGCCCTCTAACATCTGTTCAAGAATCGTCATTAAAACTCCTCCTTTGCTCCTTCCTCATCCTGTGTTTCTTCCTGATGAAGGTCTTTTGTCACTTCATCGATGAGTCTGGACATGTTGACACCATATTCAATGGACTGGTCCAATATGAACTTAAGCTCCGGCGTGTTGCGCAGGTTCACCCTTCTTGCAAGCTCCCTGCGCACATACCCTTCTGCGCTCTTTAGTCCCTGGATGGTGGATTTTCCCGCCTCCTCGTCCCCAAGAACGCTGATATACGCCTTGCAGAACTTAAGGTCTGGTGTAACCTCCACGGAAACCACGCTGGTCATGGGATGAATCCTCGGATCCTTGATTCCCCCGCGTATGATTTCGCTGAGCTCCCGCTGAACCTCCATGTTGATTCTGGTATTCTTTATGCTGTTCTTACGCATGTAACTCCTCTCTTAGCCATGATGCCTATCTCGGTACTTCCACCATGATGTAAGCCTCGATCTCATCATCTTCCTGAAGATCATTAAACTTCTCAAATACAAGACCGCACTCGTATCCTGCCGCCACTTCCTTTACATCGTCCTTGAAACGCTTGAGGGAAGCCAGCGGTCCCTCAAAAATCTGCTCTCCGTCTCTCTTGACACGGCAGCTGCAGTTTCTCTGGAACTTGCCGTCCAGCACGTAGGAGCCTGCAATGGTTCCGATGCCGGAGGCCTTAAAGGTCTGGCGGATCACCGCGTGGCCGATAACCTTTTCCTCGAATACAGGATCCAGCATGCCCTTCATGGCTGCCTCCACATCCTCGATGGCCTGATAGATAACCTTATACAGACGGATATCCACCTTCTCGCGCTCCGTAATGGACTTGGCGGTCGCGTCCGGACGGATGTTGAAGCCAATGATGATTGCGTTGGACGCGGATGCCAGGGAAACGTCGGACTCGTTGATGGCGCCTACGCCGCCGTGGATCACCTTTACCATGACCTCCTCGTTGGTGAGCTTGGTAAGGCTCTGCTTTACAGCCTCCACGGAGCCCTGCACGTCGGCCTTTACGATAATCGGCAGTTCCTTTACATTACCGGCCTGAATCTGGCTGAACAGGTCATCCAGAGACAGTTTTGCCTTGGTATCCTCTATCAGTTTACTCTTTCCTTCTGAGATAAATGTCTCAGCAAAGTTTCTTGCTTCCTTCTCGCTTTCAGTGGCCACAAATACCTCGCCGGCATTTGGCACATCGTTAAGGCCCAGGATTTCCACTGGTGTGGACGGTCCTGCCTCCTTCACCCGGCAGCCCCTGTCGTCCATCATGGCACGAATCTTGCCGAAGCATGCGCCGGCCGCAATGGTCTCGCCCACTCTCAGGGTACCCTTCTGTACCAGAACCGTGGCAACAGGTCCCTTGCCCTTATCCAGCTCTGCCTCGATTACAAGGCCCCTGCCCTTACGGTTGGGGTTAGCCTTCAGCTCAAGCACGTCTGCGGTCAGAAGAACCATTTCCAGCAGGTCCTTGATACCCTCTTTTGTATGGGCTGAAACTGGTACGAAAATGGTGCTGCCGCCCCAATCCTCGGGAATCAGCTCGTATTCAGCCAGCTCCTGCTTTACCTTATCCACGTTGGCGCTTGGCTTATCAATCTTGTTGATGGCCACAATGATTTCCACATTGGCCGCCTTTGCGTGGTTGATGGCCTCAACAGTCTGGGGCATTACGCCGTCATCCGCAGCCACTACCAGGATGGCGATATCCGTGGACTGTGCTCCCCTCATACGCATGGCCGTAAACGCCTCATGGCCCGGCGTATCCAGGAAGGTAATCTTGCGGTCGTTTATCTCGATGACAGAGGCACCGATATGCTGGGTGATGCCGCCCGCCTCTCTTGCTGTCACGTTTGTCTCCCGGATAGCGTCCAAAAGGGAGGTTTTACCGTGGTCAACGTGGCCCATAACGCACACAACCGGTGACCTGGGAACCATATCCTCGGTGCTCTCCTCATCTTCCTTCAAAAGCTCCGCTATGACATCAACCTTTACTTCCTTTTCGCACAGGACATCGAATTCCATGGCAATCTCTTCCGCCTGCTCATAATCGATTTCCTGGTTCAGGGTCACTACCTGGCCCTTTAAAAACAGCTTCTTTACAATGACAGACGGCTGAAGCTTCATCTTCTCCGCCAATTCCTTGATGGTGCGCACATCGTGACCACTGATGGTTCTCACCTCATCCGCCTTGGACTCCTCCTTCTTGGGCTGAGGCATGATGAAGGCTCCCTTTCCGGTCTTCGGCACTTTCTTCTTGCCGTCCTCCATCCTGTCGCGCTTATCAAACCTGTCATTCTTATGGGCGTTCTTGTTCTGGCGGTTGCTGCTCGGCTTTGTCTGAATTGGGGTATCAAAGGACTTTCCGTCCCTTGCCCCTGCCGGGCGCCGGCTGTCGGTCCTGCCTCTGTTGTCCCTTGCATCCTTGTCATCTCCGGGACGGCCCTGATAGCCTCCCTGAGGTCTTGCGCCGTAGCCGCCTCCCGGTCTGTTGCCCTGGTAGCCGCCTCCCGGTCTGTTGTTGTCGCGGTTGCCCTGGTAGCCTCCCTGGCCCCCAACCTAAACACCCACGCGCCTGTTCCACCTGACAAGTATACACAAAACCCGCAGCATAATAACACGATAGACAAGATATCCGACGTCG
>JAJQEA010000193.1 GCA_021201905.1 Clostridia bacterium
TAGAGGGACAGGCCGTAGGTATAAAACGCGTAGTCAAATGAATCCGGGTCCACCTGCATTTCTTCCTTCAGAACCGCAAATTTTTTCAGAAACCGGCTATAGTCGTATCTCTCCCGGTTTTCCACCCGCACTTCCTCCAGGAGGCTGCGGTTGTCCTCAGACGCGTCCTTTGAACCTGTTTCCAGCTCTGTCTGCATCTTTTCCCGGTTATCATTCCACTTGTTCTGCCTGGACCGGGCGATTTTGGGGCTGTCCTCCTGCTCCCACCGATCATGGCTGTCCACGAAGAATTCCGCCTTCAGCATGTCCAGGCGGCGTTCAGGAAGCTCCATCTCCAAAAGAGCCCTGTAAACCCGCTCCGCTGTCAGGACCTGCCCTTTTTCCGCCAGAGCCTTCTCAAGCCTGAGGTACATCTCCCTCCTGAGGGCGCTCCTTGGCACATGGACACATTTCTGGTACAGTCCGTCAATGACGTACTCCATGGCAATGTCGCAGGACAGATCCCAGTATCCCTTATCCCTGCCCTTACGTGTATACATATGACAGAACAGGCAGTGGAACAGCATGTGGAGATACCCGCGGTTCACCAGCGTCCTGCCCCTTTTATACAGGCCCAGCAGATAATCCGGCCCATAGTAGATCAGATGCCCGTCCGTCCCCAGTCCATCCCTTGCCCAGTCTGCCTCAAAGCCCAGACTGCTGAGGGAAACATCCAGAAATTTCATGTTTACATACAGCTCGCTCCTGGCCTGGTAGAGAATCCTGGTGCACAATGTCACCTGGTCCAGCTCCTCCAGCTGCCTTTTCCTGGTAGGGTCTGTCATGACTGCTGCCCTGCCGTCATGGTCTCATGTTCTTCCTTTAATTCCTGGTACAGATGGTAGAAGGTCCAGTCGCTGTTGTGTTCTGTCAGCACTGCCTTCAGGGCAATCCTGGGCACACCGGCCCTGCGCAGCCCGGACAGCAGCATGTCCAGTCTCTGGCTGGAGAACTGTTTTAACACCATGACCTCCTCCGGTATGACCGGAAGCTCTCCCGGAACAGACCTGGCGCCTTCTCCCCCGGCGCTCCCTTCAGCGGCCTCATATCCTTCCATCCCCGCAAGATATCCAACCTTCTCTAGGACCTGTTCCGGTCCTATATTCTTTATGCGCACGCCCATGCGGACCAGCACACTCTTCATCATAGCCACATGCTTCATTGTCTCCGGTCTGCCCGGATTATAGTACAGCACAGTCTCCATCATCTTTGCCATGTTCTGCCATCTCCTTTCATCCGAGTATCTGTTCTTCCCGCTGCCTACTCTCCAAACAGCTCCTGGCTGTCAAGCATCAGGGTAAAGGGTCCGTCATTGAGAAGCTCCACCTTCATGTCTGCTCCAAACCGTCCCTTTTCCACCACATCCACATGGGTCCTGCACCGCTCCATGAAATGCTTGTACAGGGACTCCGCCATCTGGGGAGCTCCCGCCTTTATAAAGCTGGGCCTGTTTCCCTTGCGGCAGTCCGCGTACAGGGTAAACTGGCTGACCACCAGCAGTTCCCCCTCCACATCCTCCAGTGATAAGTTAGTTTTTCCATTTTCATCCTCAAATATCCGCAGACGGCAAATCTTATCCGCCATCTTCTCAGCCATCTGCCTGGTGTCCCCGTCTGCCACTCCCAAAAGGATAAGGAAACCTTTTCCAATTCTTCCCAACAATTCTCCGTCCACGGTCACGCTGGCCTGCGTTACCCGCTGTACCACTGCTCTCATATGCTCTTATCTCCTTTTATCTCAGCATCATTTTCAGATATTCCATAAGGGTCTCGGTGGTTTCCTCCCTGTAGAGTATCTCCCTGGCCCGCACCGGATAATCCGTGATGATATTGTCCACGCCCAACAGTTTCATTTGTTCTATCTCTGTCTTGCTGTTCACGGTCCACACATGGACCGCCTTGCCCTTTTCATGGGCTGCCTCCACCAGCTTCCTGCCCACAAAGCTGGAATGGATGCTGATGAAGTCAATATACTCATTGTCGTAATACGTTCCGTAGGCAGCCGCCAGGATGTATCCTGTCCTCAGCTCAGGAGCCATCTCCTTCACCCGTTCCAGATATCCCAGCTTCACCGAAGTGATGACACATTGCTCCTCCATTCCATATTCCCGGACCAGGGCAGCCACCTGCTCCGGCAGACTGGAATCATTGCCTATATTCTTAAGCTCGATATTCAGCTTTATGCGGCCCTTGCAGGCTTCCAGCACTTCCTCCAGGGTGGGGATGGGCTCCCCGGCAAACTCCGGGCTGAAATGGCTTCCCACATCCAGCCTGCTCACCTGATCATAGGTCATGGTTCCCAGCCTGCGGTCCACCCCTGCCACCCGCTTAAGGTTCAGGTCGTGGCATACCACCACGATGCCGTCCGCCGTTGTCTGTACATCAATCTCACTGTAATCCGCCATCTCGTCCATGGCCGCCTCAATGGCCGCCATGGTATTCTCCGGGGCCATCCGGGAACTTCCCCTGTGGGCCGTTACCTCTGTCTGCCCCAGCACATCCCAGTCAGGGGATGAGCCGTTATATACCATATCGAATATGAGAAACAGGCTGGCGCCTGCCAGCGCCCCTGTTATGGTCAGTATCCATTTTCTCTTAAAATGCAGCTCATAGGGCATGGTAAAATCCCAGGGCGCCGCATGGGCATTTTTCATGCCGTACTGGTAATATATCACGGTCAGGGCCCCAAAGTCCACCAGGGGAGCCAATATGCCTCCTATGAACAGGACCACCAGCTCCAGTCTGGTGCACACGGCTGACAGAGCAGCCATGGCCACATAGCTGTCCACAAACAGGGTGACTATCACGGCGGATACCACCACAATGACCACGTACATGAGCACCAGTCCCACAGCCAGCCCCAGATTCACCAACAGCAGCAGGGCCACCGCCCTGAGGCTGCGCCCCTTTAAAAGCTCCATGCTCCTTCTGAAGCCGTCGCCAAACTGCTTCTGCTCAATCATGCAGGCAAAGAACACCAGCATGGTGGGAATCCCTATGAGCACCAGGGCAGCCGCCAGCAGCACCAGTCCCAGCCGGGCGGCCGGCGCGTGCAGGATTTCGTACATGACAAAATTAAGGGGCTTTATCCTTGTGAGAATCCGCAGCAGCAGATAGCTGTTCATCATCAGATAATCAGCCAGAGCCAGGGGCAGAAGCTTCCAGTTCCTGCCCTTACACGCATCCCACGCCTTGCCCAGCGCGCCCTTTAAAATGTACACGGA
Organism: Clostridia bacterium; assembly: GCA_021201905.1. GTDB lineage: Bacteria > Bacillota > Clostridia > Lachnospirales > Lachnospiraceae > Enterocloster. Next base: position 3,263 of record JAJQEA010000193.1, read on the forward strand.
ATCCACCCGCATGGAATAGGCCGCAGACTGGTAGGCAGTGATAAGTCCCCCGATTTCCACCACCATGAGCACCATGCCCAGCGCCGCCGCTGCCAGGGCGCAGACAATGGTTGCCGGGCGCAGAAGAAAGGCCCCCATATTACTCATGGTCAGATAGCTGTATCCTGCCATGCGCAACGAGAACCTGAGGAGCTGGTTTACCAGCCTGATATAGAATGTACCTGCAACCAGCCGGAACAACACTTCAAAAATTACCAGCTGGCGCAGGTTCAGTTTAGTTACCTGGTCTGTCTCTTTTATCAATCGGTTCACTTAAGATTCTTCCGACCTTTCCTTCTGCTCCCTGGCAAATGCAGTGATGGCCTCGTTAAGTGAAAACATCTTGGCATCCAGCATATCCACCATATCGGCGCAGGCCTTAAGTTCCTTCAGCAGGTTCTCCGGGGCATTTCCCTCGAACTTATACGCAATCTTATGTTCCAGACTGGCCCAGAAATCCATGGCAACGGAACGTATTTGAATCTCCACCTTGGTCTCCACCGGTCCATCCGTGAGATAGACCGGCACAGTTACTACCATATGATAACTCTTGTATCCGTTGGGCTTGGGGTTCTTGATATAGTCCTTTACATGAAGGACGGTCACATCCCCCTGAGCCGCTATCATGTCGGCTATCTGGTAGATATCCGACGTGAATGAGCATATAATCCTGATACCGGCGATATCGCTGAGGCACTCCATCATATTCTCAATGGTCACCTCATATCCGTCCTTCTTAAGCTTCATGACAATGCTCTCAGCCGACTTCAGTCTGGATTTGATATGCTCGATAGGGTTATAGTCATAACGGTTGGCAAACTCGTTGTTCAATATTTCAATCTTTGTATTGACCTTTTTTAGTGCTGAATCATAGAGAAACATCACTGAACGCCATTGGTCAACCTGGTCGTCCGCTTTGGGGATATTGGTCATTCCTATCCCTCCTTACCTTAAGCCTAGAGTTTAAGCCCCTTTAACAGGTCGCCTAACCCTGTGGATACCGAACCGGTCTCCTTGTAGTCAAATGTCTCATGTTCTTCTCTGTCTGCCTGCTGTTCCGCCAGAACCTTCATGCTCAGACTCAGCTTGCCCTCCTGTGTTGAGAGGATCTTTACCTTCACGGTCTGTCCCTCGGTCAGGACCGCGCTGGGGCGCTTGATTCTCTGGGTGCTGATCTGGGAAATGTGGAGCAGTCCGTCCACGCCGTCGTCCAGCTTAATGAATGCGCCGTAAGGCTTGATGCTGTCCACCGTGCCTTCCACGATATCCCCGGCCTTGAACTGGGCCATGCGCTCCTTCTTCTGGGCTTCCTTCTTCTCCTTCTCCACCTCGCGTCCGGAAAGCACCAGTCTCTTCTTCTCCGGATCAACGGTGATGATCACAGCCTCCACATACTTGCCCTGCCAGTCTTCCAGTTTCTCCACATACTCGGTGGACAGCTGGGACGCGGGAATGAATGCCCTCACTTCCTCCAGGGATGTGACCACGCCGCCCTTTACTGCCTCGGCAATCTTAACCTTGACAACGGTCCTGTCCTCCATCATCTGAGCGAACTGGGCCCATTTCGCCCCCGCGCCGCTCTCCTCCTCGGTAATCTGGATGTGTCTCTGGTTCAGTATCTTATAGGAAGCCTCCAGTTCGGCCGCATAATCCTCCATGGTCTCCACGGGCGCAGCCTCCTTTACCTCTTCCGTCACTTCAGTCTCCAGCTCTTTGTTCAGTTCTTCACTCATAATTACTCTCCTCGCCTTCTGTACATTTACCAAAATATATTCCTTACCATTATAACAACAACCCACCTAATATTTCTATAGTTTTATGACGAAAATTATACCTTTTTTATTTTTTATCCTCTTTTTACGCCTTTTCACTGTCCTGAAAATATGATATGATGCATTCAGCGGCTAAAATGTCTCAATGAACGCTAGAAAGGACCTGCTTTCCATGATAGATTTACTGGACCTGCACACACATACAACGGCCAGCGGCCATGCCTATAACTCCCTTTACGAGATGGTTCACTCGGCTTCGGCCAAAGGATTGTCCCTGTTCGGATGCTCCGACCATGCCCCTGCCATGCCCGGCAGCTGCCATTCCTTCCATTTCATCAATTTTAAAGTCCTGCCAAGGACCCTTTACGGCGTCAGGCTGATGATGGGCGTGGAACTGAATATTATGGATTATGACGGAACCGTGGACCTGGAGCAGAGCGTCCTGGAGCCCCTGGACTATGCCATAGCCAGCCTGCACCAGCCCTGTATCTACAGCGTCACCGCGCTTCAGAATACCAAAGCTTACCTGGGGGCCCTTAAAAATCCCCTGATCCAAATAATCGGGCATCCGGATGACAGCCGTTTCCCCATCGACTATGACACACTGGTGGCCGCCGCCGGGGAGCACCATAAACTTCTGGAGGTAAACAACAGCTCCCTAAACCCCTTAAGCTTCCGCGTGGGAGCCAGGGATAATTATATAAAAATGCTGGAACTGTGCAGACACTACGGCACCAGCATCATCATAAACAGCGACGCCCACTGCGAAGCGGACGCAGGCAATCACGCCTTTGCCCACGCTCTCCTGGAGGAAGTGGACTTTCCCCAGGAGCTGATCGTCAACACCTCCCTGGACCGGCTATGCGGCTTTCTTCCCAAGGCAGCCGCCATCCTGGCCCAGCAGGAGAATGAGCGCTGCGGGCACCTGTACCGGCCCGTTCCAACGGAGGAAGGAAATGCTCCGGGAGGAAATGAGCCATGATTAATTTCCTGAACCTGGAATATTTCCTGGTGGCTGCCGAGGAGCTCAATTTTACCCGGGCAGCCAGGAAGCTCTACATCTCCCAGCAGTCCCTGAGCAACCATATATCCAACCTGGAAAAGGAATTTGACGTGATTCTCTTTAACCGCACCTCCCCCCTGACCCTTACCTATGCGGGCAGGGCCCTGAAAACCAGGGCCAGGGAGCTTCTGGACCTGCGGGATGAGACCTACAAGGAAATCTCCGACATAAAGGACTTCTCCACGGGACAGCTTTCCATCGGCGTATCCCATACGCGCGGCAGGGTCATCCTGCCGGAAATCCTGCCCACCTACCAGTCCCAGTTTCCGGGCATCGAGCTTCACCTGGCGGAAGGAAATTCCAGCCAGCTGGCCTCGGACCTGCTCCACGGAAGCATTGATCTGATGATTGACCTCCTGCCCTTTACAGCGGAAAATGTGGAGACAGTTCCCCTCTGTAATGAGGAGATCCTCATGGTTGTCCCGAATGGCACTCTGGAAAAAGCCTATCCCGGCCAGGTGGATGAGGTGAAGGAAAAGCTCCGCGCTACCTCTGATATCCGTATTCTGGAGCACTGCCCCTTTGTACTGCTAAAAAAGGGGAACCGTGTGCGCACCATCGCGGATGAGATTTTTGAGGATGCCCAGATGAGCCCCCGGATCGTGCTGGAGACAGAAAACATTGAAACCATGCTGGCTCTCAGCGGCAAGGGTATGGGAATCACCTTTTATCCCAAGATGTTCATGTCCACGACCCCTGCCTCCCAGTCCAACCGCAGCGCGGCCCTGGAGCAGAACCACCTGAACCTCTATTCCCTGAACTACACGCGGGCCCACGGCGTCCTGGGAATCGGCTACCACAAGGGCCGCTACATGTCCCGGGCTGCCCACGAATTCATCCGCATTGCCAAGGAACGGCTGGACTATGCACCAAAAAAATAGCGTATCCCGCCTGATATATGTATTAGATACCCTGCTTCCTTCATAAGATGGATGCAGGGTATTTTCAGCCCTTGACAGGGTATCCATCTTCTGCTAAAATATAAACAGTAACTATTATCATTATCTTTATAAGAGAAGGAGATGCGATGAAAGCTCTAAAGTATAGCCGTCAGAGGGAATCCATCAAAGCCTGTCTGATGAATCGTCACGACCATCCTACGGCAGACGCCCTATACGCCAGCATCCGCGAAGAATTTCCCAATATCAGTCTGGGAACGGTTTACCGCAACCTGAATCTGCTGGCTGAGACCGGCGAGATACGAAAGCTGACCTGCGGGGACGGTGCTGTTCACTTTGATGGAGATACCCGTCAGCATTACCATTTTGTGTGCAGCGAGTGTAATCAGGTTTACGACATGGAATTAGGCGCCATGGAGGACCTGAATAGAGAAGCCCAGGAACATGCGCCAGGCATCATTGACAGCCACTACGTACTGTTCTACGGACGGTGCAACAGCTGTTTACAAAAAAAAGTTGATAAAGCTATTGACAAACCAGCCTAAATGATTTATATTGATATCAGTAATAATTACTATTATTGATATCAACAACATGTCAGGGTGCCCGGACATCCACTGTCCGGCTCCTGGCCATCATTATAAAAAGGAAAAGGAGAATATTGATTATGAAGAAATGGGTATGTACAGTTTGCGGTTATGTTTATGAGGGAGAGAACGCACCTGAGAAGTGTCCGCAGTGCGGAGTTCCGGCTTCCAAGTTCAAGGAGCAGGCTTCCGAGGGAATGACATGGGCATGCGAGCATGAGGTTGGCGTGGCTCAGGGCTCCCCTGAAGATATCATGATGGATTTAAGGGCCAACTTTGAAGGCGAGTGCTCCGAGGTGGGCATGTACCTGGCCATGTCAAGGGTTGCCCACAGAGAAGGCTATCCTGAGATTGGCATGTACTGGGCCGAGGCTGCTTTTGAGGAAGCAGAGCACGCAGCCAAGTTTGCCGAGCTGTTAGGCGAGGTTGTCACCTCCTCCACCAAGAAGAACCTGGAGATGAGAGTGGCTGCTGAGAACGGCGCTACCGCCGGCAAGTTCGACCTGGCCAAGAGAGCAAAGGCTTTGAACCTGGACGCTATCCATGATACCGTTCATGAGATGGCCAAGGATGAGGCGCGTCACGGCAAGGCATTTGAAGGACTGTTAAACAGATATTTCGGCTAATTTGACATAGAATCAATTTTACCCTCCAAACCAGGAATGCAGGCGGTCTCCCCAGGGCTGCCTGTATTCTTATCTGGCACCGCTGAATGGCTGTGAAATTATTGAATTTTAGATTGAATTTCTGTAAATAACAGGATACAATAGTTTATAGGTAGTTAAAAACGAAACAAAAGAGAAAGGTGAGGTACAATTTATGGCATCAAAATACGCAGGAACTAAAACAGAGCAGAACTTAAAGGACGCATTTTCAGGCGAGTCCCAAGCACGCAACAAGTACACCTATTATGCATCCGCTGCCAAGAAAGCTGGCTATGAGCAGATGTCCGCTTTATATCTGGAGACCGCGGACCAGGAAAAAGAGCATGCCAAGATGTGGTTCAAGGAACTGCACGGCATCGGCACTCCTGAGGAGAATCTGGCTGACGTGGCAGCAGGCGAGAATTATGAGTGGACTGATATGTATGCCCGTATGGCCCGCGAAGCACGGGAGGAAGGCTTCGAGGAGCTGGCTGTTAAGTTTGAACTGGTTGCCAAGGTTGAGGCTGCACATGAGAGAAGATACAACAAGCTGTTAGAGAGCTTAAAGAACGACAAGACGTTCAAGGGCGATGCTCCTCTTGGCTGGAAGTGCAGAAACTGCGGATACGTCCATGAGGGACTGGAAGCTCCTGAGGTATGTCCTTGCTGTGCTCATCCGAAGGCTTACTTTGAGAGGAAAGTTGAGAATTATTAATCTTTGAAAAAAGGCGTACCCTGTTGACAGGGCGCGCCTTCTTTGTCTGTGATACCCCACGGCCTTATAGATCCAGTGCAACCCATCTTCCCTCCCAGGCAGACCTGTAGGCAGCGTATACAAGTTCGATTGTCCGGGAAGCCAGCGCAAAATTGGAAAGCGGCTGTCTGTCATATGCGGCGCATTCCACAAAGTCCTATAATTCCCCAACATAGCCCCTCATAATTTCCTCTTCCAGAAATACCTTCTGCCAGCCGGTCTTTGTTCCCAGCTTCTCTGTCACATACACATCCTCCAGGTTTTCCCCGGTGCTGTGATATGTATACAATCCGTCGGTGGCGGCCATGTTGCAGTGGTAGACACTTTTATTGGTATAGATTTCCACCAGGTTCTTGACGCCTCCCACTACCATGTCCCCAGCCATGACAACCGCCTTGCTGCCGTCGGAAAAAGTAATGGTCATGTTGGCCAGATCTTCCACATCCACGGGATGGGCGTCGATATAGCCGTGCTCCTCCGGTGACAGCATATTGCTAACATTTCCCATATCCGCGGTCACACCGGTGACCCGGATATCCTGGCCCCGTCTCCTGCCTTCCCGCTCCTTGAGAAGCAAAACTGCCGACAAGGGATGGCAGCCCTGGCGGATCAGGGAACCCCCTCCGCTCATCTTCCAGTATGCGGCGTGAGGCGCATGGGAACCGTTGTGGCTTTCCTCGGCCCGCATGAACAGAATACGCTCCTTCTGGGCATCCAGAAACTCCAGGCTTTTCTGCAGTGCCGGCGTATATATATAGTTCTCCGCATACATAAAATGGCATCCCGACTGTTCCACTACGCGCCTCAGCTCATCCAGCTCCGTCTTAACCGCCTCGTACATCTCAGCTTTGGAAATGCTGCCTGCCAGATCCTCCCCCTCTTTTCCGAAAAATCCGGTCAGGGGCTTTTCGCAGATAACATGCTTTTTACTCCTGACCACATCCATAACCATGGACCCATGGAGGCAGGGGGAGCGATGATGTCAACCATGTCAATCTCCGGGTCCTTAAGCATCTCATGATAGTCTTCATAAACCGCGGCAATTCCATAGCGTTTTGCAAACTCTCCTGCCTTAGGGTCCAGCGAGGACACCGCTTTAAGCACAACCTCAACCCCGCACACCTTCTGGTACGCACAGGCGTGCAGCTCAGCCGCAAACCCGCTGCCAATGATGCCTATAACAACTTTTTTCATATTCTTAATCCTTTCCCTGTTATCCGGCCGCAGCCATTTTCTGATCTCTGCCCAGTGCTGCGCAGAGCGGTATTAACCCTTTACCGCCCCTGCGCTCAGTCCCTTTACCATCTGATTCTGGGCCAGGGAGAAGAATATGACCGCCGGCACGCTCATCAGTATGGAGGCTGCCATCAGAGGCCCCCAGTGGACGCCCATCTCGTCTATAAAGAATGCCAGCCCCACGGCAATGGGCCGCATGGCCTTGCCGTCTGTCATGGTAAGGGCAAACAGGAATTCGTTCCAAGAGAGCACAAAGGCATTCATTGCCACGGTTGCCAGAATGGGCTTGCACATAGGTATCACAATCTCTATGAGCACCCGGAACGGGGAGCAGCCGTCCACCACGGCCGCCTCCTCTACCTCAATGGGCAGGTTGTCAAAATACCCCTTTAACATCCACACCGCCACCGGGAGACAGATGGTCAGGTACACAAGAATCAGGCCGCGGTATGTGTTAATCATCTTTAATTCCTTGAGGATAATATAGTATGGTATGATAACGGCCACCCGGGGCATGACTCGCGCAAAGAGAATGGTCCATATGAGGCACTTGCTGCCTGTAAATTTATACCGGGAAAACCCGTAGGCAGCCAGCACGCTGACCACCATGGTAATCAGCGTGGTTCCCGTAGCCAGAATCACGGTATTTTTGAAATAGTGGAGCATATTGGAGTCCTTTAAGATCTGTCCGTAGTGGGACAGGGTTATAGTCTCCGGTATCCATCTGGGCGGCATGCTGTAAATCTGGTTTTCAGGCTTTAAGGGCGTGCTCAGGCACCACAGGATAGGAAATACACTAAAGGCGCAGATTACAAGGATCAAGGCAAGCTTTATCAAGCCGGTAAGCGTTATTTTTCGTTTCATCCATTATCCCTTCCCTTCTTGCGGATCTGCGTGGGGGCGTAGAACAAAAAGCATACCAGCGCCGCTCCAATCAGCAGCGTGCTTGCCGCAGACGCTCCTGCAAAATCAAATCTTGTGAAGCCCAGGCGGTATATCAGCAGGCCCAGGATTTCCGAGGATGTTCCGGGACCTCCGCCTGTAAGTACAAATAACAGGTCAAAGGCGTTAATTGCATTGACTACCTCCAGCACCACCACCATGATGATTACGGAGCGCAGGGACGGAATGGTGATGTAAAAGAACTGCTGAATCCGGTTTGCCCCGTCAATGGCGCTGGACTCATACATCTCCCCGGATATTCCCTGGAGCCCTGCCAGAATCATCATCATGACAAAGGGAAATCCCGCCCAGGCATATGCCACCAGCACCGACGGCAGCGCTGTCTGCGCCGTACTCAGCCACAGACGGCCCCATGACTCCAGCCCCACGCTCTTAAACATTCCATTGATCAGCCCGAAATCACTTTGCAGCATCCAGCGCCATGTATTAGCCGACACAATACTTGGTACGGTCCAGGGCAGCAGGGCCAGAAGTCTCACAGCCTTTATGGGCTTTCCCTGGCCGTCCATGATAAATGCAGCCAAAAACCCCAGTGACACCCGGAGAATCACGGTTCCCACAATCCACACAACTGTATTCTTCACTATTGTGGGGAATTCTTCCAGGGAAATGATTTTCTCAAAATTGTCGGTTCCGATAAACCGGGTGTCAAAGGAAGGCAGGGTTACTTCCGAAAATGCGAACGATACAGTGCGCAAAATAGGAACAATCATCATCAGAAGTACCACAACCGTACACGGTGCCACAAACATCATTCCGGTGCGTGCCCTTTTCTTTTGTATATCCGGGGTGCGCACTGCATGAAACCTACGTCCCATATTCTCCTCCTCCTGGCCGCTCTGCGCCGCCTATTTAAGCAGCGCGTTGCACTGGCGCGTCATATCCTCGCAGCCCTGTTCAACTGTTTTTGCCCCCTGCATGATGTTCTGCAGCTCAACTATGATAATCTTCTGCATATCGGTCCAGGCAGGCGTGGTGGGATTCAGGCGTCCTACCATGGCGCTCTCCAACACAGTCTGGTACAGCGGTGAATTCCAGATACCATACTCCGTGGCTCCCTTTCTGGCGGGAATGCGGATTGTCAGCTCGCCTAACACCTCCGGCTGTAAGAACCATTTTGCGAAGTCAAAGGCGGCATCCGGGTTCTTGGCTGTAACAGGAACCGTGAACATCCATCTGCCTGAGCTGGCCGGAGATTTGGGAGGTACACAAAAGCCATACTTCAGGTCCGGGTAATTGGTGTCAAATTCAACCGCGTTCTGGTCTCCGCCCATCATCATGCCAACCTTGTTCTCGATGAACAGAGGCATGATATCCTTTGTCATCGTATAGTTGATGACACCCTCAGGAGTTACCTTTTCTGTTGTGTAGAGACCGGTAAAGAAACGCACCGCCTCAATTGCCTCAGGTGTATTGAGCGTACATTCCGTCTGATCCTCATTCAGGAAATCAGCCCCGTAGGACCATATGACAGGAGACAACGTCATGAACACATTGGACGGATCCGCGTTGCTGGCCGCGATGCCCACTCCGTACTGCTCTCCGGGGATTGTCAGTTTTTTTGCAATCTCCAGCATATCATCGTAGGTCCAGCCCTCCTCAGGATAGGCCACTCCCGCCTCGTCAAACATGGTCTTGTTATAGTACATGATGGCGCTGCTTGTACGGTATGGCAGTCCGTAATAGGTACCGTCAAACTTTCCGCCTTCTATGACTGCCGCGAAATCAGACAGATCCATATCCTGAATCTTGTCATCCCATGGAAGCAGCAGGTTCTTGTCCACCAGTGTTCCCATCTGTGTGACGTCCACAGCCAGGATGTCCGGGCCGCCGCCGCCCAGGATTGTAGTCACTGCCTTATCCACATACCCATTGACAGGGAGAGCTTCAATGGTAAGGTTTACATTGGGCTTTACCTCTTTATATGCCTCTACAATCACAGGAATCTGATCCTCCCACCAGCTTCCCATCCAGATGGTCAGATCCTGGGGCGCGTCCGCCGGAGCCTGGCTGCTTCCGGCCTGCTCTGTTTGCGCATCCTTCCCGGCGGATGAATTGCCTGATTCTGTTCCCCCCTGGCAGCCGGCCAGACCAAGTACCATAATACCTGCCAACACTGCGCTCCCAGCCCTCATTAACCTTTCTTTCATTAACCTCATCGTTAAACCTCCATCATATTCACTTTAGCTTTGATAATAACCACAGGATTCACGGATGAAAAACTCAGGCTCCGCCGCTATACTCTCACAATCATCTTCTGAACGGGTCCCCTGAATGATTTCCAACAATATGTCGATGGCGTGATGTGAAATATACCGCAGATCATACCCCACCGTGGTAAGTGGAACCATGGCGCTCTCCGCAAACCGGATGTTGTCCAGACTGGCTACAGCCAGATCCCGGGGCACCTTAACCCCATTTTTATCCAGGAATTTGATAACCGGTATGGCCAGCTCGTCCTGGTTGACTAAAAATGCCTGCTCTGTCTTGCCTTTGCGCAGAAGATTTCCAAGTGCCTCGTCTCCTATCATGTTAAAATCATTGAACCCCAGGCGGCAGACCATATCCCCGGACGGTTCGATTCCAGCCTCCCGCAGTGCCTTGGCATACCCCATATACTTGGGGTCTCTGACTCCTGCCTCATCATCCGCGCCAGCCACAAAGATAATCCGGCCGTACCCCATCTGTATCAGATGCTTGGTGGCAATGTACGCCCCCTTGACCAGGTTTGGATATACCGCATCCACCTTGGGAGCCGGTTCAAACCCGGAGAGAAGCATCACCGGGAAGCCCTGGGCCCTGAGCCCTTCCAGTCTGCTTAAGTTGTCCGTATACTTGGTGTTCAGTATAAGACCGTCCACCTTGTTGGAGAGCATCAGATTAATAGCCTTCTCCTCCATCTCAAGATCGTCGTGGCTGGCTATCATATACATCGTATATCCATTCTGCTCCAGGTACTGTTCTATGTACCGGGCCTCCGACGTCAGAAGCAGGCTGGAAATATTACGGATAATCAGGCCAATGGTTCCGGTTCTCTTGAGAACCAGGGCACGCGCCATGTTGTTGGACGCGTAGTTCATATCCTTTGCCGCTTTTTGTATCTTGTTTCTGGTTGCTTCGCTGATCCTTGGACTGTTTTTCAGTGCCAGGGATACCGTATTAACAGAACACCCCACTACTTCCGCAATATCTTTTAATGTTACCTCATACATACTTCCACTTCCATTCTCCTAATTTCGTTGTATTATCGATAATACTATTATAGCAAAACCAAACCGGTTTGTTAATCGCATTTTTTGCGGATTTTGCTAAATTTAAAATAAATATTGACAAATATTTAGAAGAATGATTATAATACAATTACAGGGTTTGTATTAACGTTAATACTAATCTGATATGTTTATTATAAACAGACTTTTCAAATCTTGTCAATATATTTTATACATTTTTTTATTTTTCTTTTGGCAGCCGGCTAAAACCACTGTCATTATCATCCAATTGTAATTTATAGGCAGACAGCTTATAAAAATAAAGAATAGGAGAATACAACTATGGTAAAAGAATTTAATCACATCGGAGTCAATGTAAGGGACCTTCAGAAAACACTGGAATTTTACTCCAGGCACTTTGGTGCCAGAATCATGAGGGGACTCTATATCCCGGCCTCCCACACCATTGCTGCCTATGTCCAGATCGGAACTCAGATGATTGAGTTTCTGAGCCCCCTGAACCCGGACGTGAATACGGAATACGGAATCGCACATATCGCCTACATGGTGGATGACATAGAAAAAGCCGCTTCGGAATTAATCCAGAAGGGCTATGTTTTCCATGTAATGCCCAAGCGCGCCGGGTCCGGCGGCGGAAAGATTGCCTTCTTAAAGGATCCCAACGGAGCCAATGTGGAACTGATTGAACGTCTGGAATCCTTTTCAGAAGATGGCTGGGAGCCTGCCACAGAAGTCCTGGACTTTGACCACGCTTCTATCGTTGCAGACAAGCTTCAGGCCGGAATTGATTTTTACATCAATGATATGGGAATGTCCATGCTCCAGAACTACCATTTTGAAGATCGCAAATTCGACATGGTATACATGAATATGGGGCGCAATATCCTGGAACTGCTGCACAACGAGACACCCCACCAGGGACCGATAATGGGACACCTGGCGCTGCGCGTCACCGACACAAGAGCCATGGCTGAGCGTCTGGCAGCCCAGGGGGTGGAAATCCTGACCCAGCCCCGTGTCCCGGCTACCAACAACGGCTATGTATGCAACGTCAAGGATCCGGACGGAATCACCGTTGAACTCATTGACCGTGTTTCACTTTTCGAGGTATAAGCCATGAAATTAGCATTCAGCTCCCTGTCCTGCCCCTCCTGCGACGTGGATTCCCTGGTCCGTATGGCCGTGCGCTACGGTTTTGAAGGAGTGGAATTAAGAACCATCCAAAATACCATTAATCTGTGGGAACTGCCGGACTTTGCCCCGGAGGCCCTGGCCGCTACATGGGGCAAGTTTAAACAGGCCGGACTGGAGGTTCTGGTGGTGGGAACCAGCGTATCCTTCGCCAGGCCGGACCCGGGCAACCGGGAAAAGCAGCTGGACCTGATAAGAAAATTCAGCGCCATTGCAAAGGGACTTGACTGTCCCTATCTGCGTGTATTCGGCGGACCAATCCCGGAGGGCCAGACATATGACGAGGTCCTGGACCGTGATATAGAAGGTTACCGTAAAGCCATACAGATTGCGGCTTCCTACGGTGTTAAACTGCTGTTTGAAACCCATGACGACTTCAGCACCAGCAGCGCCCTCCTCCCCCTGCTAAAAGGAGTGGAGGGAAAAGCAGGGGTAATCTGGGACATCCTCCACCCCTACCGGTTTGGTGAATCTATGGAATACACCTGCCAAGCCCTTCTTCCCTATGTGCGCCATGTCCACATCAAGGATTCCGCCGCCTACTCAAAGAGCGGCTTCGACATCGCCCTGCCCGGAGAGGGAACCGTCCCCATCCGTCAGGCTGTCTCCCTGTTAAAGAACGCAGGTTATGACCAATACCTGTGCTTTGAGTGGGAAAAACACTGGCATCCTGAAATACAGGATGCAGATACAGCCCTTCCCCATTTCATGGAATACATGAAGGGAATCCTGTGACAGGAGCTTTCCCGCAGAAAGGATAAATATGTTGAACCATAAAACAGCTCTGATTACCGGAGGCAGCGAAGGTATCGGTCTGGCCTGCGCCATGAAACTCCATGGTTCAGGCTACTCCGTATGCCTGATATCCCGCAGTGAGGACAAACTGACCGCCGCCGTAAAGGCCATCCGGGACACGCAAACACCCCAAACATCCCCGGTAAATAACAGTACCCCCGGATTAGGGACAGGGAACATTTTCGCCATCCCCTGCGACGTCACCCGCAGTGACTCTGTACACGAAGCAGTCAAACAGGCATCCAAAAAACTGGGAAGCATCGGCGTGCTCCTCAACTGCGCAGGCTGCAGCATGCATGCTCCCAGCCCCTTTGAGGAAGTAGATGAGGAAGAGTACCTGCGCATCATGCACACCAACACGGACGGTCTGTTTTGGGTCACCCAGGCAGTTCTTCCCATCATGAAAAAACAGGAGGCAGGCTATATCATCAACATCCTCTCCACCGCCTCCCATGCCGCTGGAGCTGGCAATGCCCCCTATTCCTCTTCCAAATATGCCGCCAAGGCCATGACTGACACATTGATAGAAGAGTGCCGCGGCACAGGTATACGCGTCTCCTCCATCAGTCCCGGCCCCGTGGCGACCACCATCTGGTCCCATAAAATCACACCGCCGGATTCCTCGCTCATGGCCCGTATGCTGCGTCCCCAGGACATCGCTGACATCGCCGCCTACCTTCTGTCCACCCCCGCCAATGTGCATATCCGTGACCTGTTAGTCACTCCCTGGAACTACTGATATTTTATTGCTTCAGCTTCCGGTGTTCCATCCGGTCAGAACATCATAAAAAATGACTTCCTTTCTATAATCATGAAGCATCTCTCAACACTTCTTCTTATAGAAAGGAAGCCGTCTTACCGGTTCTCAATCTCCATAATCATATTTACCCTGCGCTCATGCCTTCCGCCCTCAAACTCAGCGTCCAGCCATGCCTCTGTTATCATCTTGGCCAGCTCGCTGCCCACGACCCTGGCGCCAAAGGCAAGTACGTTGGAGTTGTTGTGCACCCTGGACAGCTTCGCGGTGTAAGGCTCGCTGCACACGCAGGCCCGGATTCCCTTTACCTTGTTGGCTGCCAGAGAGATGCCCACGCCGGTGCCGCAGATGGCGATTCCCAGGTCAGCCTGGCCATCGGCCACGGCCCGTCCCACCTTTTCGCCGTATATGGGATAGTCGCAGCTCTCCGTGGAGTTGGTCCCCAGGTCAATGACCTCATAGCCCTTTCCTTCCACAAACTCCTTGATAATGTTCTTAAGCTCAATGGCTGTATGGTCGTTACCAATTGCAATCTTCATGATTCCTCTTCTCCTTTTATCCATTCCCTGTCTTATGTCTGGTCTTTTATACCCTGTCCTGCCCAAAGAAGGCCTGCACCCGGTCCAGCCTGGATGTCATGGACAGCAGCAGCATGTCGGCCGCCGTCAATGCGGCCATGGCTTCCACCACCACCACGGCCCTTGGCACAATGATGGGGTCATGGCGGCCCTTTATCTCCACCACGGTCTCCTCACCCTTTTTGTTCACGGTGTGCTGGGGCTGCGCAATGGAGGGCGTGGGCTTAAACGCTGCCTGCATCACGATATCGCTTCCATCGCTGATTCCTCCCAGTGTGCCTCCTGAGTGGTTGGTCTGCTTTCCAATCCTGCCGTTTAAATACAGGCTGCCGTCCTCCGCCTTATGGGATATGCCGAATCCGTCATTATTCTCAGACCCCCGCGCCCTGGAGGCAGCAAAGCCGTCTCCTATCTCAAATCCCTTGACCGCGCCAATGGACAGCATGGCCTTCGCCAGGTTGGCATCCAGCTTCTCAAAGACTGGTTCTCCTGCCCCGGCAGGCATACCGCGGATGATGCATTCCACCACGCCCCCGCAGGAGTCCTTCCCGGCCATCAGCTCCTCCAGACGGGCCTCTGCTCGGGCCGCCGCCTGGGCATCCGGCATGTACAGCCTGTTATTCCACATCTCCTCCAGGTCAAAGCGCTCCCGGGAAATACCGATTCCGCCCACCTCACACGTATAGGCCCTGACCGTGATTCCCAGGCTCTCCAAAAGCTTGCAGGCAATGGCTCCCGCCGCCACCCTGGCAATGGTTTCCCTGCCTGAGGACCGCCCGCCGCCCCTGTAATCCCGGAATCCATATTTCTGGTCAAAGGTGTAATCTGCATGGCCGGGACGGTAAATGTCCATAATATTGCTGTAATCATGGGAACGCTGGTCCGTATTGCGCACCTCCAGCGCGATGGGAGTTCCTGTGGTCCTTCCCCCGAACACGCCGGACAGGATTTCCACCTGGTCCCCTTCCTGTCTGGCCGTGGTAAACTTGCTCTGGCCCGGCTTTCTCCGGTTCACATAGGACTGGATGTCCCCTTCCTCCAGAGGCAGTCCGGCCGGGCAGCCGTCCACCACCACGCCGATTCCCTTTCCATGGGATTCCCCCCAGGTCGTCACTCTCAATATTGTTCCCAATGTAGATCCTGCCATATGCTGTCTCCTGTTCTCCTGTATCAATGGCCCAACTGCCTTATGAGCCTAATTTCCAATCTTTGCAATGGCGCAGCAGTTTGGCTCGTTCACCATGACGCTGCGTCCGCACATAACGATGAGACCCTTCTCATAATCCACCTCAAAGAAGCTGATGCTGCCGCTGTCGTGGTTGATGGACGCGATGTGCTTCTGGTCCGGGAATACAGCCACATCCTTTGGATATTCCCCGCTGACAGGCAGGCAGCAAATCATGGTGAGAAGTCCTGATTTCTCGTCCCTGCTGTAGATGCTCACTGTATTTTCTCCTGCGTTGGTGCAGTAAATGTATTTCTCATCCGGAGACAGCCTCATGGCGCAGGCCGCCGTCAGATTGCCCGGATTCTTGGTGGAGGTGGTGGAAATGGTCTGTATTTTTTCAATCACAGGCGCCCTGTCGCCTGTTTCATAGGAATAAACGCAGATTACATTCTGCAGCTCATGCATCAGATAGAGGAACCGTCCGTCGGAGCTGTAGCGGAAATGTCTGGGAGCCGACTCCAGGTCGCAGTGGATGGCGTCCACCTGGAACAGTCTCTTATCCTTGTCGTTGAAACGGTATACCTTGACCTGGTCTGTTCCGTTGTCCACAGACAGAACATACCGGCCGTCGGGCATCCTTCTGGTACAGGTCACATGGGAGCGGAAGTTGCGCTCAGCCACGCTGCCGTATCCCTTGTTGAACACCTCGTCCACAATCTGCCCAACGGAACCGTCCTTGTTAAGGCTCAGAACCGTGATCTTGCCGTCATGGTAGCCTGAGACAAACACATATTTATCTTCCATATCAGTACACAGGTGGCAGCCCCTCATGCCGCGGATGGGAGCGCTGTTCAGTCTTGCAAGGCTTCCGTTCTGCAGGATCCGGAAGGATACAACCCCCTCGTCCGCGATGGAGTACAGGGTTTTCCCGTCGCTGGAAGCGATGACATAGGAGGAGTTGTCCACTTCCATCTCACACCTCTCCCTAAATGTCCCGTTTTCCACATCCACGTCATACACTGTAATTCCCTTTGCTTTTCCGGTGTAGGAATAGGATCCTACATATGCCATATATTTTCCGCTCATACCTGTCTGTACCTCCCTGATTTACGTCGGTTTTTATTTCAATTTAGACTAAAAACATCATATCATAAATTTGTGAATTTGTTAACTGGAAGTTTGTGAAATTGTCCCCCCGCTGTTCACCTCCAAACATGTCCCCGAACTTATCTGCCAAATCTTTCAAAAAGGTATTGACATACCACTGATTTAATGTATAATGAAATTCGCGCTTGTTTATTATTACTAAACTTTTTGCTTATTTTTATAGTCAGTTAGTATTTGTAAACTTTTTGTTCAGAAACGCGAGACAGGGAGGAGCTCCATGGAAATCGGAAGTAAACTAAAGGAACTGCGGGTGTTAAAGGGTCTGACCCAGGAAGAGCTGGCTGACCGGGCCGAGCTTTCCAAGGGATTCATTTCCCAGCTGGAACGCGACCTGACGTCTCCGTCCATAGCCACCCTGATGGACATTCTGCAATGCCTGGGCACCACCATCGGCGAATTCTTCAATGAGACGCCGGATGAACAGGTAGTATTTGGCAAACAGGATTATTTTGAGAAAATCGATACAGACTTAAATAATGAAATCAAATGGATTATCCCCAATGCCCAGAAGAATGTGATGGAGCCCATCCTCCTCACCTTAAAGGCCGGAGGGTCCACCTATCCTGATAATCCCCATGAAGGGGAGGAATTCGGATACGTGCTCCAGGGAAGCATATCCATCCACATAGGCAGCAAGACATACAAGGCAAAAAAAGGTGAATCCTTCTACTTCACGCCGGATAAGAAACATTACCTGACAAGCAAGAACGGGGCCCTTCTTCTGTGGGTGAGCTCGCCGCCAAGTTTTTAATCACATTAAGATAAAGGAGAATTTGATTATCATGAGCCAGCCTTTCATTGATTTACAGCACATATCAAAAAGTTTCGACGGCGAGCTGGTCCTGGACGACCTGAACCTTTCCATCAGGGAGAACAGCTTCGTCACCCTCCTTGGCCCCAGCGGCTGCGGCAAGACCACTACCCTGCGTATATTAGGTGGCTTCACCACCCCTGACACAGGAAAGGTAATCTTCGGCGGACAGGACATCTCCATGATTCCACCTAACAAACGCCCGTTAAATACCGTATTCCAGAAGTATGCACTGTTTCCCCACATGAACATCGCGGAAAATATTGCCTTTGGCTTAAAGATCAAGAACAAGCCAAAAGCCTATATTGACGATAAAATCAAATACGCCCTGAAGTTAGTGAACCTGCCCGGCTATGAGAACCGGACCGTGGACTCCTTATCCGGCGGCCAGCAGCAGCGTATCGCCATTGCCCGGGCCATTGTCAACGAACCCAGGGTGCTGCTTCTTGACGAACCCCTTGGAGCCCTGGATTTAAAGCTGCGCCAGGATATGCAGTACGAGCTGATACGCCTTAAGAATGAGCTGGGCATCACCTTTATCTATGTGACCCACGACCAGGAGGAAGCCCTGACCATGTCTGACACCATCGTGGTCATGAACCAGGGATATATCCAGCAGATGGGTTCTCCTGAACAGATTTACAATGAGCCTGAAAATGCGTTCGTGGCCGACTTCATCGGCGAGAGCAATATTGTGCCCGGAACCATGATCCGGGACGAACTGGTAGAAATCTTTGGCGCCCGCTTTGCATGTGTTGACAAGGGTTTTGGCAATAATAAGCCTGTGGATGTGGTCATCCGGCCTGAGGACATTGACCTTGTAAAGCCTGAGGACGGCACCCTCCAGGGTGTTGTGACCCACCTGATTTTCAAGGGCGTCCACTATGAGATGGAGGTGACCACCCCGGACGGTTTCGAGTGGCTGGTGCATTCCACCGATATGTTTCCTGTAGGCCGGCAGGTGGGCATCCATGTGGAGCCCT
>JAJQEA010000094.1 GCA_021201905.1 Clostridia bacterium
CGCTTATACAGGCGCGTGGGGGCGTCCTGGGGGCGGTTTGTGCGGCTGTAATCCGGGGGCGGGCCCTTATGTGGACAACCGGCTGGTCACCAGGCCGGATTTCAGGAAGAAAGCGGGGCGCATGGTGAATATCAATGAGATTGCCTCTGCCCTCACAGGAAGCAGGGGAGAGAAGCCCGTACGCAGCTTTTACGTCTACGGAGGCAATCCGGTGGCCTCTGTCTGCTGCCAGAAGGGAATCCTGGAGGGCCTTATGCGCCCTGATTTGTTCACGGTGGTCCATGAGCGGTTTATGACAGATACGGCCATGTACGCGGACATCCTTCTGCCCGCCGCATTTTTCGTGGAGCAGACCGATGTGTACACGGCGTACGGATACTGTACCTTCGGGACAGCCGGAAAAATCATCGAGCCGGCAGGGCAGAGTAAGAGCAACTGGAACACCTTCCGCCTGCTGGCCCGGGCCATGGGATATGAGGAGGAATACTTTAAGAGGACAGAGGAAGAAATGGTTGAGGAGCTGCTGGCCCATCCCATGGAGGGATTAGCCCGTATCTCAGAGGAGGAATGGCGCGTGTTGAGGGAAGGGGGAGTCATATCCACGGCCTTTGCAGACCATGGAAGCTTCAGGACGCCTTCCGGCAAAATGATGATTTATAATGAAAACCTGGAGGAGGCCATGCCAAGGTATATGAAAAGCCATGGGGGAGCATACCCCCTGCGGCTGGTGGCAGTGCCCAGCGTGTATACGCTGAATTCGGTCTTTATGGACAGGGAGGACTTAAGCTCAGGCCGCGGCCCCATGACGCTGATGATCCATCCAAGAGACGCGGCGGCGAGAAACATCGTGGCCGGCAGCCGCGTTACAGCCTTCAATGAGCTGGCGGAGGTGGAGTTTACCGCCAACATCACGCCTATGGTGGCCGAAGGAACGGTTGCGGCCGGCGGCGTTTACCACAGGACCTTTACAAAAGACGGGCTTCTGGTCAACGCCCTCCACCATGAGCGGCTGTCCGATATAGGAGCAGCCACCACCCTTAACGACAACACGGTGGATGTACGGCCATGTTAAGGGAGACAAGACAGCAGGAAGAGAGACAGGATATGAAATCAATGGTACTTGGAATTCTGGCCCATGTGGATGCCGGGAAAACGACATTATCGGAAGCGCTTCTGTATCTGGCGGGAACCATACGGAAGATGGGAAGGGTGGACAACAGGGACGCATTCCTGGATACCTATGCCCTGGAGAGAGCCAGGGGCATCACCATTTTCTCAAAGCAGGCGGCCCTGACATGGGAGGAAATGCCCATGACGCTGTTAGACACGCCGGGCCATGTGGATTTTTCCGCGGAAATGGAGAGGACGCTCCAGGTGCTGGATTATGCGGTTCTGGTTATAAGCGGCGCGGACGGAGTGCAGAGCCATACCATAACCCTGTGGCGTCTGCTGGCTAAATACAGGATACCCGTATTCCTCTTTGTCAATAAAATGGACCAGCCCGGCACGGACTGGGAGCAGCGTATGAGGGAGCTGCAAAAGCGCCTGGACGACGGATGTGTGGATTTTGCCGGAGTGGGGACAGAGGAATTCATGGAACACGCTGCCATGTGTGACGAGGCGCTTTTGGAGCGGTATCTGGAGACCGGGGAAGTGGAGGAGGATGCGATCCGCCGGCTGATTAAGGAACGCAGGCTTTTTCCGTGTTTCTTTGGCTCCGCCCTTAAACTCACCGGGGTGGAGGAGCTGTTGGATGGAATCCGCAGATGGGCCCTGGCGCCGGAATATCCCCGGGAGTTTGAGGCAAAGGTGTACAAGATTTCCAGGGACGACCAGGGAAACCGTCTGACCCACTTAAAGATTACAGGCGGAAGCCTTAAGGTGAAGGGAACCATATCCGGCGGGATTACCGAAAAGCCGTCCGAAGCATGGCAGGAAAAAGTGAACCAGATCCGCGTATATTCCGGGGACCGGTACGAGGCTGTGCCTGAGGCGGAGGCAGGCACCATCTGCGCTGTTTCCGGCCTTACCAGGACCTATCCGGGGCAGGGACTGGGAGCAGGGAAGGATTCCATGCTTCCGGTGCTGGAACCTGTGCTCAATTACCAGGTAAAACTGCCGGAGGGCTGCGACGGGGCTGCTATGCTGCCCAAGTTCCGCCAGTTGGAGGAGGAGGATCCGCTGCTGCGGGTGGTATGGAATGAGGAGCTGAAAGAGATATCCATGCAGCTTATGGGAGAAGTGCAGATTGAGGTGCTAAAGAGCCTGATTGAAGAACGTTTTGGAGTCCGGGCCGAATTTGGCACAGGGAAT
The DNA here is from genome assembly GCA_021201905.1 of Clostridia bacterium. GTDB lineage: Bacteria > Bacillota > Clostridia > Lachnospirales > Lachnospiraceae > Enterocloster. The sequence continues at coordinate 2,314 of JAJQEA010000094.1, forward strand.
ATTGTCTATAAGGAGACAATCGCGGGCGCCGTGGAGGGGGTGGGACATTTTGAACCCCTGCGCCACTATGCGGAGGTCCATCTGCTGATGGAACCGGGAGAACGGGGAAGCGGACTCCAGTTCGAGACAAGGTGCAGCGAGGATGAACTGGACAGGAACTGGCAGCGCCTGGTGCTGACCCACCTGGAAGAGAAGGTGCACCGGGGGGTGCTGACCGGAGCAGCCATAACAGATATGAAAATCACCCTTGTGGCGGGCAGGGCCCATAACAAGCATACGGAGGGCGGGGATTTCAGGCAGGCCACCTACCGGGCCCTGCGCCAGGGGCTTATGGAGGCGCCTTGTATCCTCTTGGAACCGTGGTATACCTTCCGGCTGGAAGTGCCTGAGGCGTCCATCGGGCGCGCCATGACCGATATTGAGAAGCGGTGCGGGACATGTGTCATCGAGGAAAACAGGCAGGGACAGGCTGTTCTCACGGGACAGGCGCCGGTTGCCTCCATGCGTGGGTATCAGTCAGAGGTCATGGCGTACACCAGGGGACAGGGGCGGCTGGCATGTACGCTCAAGGGATACGAGCCCTGCCATAACAGCCGGGAGATCATCGAGCAGACCGGCTATGATCCGGAGAGAGATACGGAGAATCCCACCGGCTCCGTGTTCTGCGCCCATGGGGCCGGATTCATGGTGAGCTGGGACCGGGTGAAGGAGTATATGCATGTGGACAGCGGTCTTGTAATAGAATCCCCGGATGGGGAGGAAAGAGACGGAGAAGGGGATTTGGCTTTTTGCAGGAATCCGGGTAAATCCTCTGCCGGACAGGGGGAACAGGCGGAACCATGGCTGGGCACGGATGAGATTGACGCCATACTGGAGCGCACCTTTTATTCCAACAGCCGGGATAAGCCAACGCGCAGAGGATACCCCGGAAAGGGCCGGGGAAGCAGGAGCCCGGCAGGCAGGAACGCCGTGACCTATAGCGGACCGGTGACCCGCACCTACCAGAAGCAGGAGCCCAGGCAGGAATATCTGCTGGTGGACGGTTACAATATCATCTTTGCCTGGGAGGAACTGCGGGAGCTGGCCCGGGATAACATGGACGGAGCCAGGGGACGGCTCATGGATCTGCTCTGCAACTATCAGGCCATACGCAGGTGCTGCCTCATGGTGGTGTTTGACGCCTACCGCGTGGCGGGCCATGTGACGGAGGTTACCCAATACCACAATATCCAGGTGGTCTATACAAAGGAAGCCGAGACAGCGGACCAGTATATAGAGAAGTTTGCCCACGAAAATGCCCGCAGGTTCGATGTGTCCGTGGCAACCTCGGACGGAGTGGAGCAGGTCATCATCCTGGGGCAGGGATGCCGCCTGATATCGGCCAGGGAGCTTAAGGTGGAGCTGGACCGGGTAAACGGCATGCTGAGGGAAGAATATCTGGAACAGCCCCCCTCTTAAGCGGAACCGTCTGTACGACATCCTTCCGGAGGAGGTAATGCGGCAGATGAGAGAGGCGGCCGGGGAGGATAACCAGGAACCGCCGGCACAAGCGCCGCCGTCGGCCGGAAAACAGGAATCGTGATAAAAAAGCAAAAAATGTATGGAATTCCACAAACCGGTACATACTACCAGCGTATAGCAAGCTGCATATGTGTCTGGAAAACAGGCACGAAATGCGCATGACAAGGAGGTAGCATGCAATGGGTAATAAGGCATTGGATTATACCGCTCTTACAATTGCCCTGATTGGGGCTGTGAACTGGGGGCTGGTAGGATTCTTTAATTTCAACCTGGTTTCATGGATTTTCGGAACAGCCTCCTGGGTGACCAGGATCATCTATGCGCTGGTAGGGTTGTGTGGTCTGTATCTGATTACATTTTACTCACATTCAGGCAGAGAGGCATAAAGGGAACAAGGCAGGGCCATGGGGTCCTGTCTTTTCTTTCGGACATTGGCTTTTCATACATACAGAATAGACAGCAGGCTGTCCCGCGTGTTATACTTAAGATTAAGATGGGGAGGAAATTGATTATGAATCGCAGATCATTTGTACATATGCTGGCGGCTGTCATGGCCGCTGTTTTGGGGATCAGCGGATGCGTGGCCGGGTATGGGAAAAAGGAAGAGAAGGGAATGCCGGTGGTGGTAGTGCTCTGGCATTCCTATAACGCAGTGGCCAAGAGCGTGTTTGACGACCTGGTGATGGAATTTAACGAGACGGTCGGCATGGACCAGGGAATCATAGTGGAACCTGTGGGATACGGCTCCAGCAATGAGCTGGATGACGTGCTGTACGCGTCCGCCAGCCATGTCATAGGCTCGGACCCGCTGCCGGATATATTCACAGCCTATCCGGACAGCGCCTACAGGCTGGACGGGATAGTGCCCCTGGTCCATCTGGATGACTATTTTTCGCAGGAAGAGCTGGAAGCGTACCGGCCTGAATTTTTGAAGGAGGGAATCTGGGAGGGGGACGGCATTCACCGTATGATTCCGGTGGCAAAATCCACGGAGATTCTTTATCTCAATGAAACGGATTGGGAAGCATTTGCCGGTGACACCGGCGTGGACAAGGAGATGCTTAAGACCTGGGAGGGACTGGCGCAGGCTGCCGGCCTGTACTATGAATGGTCCGGGGGAAGTCCCTTTCTGGGCATGAATGCCTTCAATGATTTTGCCGCGCTGTCAGCCGCCCAGCTGGGGGAGGGATTTTGCCGGACACAGGATGGTCCTGCATTCCATTATTCCAGGGATACGGCCAGGCGGGTGTGGGATGCGTACTATGTGCCCCATATAAAGGGCTGGTACGAGAGCAGAACCTACAACCAGGACGGCATTAAAAGCGGGCGGCTGATGGCCTATATCGGTTCTTCAGCGGGCGCGGGATTTTTCCCTCAGGTGGTGATTGAGGATGAGAAGCAGTCCCATCCCATCTCCTGCAGAAGCTATGCCTATCCGGTATTTAGGGGCGATACGCCTTATATGGGACAGAGAGGGGCCAACATGGCTGTATTTGCCTCGGATGAGAGCCATAAGGAGGCCGCGGTCCGGTTTCTTAAATGGTTCACTGAGCCGGAGCAGAATATACGCTTTGCAGTGGGTACGGGATATCTGCCCGTACAGGAGAAGGCGCTTAAATCCGTATCAGGCCTGGTGGACCATGTGGAAAGCCAGGACAATGCCCAGGCCGTGGAGCAGAGCATCCGCACCTCTCTTAAAGCCCTGGAAAATCACAATGTCTATGTCCGCGAAACCTTCCGGGGTTCTTATGATATGGACCAGATATTTTCCGTATCGCTGGAGAACCGTGTGAATGCGGATTTGGAATCCCTGAAGCAGCGGATGGAAAAAGGCGAGAGCAGGGAGTCTGTGGAAAGGGAATTGCTGGACGGGGAGCATTTTGACCTTTGGTATGAAACACTCCTACAGGAAATGGCTGGTAAGACAGATGGACAGAAAATTCAGAAGTAAATCCATAGCATTTAAGCTGACCATAGCATTTGTGGTATCACTGGTACTGCAGAGCGTTCTTCTGGTGTCCTTTATGGTGGCAGGGGGAGTCATGGAGCAGGCAGAAGCCAACCAGTACCGTATATTTGCGGAAAAGGTAAAGGGACGCAGGAATAATCTGGAAAACCAGATGAAGAATGTGTGGACTAATTTCGACCATTATACGGATACCATAAGCCGTTATTTTGACAGCCCTGATGGGTTGGAATACCGGGGACAGCCGGACCGCGTGCTGGAGGCGCTGGCACCTGAGGTACTGGATGCCCTGTATGACACAAAGACCACAGGCGCCTTCCTGATACTGCCGGACGAGGGGGAATCAGACGGCTCCCTGGCCGTCCTGTATTTCAGGAATAACAATCCGGACCGCAACAGCAGCAAGAATGAAAATCTGTATATGCTCATCGGCCCCTGGAACGTAGCCGAAAAAATGAAAATTTCCACCACGGCCAACTGGAACTTCCGGCTGGAGGTAAATGAGGAAAACCGGGATTTTTTCCAGAAGCCCTGGAGCGCGGCTATTGAAAACGGGCGTTCCAAATGGCTGGGATACTGGAGCCCTCCATTTCAGGTCAATGAGGGGGATGAGGATGTGATTACCTATTCCGTTCCCCTGTTCGGCCAGGACGGCAGGGTGCTGGCTGTATTCGGCATGGAGGTATCCGTGAGCTATCTGTACCGGTTCCTTCCCGCGTCCGAACTTCAGACAGGTGATTCCTACGGCTATATCATAGGATACCGGTCCCGGCAGAAGGAGATGGAGACAGCGGTCACTTACGGCGCCCTCCAGAGACAGCTGGTGGGAAACGGCCACAAGCTTAAGATGGAACTTAAGGACAAGAAAAACTCAATCTATACTCTGATGAACCGGGACAGTTCCGGCCGGGACGGCAGGAAAATTAGTGCCTGCGTGAACCAGATGGGAATGTACTACCACAATACCCCGTTTGAGGGGGATGAGTGGTACCTGATCGGCCTTATGGAGGAGCCGGTGCTTTTGCAGTTTCCCCGCAGGATCGGCCAGATTCTGGAGTATTCCCTGGTCCTTTCCCTGGCAGCCGGCCTTATCATCGCCGTGTTTACCAGCCAGTGGTTTACAAGGCATGCCAAGCTCATGGAACTGTCGGAACTTCCGGTAGGCGCCTTTGAGATATCCGGGCGGTCATCCAAGGTGATTATGACCAGCCAGATACCCAGGCTTTTTCGGCTTATAAAGGAGCAGGAACACCTGTTTTCCAGGAATAAGGATGAATTCATACGTTTCCTGAAGGGACTTGTCCCATACCGGGACGGAGGGCCCGGTATGGTGAAGATGGATGACGCAGAAGGAACCAGATGGATTAAGATAACATGTAAAACAGCAGTCCATCCAATCCGCTGCGTGGTGGAGGATGTGACCGATGAAATCCTTGAGACCAAGGCGCTGAGGGTGGAGCGTGACCGGGACGGACTCACGGGCGTTGGAAACCGGCTGGCATACGAGCATATGATGCAGCACAAGAACAGCCATCCCGAGGAGATACCGGGCAGCGGTTTTCTCATGTGCGACCTCAATGACTTAAAGGGGGTCAATGACCGCTTCGGCCATGACAGGGGGGATGAATACATCCGCAGGTCCGCTGACATTATACGGGAAGCATTTCCGGGGGCGCCCCTGTTCCGCATCGGAGGAGATGAGTTTGTGGTCCAGTTAGACGGCTGGGGACAGGAGCAGGCGGCTCATGGTATTCTGGCCATGGAGAGGGCCGTGAAGGCTTACAGCCAGGGGAATGTATTTCCGGCAGGCATTGCGGCAGGCTATGCCTTTTTTGACCCGGGTAAGGATGTGAGCCTGGAAAGTACGCTGGCCAGGGCGGATGCTTACATGTACAGGAAGAAGCATAAGATGAAGCAAAATAAATAAAAAGTTGTACAAATAAAAAGTTATATAAATAAAACAGTTGGAGGCATTGCAAATGAATTGGGCAATATTGGCAACCGGAACCATAGCGGCAAAGTTCGCTGACACAGTAAACGGAATGAAGGGGAAGGACCGATTGGCGGCCTGCGGTTCCCGATCCAGGGAGAAGGCGGAGGCGTTTGGAAAGAAATACGGCATTCCAAGGGCTTACGGCTCTTATGAGGAACTTCTCAGGGACGAAAAGGTGGACGCGGTCTATGTGGCAACTCCAAACAACATGCATTATGAGAACTGTATGGCATGTCTGGAAGCGGGAAAGCACGTGCTGTGTGAAAAGCCCTTTACCACCAATGTGAAGGACGGGGAACGGCTTTTCGCGGCGGCAGAGGAGCGCGGCCTGTTTATCATGGAGGCGTTCTGGATCCGCCATCTTCCGGCCCTGAAAAAGATGCAGGAGCTGATAAACCAGGGGGGCATCAGCCAGGTGGGATTTGCCAGATGTGATTTCGGTTTCGTGGCCGTAGGGGCCTGGTAGGCGCGTAAGTTTTATGCCTGGCGGGGCGGAGGCGGTCTCCTGGACGTGGGAATCTATAACCTGGGATTTCTGCGCATGGTCATGGGAGATGCGCAGCCGGAACATATTACATCGGAGTATCATCTGAATGAATTCGGTACGGACGATTACAGCACGGTTCTTCTGCGGTATCCGGGCGGCTCCAGGGCGGCGGCCACCGCAGCCATCGGCATGGATATGCCAAGGGAAGCCCTTGTGTTCGGCTCAGAAGGCTCTATTTACCTGCCGGATTACCAGAAGGCGGACCGAATGGTCATCCGTCCCATGAATGGAGAGGAATATGTTCTGGACTTTCCCTTTGAGGTAAACGGCTTTGAGTATCAGATACAGGAGGTGAACCGGTGCGTCCGTCTGGGCATGTCCACCAGCGATGTGCTTAAGAAAGAGGACACCCTGGATATCCTGGGCCTCATGGACGATATACGGGCCTCCTGGGGACTTGTGTTTGATTGTGAAAAATAATGGATTTCGGAAATTTTTTCCGGCCACAAGCTGCAAAACATAGAAAGTGCTTTGTTTTGTAAGGGCTTGTGGCCGTTTTATTTAATGAAAATGATGGAAAAATATAAAAAATTAATGCAATTCTTACCATTTTCACAAAACTTGTGGAAATTTTTTCTGACGGATGATATAATTACGGGGATAAGATACAAGCCGTCCTGTTCAGGCAGGATTGGCTTGTATCTCACGTAAGAGCCAAAATACCGGGTTTTTATGTGGCCAATACGAAAGGAGCGATAGATACATGAAAGATGAAAATGGTTTTAAACCATTTATACCGGCTGACAGGGTGGTTCCGGAAGTCACTGCGGTTTCTGTGATCCTGGGTATCCTTCTGGCCGTCCTGTTTGGCGCCGCCAATGCTTATCTGGGGCTTCGCGTGGGTATGACCGTGTCCGCGTCCATACCTGCGGCAGTTATCTCCATGGGCGTTATCCGGTTCATCCTCAGAAGGGATTCCATTCTGGAGAACAACATGGTGCAGACCATTGGTTCTGCCGGTGAATCTGTGGCGGCAGGAGCCATTTTTACCCTGCCGGCTCTGTTTATGTGGATGAGCGACTGGGGAGAGGGCGCGCCTTCCCTGGTGGAGATTGCGCTGATTGCGCTGTGCGGAGGCGTGCTGGGTGTGCTGTTTATGATTCCTCTGCGCCAGGCGCTGATTGTCAAGGAACATGGGGTTCTTCCTTACCCGGAGGGCCAGGCGTGCGCCGAGGTGCTGATTGCAGGAGAGCAGGGCGGTTCCAAGGCAGGCGTTGTATTTGCGGGCATGGGAATTGCGGCTTTGTACAAGTTTGTGGCTGACGGCCTGAAGCTGTTTCCCAGCGATGTGGATTATGATATCCGCAAATACGGCGGCGGCGTGGGAATTTCCGTACTCCCCGCCCTTGCAGGGGTAGGTTACATCTGCGGTTCAAAGATTTCCTCCTACATGTTTTCGGGAGGCATTATATCATGGCTGATTCTGATGCCGATTATCAAGCTGTTCGGAAGCGGGCTCACAACGCCCTTTGCGCCGGCAGAGGTGCTGATCAGCGAGATGAGCAGCCAGGCCATGTGGAGCTCTTACATCCGCTACATCGGCGCCGGCGCCGTGGCAGCGGCAGGCATCATAAGCCTGATCAAGTCCCTTCCCATGATTGCAAGCACCTTCAGGGATGCCATGAGGGACTTAAAGGGCGGACGTCAGGTTTCCACCCTGCGCACGGACAGGGATCTCCCTATGAATGCGGTACTCGCAGGCGTCCTCATTGCCGTGGTAATCATATGGCTGGTGCCGGCTGTTCCTGTAAAACTTGTGGGCGCCCTGCTGATTGCCGTGTTCGGTTTTCTGTTTGCGGCCGTGTCCTCACGTCTGGTGGGATTGGTTGGTTCCTCCAATAACCCGGTATCCGGTATGGCCATTGCCACTCTGCTGGTGTCGGCGCTGGTGCTTAAAGCCGTGTCCGGAGCCACCCATGAGAGCATGATGGGCGTTATCTCCATCGGCGGTGTCATCTGCGTCATTGCAGCCATTGCCGGGGATACCTCCCAGGATTTAAAGACAGGCTATCTGGTAGGTTCCACACCAAGGAACCAGCAGATGGGCGAGCTGATTGGCGTGATTTCTTCCGCCATTGCCATCGGGGGCGTACTGTACCTTTTGAACCAGGCATGGGGCTATGGCTCGGCAGAGCTTCCGGCTCCCCAGGCCATGATTATGAAGACCGTGGTAGAGGGCGTCATGGACGGAAACCTTCCATGGAACATGATTCTGGCAGGCGCGGCCATTGCCGTTGTCATTGAAATCCTTGGGATTCCGGTAATGCCGGTGGCAGTAGGTTTATATCTGCCTCTGAGGACCACGTCAGCCATTATGGTGGGAGGACTCATCCGCCACTGGTATGAAAAACGTAAATACGCAAAGGAAGAGGATAAGAAAGAAGCCATTGACCGGGGCGTGCTCTATACATCGGGTATGATTGCGGGAGAAGGCCTGGTGGGAATCATGCTGGCCGTATTTGCCATCATCCCTTTTACAAACCCGAGAGGCGGGAATGTGGGCGATTTCATCAACCTGTCTGCCCTGGATAACGGATTGGGCGCTTTCCTTGTGAGCCCGGCAGCTAAGATTGTATCACTCATTGCCTTTGCCCTGCTGATGCTTGCCATGTGTAAATTTACCATCTGGCATAAAGGGAACAGGAAATAAGCATACTGTACAGCATGGTGTGAGTTCTGTGTGCATGGGGTGTCAGGTATCCTGGCGCCCTGTGTATATTTTTGATATGACGGAGATGGAAGGAAGGATTGCATTGGGCTTCAATAAGAAAAAAGACCAGAATTATCTGGAAAAGGTACCGGTCCGAAATCCCGGATTCTCATGGAAAGAGGACGAACAGGGAATCGTGACCGTGGACATGGTGCACAAGGGAATCTTTGACAAGCTGGCCCAGAGGCTGTGGGTCACACCCAAAGTGAGCCATGTGAAGCTGGACCGGTTTGGAAGCTTTGTCTGGAAGCAGATGGACGGAAACAGGAATATCATTGACATCGGAGTGCTGGTCAGGGAAGAATTCGCAGACCAGGCCGAGCCGCTGTATGAGAGGCTGGCTGAATTCGTGAGGATGTTAAGGGACAATCGGTTTGTGATGTTTGGAAAATAAGAGATGTGGATGCCCGGGTGACCGGGCGCTTTTTTGTTTGGGGCGGCGGTTGAAAAGGGAATGTCCCGGGAAATTTGGCATGAGAATTGCTTTATATAAAGATAGGGGTAATAAAGGCCAAGACACCCACGAATATCAATGAAAGAGAGGAATGCCACATGATTCAGTTGAAAAATGAACCCTTTGTCCGCCTGGCGGATGGAACCTTTGTCCATGCATGCGATTACAGCGGAGACATGGAGAATGCCCGGTCGCACACCATGGCGTGGAAAATTCTTAAAGCCCACAATGAAGGCACGGATATGGAGAATCTTCGCCTGAGATTTGATATGCTTGTAAGCCCGGATGATAATTATACCAGCATCCTTCAGGAGCTCTGCGCGGTGGGGGAGAGGCCCCTCACCATCCCGTGGATACTGACCAATTGCCACAATACACTGGCAGCGACGGGAGGCACCATCAATAATGATGATCACGCCTATGGATTGGGGTGTATGAAAAAGCTGGGCGGTATTTTTGTGCCGCCTTATACAGCGGTTATTCACCAGTATATGAGGGAGTGTGCGGCAGGGGGAGGAAAAATGATTCTTGGAAGCGACAGCCATACCCGCTATGGCTGTCTGGGTACCATGGGAATCGGAGAAGGAGGAACAGAGATTGCCAGACAGGCTCTGGGGAGCACGTATGACATAAGGCGCCCTCCTGTTATAGCGCTGCATCTGACAGGGACACCTGTACCTGGAGTGGGACCCATGGATGTGGCTCTCTCTCATTGGCGCGGCCTTTGACTGTGGCTTCTGCAAGAATAAAATACTGGAAGTGGTAGGAAATGGAATTGCCAGTCTTTCCGTGGAATATCGCATGGATATTGACGTGATGACCACAGAGAGCGCAGCCCTCTCCAGCATATGGATGACCGATGAAGCCGTCAGGGAGTGGCTGGCTGTCCATGGAAGGGAGGAGGCGTATCAAAAACTGGAACCCACAGGCGACGCCCTGTATGACGGTCTGATTGAAATTGACCTTAGCAGGGTGGAACCTATGATTGCGCTTCCGTTTCATCCCAGCAATGTATTTTCCATCAGAGAATTGTGCAGCGACCGTGAGTACTTGGATGGGGTGCTGGCTTCTGTGGAGAGGGATGCGTATACGCGCAGCGGATTAACCTATACCCTGAGGGATAAGGTTCAGGATAAGAGACTGACGGTTCAGCAGGCATCCATTGCGGGATGCGCCGGAGGTACTTTTGACAATATAGCAGCCGCGGCGGATATATTGGATGGATACAAGATGGCGGGGGATGGAATCAGCCTGGGAATATATCCGGCCAGCCAGCCTGTATTATTGGAAACCATGCGCCAGGGCGTGGCCGAACGTCTTATGCTCTCAGGAGCCACCATGCGGCCTTGTATCTGCGGCCCCTGCTTTGGAACCGTGGATGTGCCGCCCAATAATACACTGGCAATCCGGCATGTGTCCCGCAATTATTACAGCCGGGAGGGATCGAAGACAGACAGCGGACAGCTCAGTGCTGCCGCGCTCATGGATGCCAGGAGTATTGCCGCTACTGTGCGGAACAGAGGCCGTCTCACAGCAGCCACGGAAATGGATACTGTATACAGAAAATTTGATTATCATTTCGAAAAATCCATATATACGGGCGGCGTGTATGATGGATTTGGCTGTCCAGACCCTTCCGTTCATGTGCACAAAGGGCCCAATATCAAGGACTGGCCTGATTTTCCCGAGATGGGACGCCATGTCCTGTTAAAGACAGCGGCCTGCTTTGAAGGAAGCGTTACAACAGATGAATTATGTCCAAGCGGGGAAGCCTCCTCCCTGCGAAGCAATCCCGGGAGGATTGCAGCCTATACCCTTATAAGTAAGGACCGGGAATATGTGGAATATGCAGGAAATATCCGAAATGCCCTGGAGAACGGAAATCCTGAGACATGTTCTGTCATGGAACAGGTCTGCGCCATGCTGGGGGCAGAGCGAAAGGATATTAGTTACGGCAGTCTCATAATCAGTGACAAGATTGGTGACGGAAGCAGCAGGGAACAGGCGGTCAGCAACCAGAAGGTTCTGGGGGGATGGGCCAATCTGGCAGTAGAATACAGTACGAAGCGTTACCGATCCAACTGTATCAGCTGGGGACTCATACCTTTGTCCTGCGAGGAAAGGCCGGACCTGAAGAAAGGAGATTACCTGCTGCTGCCGGATGCCTCCCAAAAGATAAGAATGGGGGAGGAGCAGTTAGAGGCAATCATACTGAAAACAGGGGAGAAGGTCCGGCTGTCCATAGGGGAGATGACAGAGGAAGAACGCAGGATGCTGGTACTTGGAGGCATGATTAATTATTACCGCAGTATCAGGTGATTCATAAAGCCTGCTGTGACAGCTTTTTCCAGAGGGTTGAGCGTGAAATGCCCAGCTGCCTGGCAGTTTTTTCGCGGCTGCCGTGATTTTCCTCCAGACACTTCCGGATAAGGTCCATCTCCATCTGGGCCAGTGTACCTTTTAACTGGGGCTGCGAAGCGCCGGAGGATACAGCCTGTTCTGACGGGGGGCCGTCCAGACAGTCGTTTACAGTGCAATGCTGCAGACTGCTTAAGATGACATAGCGGTGCATGGTATTTTCCAGTTCCCTGACATTGCCCGGCCAGCCCCGTTCCAGGAGAATGTCACTGTCCTGCTGGGAAAGGGAGGGGATGGGAACACTGTACTTGGCAGAGTACCGTTTCAGGAAATAGCTGCACAGGGGCGGAATATCTTCCTTTCTGGCCTCCAGGTCCGGCATGGTCAGCTTCAGCGTATTCAGGCGGTAGTACAGGTCGGCCCGGAATTTTCCGTCCGCAATGAGCTCCTCCATGTTCTTGTTGCAGGCGGAGATGATGCGGATGTCCACATAGATATTCTTTTGTGCGCCTACCCTTCGTATTTCTTTCTCCTGAATGGTATGCAGCAGAACACTTTGCAGTTCAATGGGCATGGAATTGATTTCATCCAGGAAGATGGTGCCTTTATGGGCTAATTCAAACAATCCGCGCTTTCCGCCCTTTTTGGCTCCGGAAAATGCGCCTTCCTCATAACCGAATAATTCGCTTTCCAGAAGGGAAGCGGGGATGGCCGCGCAGTTGACAGCCACAAAGGGCTGGTTGCGTCTGGGACTTGCGTTATGTATGCTCTGGGCCAGGAGTTCCTTTCCGGTACTGCTGTTTCCGTTGATTAGGATTCCGGCGTTGGTGGAGGCGTACAGTCTGGCTTTATCCATCAGGCCTTTCATCAGGGAGCTTTCAGCCACGATGTCCTCAAAGGTGTATTTTGCCACAAAGCCGTTGTTGCGCAGCTCTGAACGGACCCTTTGCTCCTGGTACTGAATGTTATGCGTGCCCTGAAATACGGCTATGATTCTCTGATTTGTTTTGCTGCGGGCAGTACTTTTTTTCACGTAATAGTTCTGCCCGTTGATTTTCAGGATTCCGTCATCCGCCGTGTCATGGAACATGAAGGTAAGGATACAGGGAGCCATCAGGGAAGATGGCAGGGATTCCGCCTTCTTATTCAGTATAAGCCGTTCATTGATATTTAAGATATGGCCCATTTCCTGGTTGGCCACCACGATAGTACCGTTCTCTGTGGAGAGGATACCCTCCTGGATGGAAGAAGCTGCAGAACTGAAGCATTTCAGCTGCAGCTTTTCCCGTTGTCTGGCGTATATAATGGATTCGGCCTGCCGTATGGCCTTTTTCAGGCTCAGCCTTCCGGATTCCACAAAGCATACATTCATTCCGCATTGCTTGCCCATGCGCAGGGCCAGGGTTCCGCCGCCCACCATTACATCCATTCCATCCCGTTTTCCCCGCAGGACCTGTGACTCGATATCAGCACGGGAACGGAAGGGATAGATACGCACCTCCTGCACATCTAGCAGCTGTTCTACTGTATTAATCTGATAGTGGTCCACATATTCATCAAACAGAATAAGTCCGATTCGTGAACCATATTCCCGCGCCTTGTTTAGTATTTCCAGTATTTCCAGATTGTCCGGTTCGGCACGTATGGATACGATTTCGGGAAAATACTGTTCAATCATGCCTGCGGTAGCCCCGCGGCTGATGATGACATCAGGCTTTGGCTGTTCTAAGAACATCTGGTTCAGCTTGTCCAAAAGCCCCTGCTGGGCTATTTCCCATTGAAGAATCGTGGGTTCAATGTGCATGGTCTGGCAGACGGCCTGGATGTCCTCCAGCATTTCAGGGTAAACAGATATCAGCATCAGTTCATGGCTTTTCATACGCTTCCTCCTGGAAAACAAAGATGCAAAACATAAATACAGAGTAACCTACAACCAGTTTACCATATTGTGTTTTAAAATTAAACGATAGAAACATAAATACGTTTTAAATTTAAACGAATGATAAAACATAGGAAAAAAAGATTGAATAATGGTTCAAATAGAATGGAAAAAAAGATTATAAAAATTGGCATTTAGTTTGCTTCTAATAAAAGTATGAGAAAGGAGGCGGATAATGGATGATTGATATCCAGATGGATGGTATCTACTTAGACAACGGATGTCTGGTTAAAGAGGCAGGGATGAAACCGGATGAGGCCAGGGAAAATACGATTGCCTACTAGATTCTGCGGGCTCACAGCATAGCGGAGAGACCGGAGAGGATGCAGATAAAATTTGATGCATTGATATCCCAGGACCTTACCTATGTGGGAATCATTCAAACAGCCAGAAGCAGCGGAATGACGGAATTTCCCATTCCGTATGCAATGACCAACTGCCATAACAGTCTTTGCGCGGTAGGTGGAACGATTAACGAGGATGATCATGTGTTTGGGCTGACAGCTGCAAAAAAGTATGGCGGAAACTATGTCCCGGCCAACCTGGCTGTCATGCACGCATACGCAAGAGAGGAATTGTCTGCGTGCGGCAGCATGATACTCGGCTCTGACAGCCATTCAAGGTACGGAGCTCTGGGAACCATGGGATTTGGGGAAGGCGGACCGGAGCTGGTTAAGCAGCTGCTTGAAAAGACCTATGACATACCATCTCCTGAGGTGGTGCTCTGCTATGTGACAGGGGAGCCAAAGAGAGGCGTGGGACCTGAAGATGTGGCTCTGGCAATGGTGGGAGCGCTGTTTGGGCCCGGAACTGTAAAAAATAAGATTCTTGAATTTACAGGCCCGGGACTTAAGAATCTTTCGGCGGATTACAGGTGCAATATCGATACCATGATGACAGAAACCTCCTGTCTGTCCTCCATATGGGAGACAGACGAGATAACCGAAGCCTATTACAAGAACCATGGAAGGCCCGGGGATTACAGGAAGCTGGAGGCCAGAAGTCCGGCCTATTATGACGGTGTAATCCATCTCGACTTAGGCCGCATTGAGTCAATGATTGCTCTGCCCTTCCATCCCAGCAACGCGGTGACAATACATGAGTTCAACGAGAGGGCAAACGAACTTCTGGCAGAGGTGGACCGGGAGGCGGAAAGGCTCTTTGGGAAGAATAAGCTTCGGCTTTCTGATAAAATTAAGAACGGCAGAGTGATGGCGGACCAGGGCAGCATTGCGGGATGTGCAGGCGGGCTGTATGAAAATCTTCAGGAGGCGGCTGAGATATTAAAGGACAGCAGTTTGGGAAAAAATGGTTTTTCTCTGACTGTATATCCGGCCAGTATGCCGGTTAACCTGGCGCTGATTCGCTCCGGTGCAGCGGAAAAGCTGCTGTCAACCGGAGCAATCATGAAACCGTGTATCTGCGGTTCCTGCTCCGGCTACGGGGACATACCGGCCACACATACCTTTTCCATTCGTCATGCCACAAGGAATTTCCCCAACAGGGAGGGAAGCAGGCCGGATGAGGGGCAATACTGCGCGGTAGCTCTCATGGATGCGCGTTCCATAGCAGCCACTGCCGCCAACCAGGGAGTTATTACAGCAGCCACGGATTTGGACTATCAGATACCAGACCTGAAGTATCGTTTTGACGGGACTGTGTATAAGAAGCGGGTTTATTACGGGTATGGAAAGGCTGATGCGTCCGTGGAGCTGGCCGCCGGTCCTAATATTGTGGATTGGCCGCCCATGGATGAACTGTATGATAATATGCTGATGAAGTTTTCGGCAGTCATACATGACCCTGTAACAACCACGGACGAACTCATCCCTTCCGGGGACACGGCGTCCTACCGGTCCAATCCCATCCGTCTGGCAGAATATGCGCTGTGCAGAAGGGTTCCCGGATACGCCGGGTACTGCCGGTCCATCCAGGCGGTGGAAGCGGAGAGAAAGCAGGGAAGGATACCGGAGGAGCTGGCTCAAGTGATGAGCCGCCTTGGTATTGATAAAGAAACCATGGTCTGTACCGGTTACGGCTCCTGCCTGTTTGCCAATAAACCAGGGGATGGTTCGGCCAGAGAGCAGGCGGCATCCTGCCAGAAGGTGCTTGGAGGCATGGCCAATCTCTGCTTTGAGTACGCAACAAAGAGATACCGCAGTAATTGTATCAACTGGGGTATTGTTCCTTTTACTCTGGTGGAAAGGGAAAACTTTGATTGTGCGCAGGGGGATTATATCTATATTCCGGGTATACGGAAGGCTCTGATGGAGGGAAATGAACGCATACCAGCCCAAATACTGGGAAGTGACGGCAATGTCCGAAGCATCACGCTTGTATTGGAAGGATTGACAGCGACAGAAAGGGATATTCTGCTTGCGGGCTGTCTGATTAATTATTACAGAAAACAGAAAACGGGGGAGTGTTAAGAAATGGATGGATATAACCTGAAGTGTTCCTGCTGGCTGGAAATCAGCCTGGATAACGTGAGAGACAATTTTTTTGCATTTAAAAGCATGGTGGGGCCGGATGTGAAGGTGATGCCCGCAGTAAAAGCAAATGCCTATGGACACGGAATCGTGCCCTGCGGAAAGGAGCTGGAGGCGTGCGGCGCAGATTACCTGGGTATGGGAAGTATCAGCGAGGCCATCAAACTCAGGGAAAATGGGGTAAAGATGCCGCTGCTTGTTTTTGCCAGCAATACCATAGAGGAGGTGGCAGAG
Organism: Clostridia bacterium; assembly: GCA_021201905.1. GTDB lineage: Bacteria > Bacillota > Clostridia > Lachnospirales > Lachnospiraceae > Enterocloster. Next base: position 18,525 of record JAJQEA010000094.1, read on the forward strand.
CTTTACATTCAATATCACTTAATACCCACCATACTGTCGGAACGAGAGGCAAAGGCCATATCGGATGCAGCCTCCTCACCGGTGCCTGTTTTTGTTAAAATTGATACGGGAAGGGGAAGGCTGGGCGTAAACGCAGAGGACTTTCCGTACTTTTACAGGAAAATTACAGCAATGCCCAATCTGTATGTGGAGGGCGTATACAGCCATATGGCGGCAGTAAACTGGCCGGATGTGTCAGCGGAATACGGACTGTGGCAGTATGAACGGTTTTCCGCTGCAATCGAAGCTTTGGGGGAAGAAGGAAAAAGGATACCCTTCCGCCAGCTGGCCAATACTCCGGGAGGAATCGCACTGCCGGAAATCCGTATGACCGGAGTGTGTCCGGGCCGGGCAATCTGGGGATATTCCCCTCTTGACCGGAGAGAGGGGCATCCCCGGTTAAAACATCCGATTACGGCATGGAAGAGCCGGCTTATACATATAAACCAGGTGTGCGGCGGCAAATTTGGAGAGAACTATAAGGCGGTAAAACTGGATTCACCTAAGCGGATTGGAATTATGGCAGGGGGACTGGGAGACGGTATCAGTCCAAAGCTGGCAGGGGGATATGTACTTCTTCACGGAAGAAAGGCTAAAGTGGCCAGTACAATCAGCCTGGAGCATACCATCATAGACCTGACAGATTTCCCGGATGCCCAGGTGGGGGATGAGATAGTTATTCTCGGCAGACAGGGAGAGGAAGAGATCACCATGGAGCAGAGGATGGAGGAGTGGGGGAGAGGGGTGCCTTCATTCTGGATTGAGATTTCGTCCCACACGGCAAGGTATTATTACAAAGAAGGAAAACTGCTGGCTGTATCAGAGAGCGAAGTGCTTCAATATATCTAAAGTATTTCTGTATAGGAGGGGATTACAATATGTTGAAAAAGTATAGTAAGATGAATGATATCACAAAAATCCTTATAGCCATGCTGTTAGGCTCATTGTTAGGCATACTGTTGGGGGAAAAGGCTACTGGTATTGGTTTTATCGGAACAATCTGGCTGAATCTGATGAAAATGTTCCTTGTTCCCATTGTCATCTGCATGATGGTAAAGGGAATTACCAGTATGGATAATCCTAAAACTCTGGGAAGAATCGGTATTCGAATCGTGGTTTTTTATATGTTTACCACGGTGGCTGCATCGGTTCTGGGCCTGGTAATAACAGGGGTATTCCATCCGGGTGTGGGGTTCCAGTTTACGGAGGGTAGCGCGGAAGCGGTAGAGATAGCGGAGCTGCCCACGGTAGGCAAATTCTTTACGGATATGTTTTCCAGCAATATTTTTGCAACCTTTAACAATGCGAATATGATGCAGGTATTAATCATCGCTGTCATTATGGGAGTAGCCATTGTCATGCTGCCGGAGGAAAAGAGGGCGCCTGTGCGCAGCTGGTTTGTCAGTATGGCTGATTTGGTAATGTCCATTATCAGCATTGCCCTGAAGCTGGCTCCGATTGGTGTGTTCTGCCTTATGGCCAATGCCCTGGGAAAATACGGCATCAACCTGCTGCTCACCATGTCCAAGCTTTTAGGTACCTTCTATTTGTGCTGTCTCCTCCATCTGATAGTGGTATATTGTTTGATTTTATGGCTGTTTACCGGAATTACCCCCCCCTGGATTTCCTGAAGAGGAGCTTTCCTACCATGGCGGCAGCAGCCAGTACCTGCAGCAGTGCCGCGGTAATTCCTGTCAGCATGAACGTGGCTAAAGAAAACTTTGAGGTGGAAGACTCGGTGGCAGGGTTAGGCATCACCCTGGGAGGAACCATTAATAAAGATGGCGTGGCTGTGCTTTGCAGTGTTGTCATTCTGTTCAGCGCCCAGGCCATGGGAATTGCCCTCACGCCGGGACAGATTTTTAATACGATTTTTGTAACGGCCCTGGTCACCTCCACTGGTTCCGGTGTTCCGGGCGGCGGTCTGATGAATTTGATGATTGTAGCGGCGGCAGTGGGAATTCCTCTGGAGATTGTAATCATGGTAGGCGGCTTCTACCGGTTTTTTGATATGGGCACCACTACCATGAACTGTCTGGGCGATATGTCTGCCACGGTTATCATAGACAGACTGGAGAAAAAAAGAACCCAAAGGCTGGGTAAGGCGGCTAACAGTTAAAGGAAAAGAAAGATAGAAAGAGAGTAAACGGCGGATGGCTTTGAGGAAAGCTGTCCGCCGTTTTCCATGCATGGCACCGGGACATGCCAACCCGGTCCATCATCATAAATTTTCCAATAGAAGTAAAAAATGTCTTTGCCAACCGGGGGTCTATCAGTTATGATAGAAAAAGAATGTTGATTGGGAGGTATTTATGAAACATCTGGAACATTTTCATGAACTGAAATCCCTGACCAGAAAGCAGAAGTTTTTTCTGCTGTCCCTGCTTCCTGTTTATTTTATGGTCATTGGGCTGTTTTTGCAGCCGATTCAGGAAATCGGTCCAGGAATCGTGCATCTGATAAAAGAGCCTGATTTCCTGATTACGGATTATTTCGTTGTGGGCGGCGTGGGGGCGGCCCTCATCAACGCCGGTGCACTGACGCTTATGAGCATTGGCATCATCTACTTCATGGGCATGGACATGGACGGCCACACCATCACATCCAGCTGCCTGATGTTCGGCTTCTCGCTGTTTGGCAAGAATCTGCTCAACATCTGGGCCATTTTGGCGGGCGTGTGCCTGTACGCCAGGTACCACAAGACGTCCATGCGCAGATACATCTACATCGGCCTGTATGGCACCAGCCTTTCGCCAATCATTACCCAGATGATGCAGGTGGGCAATCTGCCGGTGGTGATGCGGCTAACTATAGCACTGGCTGTGGGGCTGGTTATAGGCTTTGTTCTGCCGCCCCTTTCCACCCATGTGCATTTTGCACACAAGGGGTACTCTTTGTACAATGTGGGGTTTGCAGCCGGCATCATCGCCACAGTCATTGTATCCGTGTTAAAATCCCTTGGAGTTGAGATAGAATCCAGGCTTATCTGGTCCACGGGAAACAATGTGGTATTCGGAATCGTGCTGTCCGTACTGTTTGGCGGAATGATCGTCTTTGGGGTTGCGGTGCGGGGGCAGAAGTATCTGGGAATCTTACAAAAGAATCATCAAATCCTACGGAATCGGCGGAACGGATTATCTGAGAGATGAGGGCGGAGCCAGCACGGTGTTCAACATGGTAGTCAATGGACTGTTCGCCACCTATTTTGTTCTGGCAGTGGGGGGGG
>JAJQEA010000429.1 GCA_021201905.1 Clostridia bacterium
ATCTGTCTCAGCTCGTCCAGTTCTTCACCTGACAAATCCTGTCCCGATAAAAACGCGGCAAAAAACTCAGATTTGGAGCCGTCAAACATCCTGTCAATCAGTTCCTCTGTCTCCGCCGCCTGAATTTCCTGTCTGGTTACGGCTGCCCTGCACAGAAAGTTGGGCTCCAGACGGATCACAGCTCCCTTCTCAATACATTTCTTGATGACCGTGTAGGTCGTATTGCGGTTCCAGCCAATCTCGTCCTTTAACAGCTTAGCCATCTGACCAGCCGTGCAGTCACCATGCTTCCACAGTGTTTCCATGATTTTAAGTTCAGAGTCAAATAGTTTCAGTTTCATATAAACTCCTTTCAATGACTATTGCAATAGTTATCACACCCTCAGACTATCACAATAGTCACTCTTTGTCAATGACTATTTTAATAGTCGTCCCAAATCTGCTGCCTGTGCCCTGGGCCACAACAAAAAAGCCCTGCCAAAAAGACAGGACTCATCACAACTCATTTAAACAGGATAACCGCATCCACCCTACTTCCGGGTCAAAGCCGCCCGGTAGGTTTCCCCCACCGTATTGCCGGAATAAGCAGCGTACATATGGGTGGTGGTGGAATCAGAATGGCCCAGCATGGCCTGGACCGCGTGGATGTCGGCGCCGCCCCGGATCAGATGGGCGGCAAAGGAATGACGCAGGGTATGAGGGGTTATATCTGCCTGGATACCGGCCTTTTCCCCATAGTACTTGATAATCTTCCAGAAGCCCTGGCGGCTCATGGCCTTGCCGCTGCAATTGGTGAACAGCCACTGGGATTCCTTACCCTTAAGCAGCTCATGACGCCCCTTTTCCAGATACACGCTCAAAGCCTGCTTGGCCGGTTTCCCAAAGGGAACCATGCGCTCCTTCTGTCCATCCCTGCAGGTGATGTAGCCAACCTGCATGTTAAGATCGGAAAGCTCCAGCCCGATTAGCTCTGACACCCGTATGCCAGTGGCGTACAAAAGCTCCAGCATGGCCTTGTCCCGTATCTCCTTGGATGTGGTCGTGCCTGGCTGGTCCAGCAGAGCGTTGACTTCATTGACACTCAGTATGACTGGTGCCTTTTTCTCAATTTTGGGCGCTTTCAGGAGTTCCGCCGGGTCCTTGCGGATTCGTCCTTCTTTGAACATGAAATTGAAAAAAGCCTTCATGGATGTCAGTTCCCTGGATATGGTGGTGGTGGCCTTCCCCTCTTTTTCCAAAAAAAGGATATATGAATTCAGACTGATCTTAGTCACCTTTTCAACTTCTGTTATTCCTTTATCCTCCAGAAAAGACGCCATCTGCATCAGATCTCTCTGGTAGGAAATTTCCGTGTTCCTGGAGGTCTTTTTCACATCCCTCAGGTAGCTCACAAAGCTTTTTATATCGGACGTCATATCGCTATTTTCCCCTAACCCGTTTCTCACAAAAAGTAGCCCAAAATCGTATGCTGACTATCATTATATCTGCATTTTTCTATAAAATCAAACACATTTTTCCCACTTTGGACCCCATTTTTAAGTGATTAACATAAAACATACAACATGTTGGAAGGGGGTATTTTTGTATGTCAATATGTTGTAAAGCAATGGTAAAATTTTTTTCTTACATAACTCAAAAAAACATCAGAATCCCTTTTCTTTCAGTGCTTTTACCAGTTCCACGTAAAACTCCGTCACATCAAATCCCCTGTAATCCTCACGCTTTAAATCAATCATATCGCCGTGGGATATCCCCCTGTGCTTACGGTTGGAAAGGGTTCCTTTAAATTCGCCCCACATGGCGGACTCCGGGGTCACCAGCCCGTCGTTTTTGCCATCCACGGCCCGGATGATAAGGTAGGGAAACCATAGAAGGGGATCGCTGAGGAAATCCCTCATGACCGACGCATAGCTCTGGTAATAAACCCCAGGCGCATCCGCTGTCTCTTCGTTGAAGCAGATGCTGGCACTTGTGCCAAACTCATGGGTGGCTGTGTAAAAGTCCGGGTGTGAGTCGCCGAACCGGCCGAACCACAAATCAAATACTCTTGCAATGGCGCGGTACAGGCCGTCAGGCAGCCTGCAGGCGTAATCCACGAACCGGCAGCCCCAGTGGGGCGTATTGATGGTGGTCAGGGACGCTACCATGGGGGCTGCCCCCAGCCTGGATATGGCATAGCGGGAATCCAGGCCGCCCTTGGAGTGGGCAATGATATTCACCTTTTCACATCCTGTCTGCCTGCATATGTCCTGTATCTTCCTGTAAATATCCCCTGCATTGTATGCAACCGTGGCAAATGCCTCCTGGTTGCCATAGTAGATATCCGCCCCATACCGGGCCAGCTCCCTTGGTATCCGCCCCCAGTAGTTAAAATACCGCAGGTCCCTGAACCCCACCCCGTGTACCAGAAGCAGCGGATATCTGGTGCTGCATATCTGTGACTGGGCCCGTACCTGGCGCACGGATTCCTTGTAGCAGGCAAAATCATATTCCCCGTGTACAATTCTCATCACACAGAGCAGGACTCCCAGGTTAAGTCCCGGAATCCACATGGCTAAGAGCATCAGGATACGGTATTTAAGCCGGAGCCGGACAGAGGTGAAAAAGATGCGCAGGATGCCGTTCCACAGGAGGATGAACAGCATAATCCCGCTGTAGATGCCGTTTATCCACAGCACCCTCCGGTCATGTACAGCCCTGGCCGCCTGAGGATACAGCCATAAAAGGACGGCTGACTGGGCAGCGAAACCATACAGGGCGCTGTAGCACAGGCTTCTGCCGCCTTCCATGATGGTCACCCTCCAGGAGGCAAAGGAATCCTTTTTTTGGGGCATGATGCTGTAAGCCATCCAGACCGCCCAGGTACATGCCAGCCCCACAGCCAGAAGTCCTGTCCGCACAGCCGGACCAAGAGCTTCCTCAGGCGGCCATATCCCTCCCGCCCACACATAGGCGGCCAGCGGTATATTCACTGCATATGGTATGTACAATGCCAGGAGCAGCCGCTTCAGGCAGACATGGCCTGTTTTTCTCTTCTTCACGTACATCTCTCCTTTTGGATTCCTACAGTAACAGCAAAAGTGTGCCTGCGGTCAGAAGAACCAAACCCGCAAAAGATTTGCGATCCAGCTTCTCCCCCAGGAATATCCTGGAAAACAGTATGGTCACCAGAATACTGAGCTTATCAATGGGAACCACGATACTGGCAGGCCCGTCCTGCAGGGCCCTGTAATAACACAGCCAGGAAGCGCCTGTGGCAAACCCCGAAATAATGAGGAAAAACCAGCTCTTTGGCGCAATCCTTCCCAGATGCTTCTGCTTTCCCTGAAGGAACACCAAAAGCCAGGCCATTACCAGCACCACGCAGGTGCGGATGGCTGTTCCCAGATTGGACTCCACGCCCTGTATTCCAATTTTTCCCAGGATAGCGGTCAGGCTGGCAAATACAGCCGATAAAAGGGCAGTCGCAAGCCATCTGCTGCTCCCCGCTTTCTCCTCCCCTGTCTCCCGCTTCTGGATCATCATCAGGGTGCCTGTCCCAATCAGGGCCATGCACAGGATCTTCATTGCCCCAAGCCCTTCCCCCAGAATCAGGGCGGCCAGAAGCATGGTCAGGATGGTGCTGGATTTGTCAATGGGCGCCACCTTGTTCACATCCCCCAGCTGAAGGGCCCTGAAATAAAACAGCCAGGAAGCCCCTGTAGCCACGCCGGACAACACCAGAAACAGACAGGTTTCCGGGCTTATGGCTCCTATGGAACCAGCCGTTCCTGTAAGGAACACCATAATCCACGAAAACACAAGAACCACCGCGGTACGGACCGCGGTAGCCAAATCCGAGTCCGTATCCCTGACCCCGATTTTCGATAAGACGGCCGTCAGGCCGGCGAACACGGCTGAACCGAAGGCAAACAACAGCCAATCCATATTTACTTCCCCCATTTCTCCTTTGTATCCTGTGCTCAGTTATCCAAAGATCCCCCACAGGAAGGGTGAAACGAACACCTCCAGAAACGCCCCGGCGCCGGTGATGATTAACAGAAGAAGTCCCGGCAGGATATGGAGCTTTTTCTGCATCTGTCCGGACCAGCCTGACAGCACGTACCACACCAGGAGATAGACCAGACCATGGGGCAGGACCGTACAAAAAAAGGCGGCGATTCCCAAAAGCCCCTTGCGGATGGTCAGCACGGACAGGACCACAGCCAGGCTCATCCCTGCATAAAAGGTCAGGAACCCGAACAGCATCTGGCTGCACACCGTGATTCCGGCCAGCCAGCCGCCGAAGGTTTCAAACGTTCTCTGCCTGAACACAGCCATAAATTCCTTCACTCCCCTGCTTCCGCCTCCGAAGGAGCCGGCCGCTCCCAGGATACACCCCTGCACCGTAGGACCGCCAAATGCCAGCGCGGCTGCCGTACCGCAGAAAATACCCGTCACAAAGCAGAACAACAGCCAGTCCTCATAGGTGAGCGTCCCCAGACGCAGCCTAAACCACCTCATTCCCATGCATTATCCTCCTGTCCCAGTTTACAGGTAAGAAACATATCCGCTGCAGCTTCTCCCCCACTACTGTATGACAGAAATTCACGGTTTATGACTTAGTACGCACCATACTGTCCTTCTTATCCTCAGAACGGTATTTTCTGGCATAGGCCATAATGGCGGCAATGGTCTTGCCGTCTGTAATCTTTCCTGTGTATATCATCTCCTCCAGCTCCTCCAGGCTGCACGGAACCACATTGATCACCTCATCCTCGTCCAGATGCTGTTGGGACGGTATCAGGTTGTGGGCCACGAAGATGTCGATGGCCTCATCGCAGAACGCAACCGTGGTGGTGAGGCTCATAAGATACTCCAGGTTCTCCGGTGACTCCACCCTGTATCCTGTCTCCTCCTCCAGCTCCCGGAACGCACACTCCACCTTTGGCTCTCCCGGCTCATCCAGCTTGCCGGCCGGAATCTCCAGGGTATAACGGTCCAGGGCATTGCGGTACTGGCGCACCATAAGGATTTTTCCATCGTCAGCAACGGGCAGGACAGCCGCGGCGCCGTCGTGATGGATGAAATCCCACCTGGCCTCATGGCCGTTTGCCAGGACCTTGTCCTCATATATTTTGAGAATGTTTCCCTCATATTTAAGCTGGCGGTCTAGCCGTATAACCGGTATCTGCGTATTCTTTTCCTTATTTTCCTTGTCTTCCATGTCGTTTCTTCCTCTCTGTTATAATTTGATATGGTTATAATTTGATATCATTATCCTATTTCATGCGCTGTGTCTTATCATAGCAGGCGTCCGCCGCCTTGATGACCGCATTTCTCAGGCCATGCTCCTCCAGGGCAGATACGCCTGCGATGGTGGTACCGCCAGGGGAACACACCTCATCCTTCAACTGCCCCGGATGCTTACCTGTCTCCAGAATCATTTTCGCGCTTCCCAGCACGGTTTGGGCCGCCATGGCGTAGGCCGTCTTTCTGGGAAGGCCGTATTTGACCCCGCCGTCAGCCAGCGCCTCGATGAACATGTATACAAAAGCCGGTGAACTGCCGCTGACGCAGCCAACTGCATCCATAAGCCGTTCCTCCACCAGCTCCACCCTTCCGCAGGAGGAAAAGATGTCCCGGACGGTCTCCTTTTCCTCCTCTGTATAGGACGCTTCCCCATAGGACACGCCGGTCATGCCTTCTCCCAGCATGGCAGGTGTGTTGGGCATGGCTCTCACCACCCGCACATTTCCTCCCAGGCGTGCTGTGATATCGGAAATGGTGATGCCGGGCGCCAGGGATACCACCACCTGATCCGGCGTTACCACATCCCTTATCTCTGAAAACACCGTGTCAAAATACTGGGGCTTGACTGCCAGTATCAGATACTTTACCGCTTCTGCACACTCCCTGTTGGAGCAGGCGTGGGGCACCCCTGTCCTGGCAGTCACTGCCTCCATTTTATCCTTGTGAGCCGATGAAAATATCATATCCCCCGGTCCATGTGTCTTGAGAAGACCGTTTAAAATGGCATTTCCCATGTTTCCCATTCCTATAAAACCAATCTTTACCATCCTCATACCTCCTTGTCATCAACATTCAAACCGCAGCAAAGCCCCGGCAGACTGCCTTTTGCAGTGCGCCAGGGCTCCCGGGCATACCTGATGCCTCTTTATTCATCAGTCAATATTCTTCAGTATATCACAAAAATCAAAGGTAGCAAAGTAATCCTCAGGAGTTTCTGCCCTGCGGATCATCTCCACCGTGCCGTCCTCCTTTAACAGAAGCTCCGCTGACTTTAACTTGCCGTTATAATTATATCCCATGGCGAATCCGTGGGCGCCCGCATCATGGATAAACAGAAGGTCTCCCTTTCTGATTTCCGGAAGCATACGGTCAATGGCAAACTTATCATTGTTCTCGCACAGGGAACCTACCACGTCATACATGCGGGTGCAGGGCTCATCCTCCCGGCCCATGACAGTGATGTGATGGTAAGCGCCGTACATGGCCGGCCGCATCAGATTTACGGCGCAGGCATCCACGCCCACATACTCCTTATACGTGTGTTTCTCATGGATGGCCTTTGTCACCAGAGCGCCGTAGGGCCCCATCATGAAACGCCCCAGCTCTGTGCACAGAGCCACGTCGTCCATGCCGGCCGGAACCAGAATCTCCTCATAGACTCTCCTTACGCCGTCACCGATTGCCAGGATATCATTGGGCTCCTGGTCCGGGCGGTAGGGAATCCCGATGCCGCCGGACAGATTGATGAATGCGATATGGACGCCTGTCTCCTCTTTCAGCTTGATAGCCAGCTCAAACAGAATCTTCGCCAGCATGGGGTAATATTCATTGGTCACCGTGTTGCTGGCCAGGAACGCGTGTATGCCGAAATGCTTTGCGCCCTTTTCCTTCAGAATCTTAAATGCCTGTCCAATCTGCTCTGTGGTCATTCCGTACTTGGAATCTCCGGGATTGTCCATGATGTCATTGCTGATTTTAAACAGACCGCCCGGATTAAAACGGCAGCTGATGGTCTCCGGAATATGTCCCAGAGTCTCCTCCAGGCACTGTATATGGGTGATGTCGTCCAGGTTGATGATGGCTCCCAGCTTTTCAGCATAGGCAAATTCCTCAGGCGGCGTATCGTTGGAGGAAAACATGATGTCGGCACCGGAAAAGCCGCATGCTTTGGACATCATAAGCTCTGTCATGGATGAGCAGTCTGTGCCGCATCCCATGTCCTTCAGTATATTTAAGAGGAATGGATTGGGCGTGGCCTTGACTGCAAAATATTCCTTATATCCCTTGTTCCAGGAAAAGGCCTGCTTAAGCCTGGCGGCATTCTCCCTGATTCCCCTCTCATCGTAAAGATAAAAGGGCGTGGGGTATGTCTTCTCAATCTCCCTCAATTGTTCCAGTGTTACGAATGGCTTCTTATCCATTGTCTGTGTGTCTCCTTTCCCTTTTTTGCGCAAAAAGCCTGTCAGGAAGTACAATATGTTCAATTGTACTCCCGGGCAGACTTCTTTGTCCAGTGTTTTTTAGTTATGCTCTACTCGATATTAATAACTCTCATAATATTGGTCTGGGTGGCTGCCTCATGGCGTCTTGCGTAGGTCACGACTCCGGCTGTGATGACAGCCAGCTCCCCTTCCTCCACAAGCCCTCTGTCCTTAAGCTCTTCTACGGAATTTTCAATCAGTTCGTCCGTGGACTCTGCCCTGCGTGACCATACCGGTACCACGCCCCACTGAAGCTGCATCTGGCGGACCGTAGCCATGCTGGGGGACATGCCGATGATTCTGGCGCCCGGTCTCCACTTGGAGAGCATCTGGGTGGTAAAGCCTGTGATGCTGGGAGCGATGATCACATCCGCGTTCAGGTCATGGGCGGTTGACACAGAGGCAAAGCACACTGCGTTTGAAACATTCTTCATGTTCTGCTCTGTCACCTTCCTCTGGCGGTATCCTGCATAGTCCAGATGCATCTCTGTCTCCAGGGCAATGGACACCATCATTTTAAGTGCATCCACCGGATACTTGCCCATGGCTGTCTCCCCGGAAAGCATCACCGCGTCCGTGCCGTCATACACCGCGTTGGCAACGTCCATCACCTCCGCCCTGGTAGGTCTGGGGTTGCGGATCATGGAATCCAGCATCTGGGTGGCTGTGATAACGATTTTACATGCCTCATTGCACTTGCGGATAATCTTCTTCTGGATGTGGGGAACCTTCTCTGCCGGTATCTCCACGCCCATGTCGCCTCTGACCACCATGATGCCGTCCGCTGCCTCGATGATGGCGTCCAGGTTCTCGATGCCCTCCGCGTTCTCAATCTTAGCGATGACCTTCATGCTGGAGCCCTGCTCATCCAGCATGGCCTTGATTTCCTTTATACAGTCAGCCGTACGCACGAAGGATGCCGCGATGAAATCAAAGCCCTGCCTGATTCCAAAACGGATATCCTCTTTATCCTTATCCGTCAGGGCCGGAAGCTTAATCTTTACATTGGGGACATTGACGCCCTTCTTTTCTCCCAGCTCTCCTCCGTTGATGACCTCACAGACAATGTCCGTATCCTTCACCTGGCGCACTTCCAGCTCAATCAGTCCGTCATCAATGAGAATCCGGTTGCCTGCAGCCACATCCTCATTCAGTCCGCTGTAGTTGATATAGCCGATGGTATCGTCTCCTACCAGCTCCCTGGTGGTCAGGGTATAGGTCTGGCCTTCCTTCAAAGTCACCTTTTTGCCGTCCTTCAGCTGTCCGGTACGAATCTCCGGTCCCTTGGTGTCCAAGAGCGCAGCAACCGGGATATCCAACTCCTTGCGCACTTCCTTTAACAGCTCCAGGCGTCCCTGATGCTCATTGTAGTCTCCGTGTGAAAAGTTAAAACGGGCCATATCCATACCATTTCTGGCAAGCTCCATCATAACATTCTTGTCACTGGTATTGGGGCCCATGGTGCAGATAATCTTGGTTTTTTTCATGATTCTTCCTCCATAAAATTGTGAGAGTTTATAGTGTAATGACAGATTCAGGCGTGAAATGCGGATCAAGATTTGGGGGAATCCGATTTTTTCACGTGCTGATGTGTATATAAATGATCCATGCAGTACTCATAGCTGCCTTCACATTTTGAACAATAACGGAACTCCATGCCGGGACTTTCCTCGTCCATCCTGCCGCAGACCGCACACTTGTGATGGGTACGGTTCACGGGCCGCATGGTCTTTACCTTGAAATCCTGCTTGCGCTTCACTTCCTTTGGGCTGTACTTCTTAAAATCCTTTGTCATCAGGAAGAAAATGATGAAGTTGGCAAGGGACAGGAAAATGGCGATTCGCTGGGGGAAGCTGCCGTATACGAACCCGAACACCAGGAAAAAGGCGTCAAACAGCGCCAGCCATTTAGCCTTGATGGCCAGTATGAAGTAAATATAAAAGTACTCCTCCGGGAAAATCACCGCATAGGCCAGGAATATGGACATACTCAGGTATGAGGTGTTAAGGTGCATATCCCAGCCCCAGATAAAGTATACAATAAACTCGGCAAGTATGATGCCGATGGCGCCCATAAAAAAGAACACATTAAAACGGAACGCTCCCCACACCGCCTCCAGGGAACGGCCCAGGGAATAGTACATGAGCACCGCAAATATAATCCAGAAGGGGCTCAGTGTGGGCGGGTACAGCAGAAATGTCACCAGCCTCCACACCTGTCCGTGAAGAATGGCCTCCGCGTCCAGGCTCAGGTACCGGGTAAAGAACATGGGGTCCATGTACATCATGACAAATCCCATGATATACATAATAATGATGTAATACATCAGGTTGTGAATGGCGTATCTGCCAAACCTGCGCTCAAGCTTATTAAAAAATCTCATCCTATCATCCTTTTCATTTGCCTGTGTGCTTTCAATCAGAACAGGTCTTTCTTATTAAATATATACGCAACAAACAGTGACAGCAGCAGGGTCAGGCCCAGGACAATGGCAAATCCATAGGGACTGTCCGCGAAAGGCATGCCATGTGAGTTTACGTTCATGCCGTAGAAGCTGGCTATCATGGTTGGTATGGACAGCACGATGGTAACAGTAGCCAGAAACTTCATGACAATATTCAGGTTGTTGGAGATGACCGAAGCAAATGCATCCATGGTGCCGCTCAGGATGCCGCTGTATATGTTCGCCATCTCAATGGCCTGCTTGTTCTCCACGATTACGTCCTCCAGCAGGTCCGTGTCCTCCGGGTACTTCTTGATCTTCTCAATGCGCAGCAGCTTCTCCAGCACCACCTCATTGGAACGGAGGGACGTGGTAAAGTATACCAGGGACTTCTCCAGCTCCAAAAGCTCAATCAGCTCCTCGTTCTTCTGGGACTGGTGGAGCTTGCGCTCAATGACTTCGCTCTTCTTATCAATGATTCGGAGGTATTGCAGGAACTGGGTGGCATTTTTATAGAGAATCTGCAGGATGAACCTGGTTTTCATAAAGGTGTGGAAATCCCTCACCCTTCCGTCCATAAAGGACGTGAGCACAGGCGTCTCCTCCAGGCAGACTGTAATCAGCACATCCTTGGTTGTGATGATAGCCAGAGGGATGGTGACAAACCAGTCCTTGCCGTTGCGCTCCTCTATGGAAGGAATGTCCACCAGAATCAGGGTGTATTCATCCTCCACCTCTATACGGGACCGCTCCTCCTCATCCAGAGGCGCCCGCAAATGGTCCGGATCAATCTGATAGGTATCTGCGATGTCAATGATTTCCGAGGCTGTAGGGTTTGTTAACGCAATCCAACAGCCAGGCTGCATCTCTTCCTTTTCGTGCATAGCACCGTCTTCGGTCTTAAAAATCCGTATCATGCGAACTCTCCCCCATTCTGAAATTATACGTTCTCATTATAGTGACTGCCCCCGCTTTTGTCAAATGAAATAGCCTTCCATTTTCTATTATACCGAATATTTTTCAGGGAGAATACATAAATTTTACCTGAACAGTGTAAGGGGCCCCTTAGAAACATGCACAATTTTCACCATTTCTTCACGATTTTTTAACGCCTGTCCCCAATTGTATTTATACTTATTTTATGTTAAACTCTACTATGGATGTTCAGCATCCCAATGCCGGAATTTGTTGCATAAGTCACAGTATTCCCCATAAAACTGTATTATGATACATGTAAAACAGCTTTACGGTCCCCCAGTACTGCCGGACATGGTTTTCTCCCATGGCATGGCGGAACAGCCGTCAAGTTACAAAGGAGGTCAGGGTAAAACCCCGCATATATGAAATTACATACAAATACCCTTACGCTGGGAATCGATATCGGTTCCACAACCGTCAAAGTTGCACTGTTAAATCAGGCTTCCCATATAGTATTCTCCGATTATGAACGCCATTATGCCAATATACAGGAAACTCTGGCGGGACTTTTAAAAAAAACCCGTGAGATAACCGGCCCCATTCAGGTAATCCCTGTCATAACCGGTTCCGGAGGGCTCACGCTCTCCTCCCGTCTGGAGGTTCCCTTTATCCAGGAGGTGGTGGCCGTTGCCTCCGCCCTTCAGGACTACGCGCCCCAGACCGATGTTGCCATCGAGCTGGGGGGTGAGGACGCAAAAATCATTTATTTCACCGGAGGCATCGACCAGAGAATGAACGGAATCTGTGCGGGAGGCACCGGTTCTTTTATTGACCAGATGGCTGCCCTGCTCCAGACAGACGCCCCCGGTCTTAACGATTATGCAGAACACTACAAGGCCATCTACCCCATTGCGGCCCGCTGTGGTGTGTTTGCAAAATCCGATATACAGCCCCTGATCAATGAGGGCGCCACCAGGGAGGACCTGGCCGCCTCCATTTTCCAGGCCGTAGTCAATCAGACCATCGGCGGTCTGGCCTGCGGCAAGCCCATCCGGGGAAATGTGGCATTTTTAGGCGGTCCCCTCCACTTCCTGCCCCAGCTTCGGGAAAGCTTTATCCGTACGCTCCACCTGACGCCGGAGCAGGTTATTGCACCGGACCACTCCCACCTCTTTGCGGCCGTGGGAGCAGCCATGAATCCCCAGGATAACCAGGAGGCCGTTCCCCTGGAGACCCTGATTCGGAAACTGTCCTCAGGCATTAAGATGGATTTTGAGGTCAAGCGCATGGATCCCCTCTTTAAGGACCAGGCGGACTATGATGAGTTCTGCGCCCGTCATGCCAGCAACCATGTTAAAAGCGGCGACCTGGCCTCCTACGAGGGGTGCTGCTACCTGGGCATTGACGCCGGCTCCACCACCACAAAGGCCGCCCTGGTAGGCGAGGACGGCACACTGCTGTACCGTTTCTATGACAATAACAACGGAAGTCCCCTGGCCACCGCCATCCGGGCTGTGCGTGAGATAAAGGAACAGCTGCCTGAAACCGCCCGCATCGCGTACTCCTGCTCCACCGGTTACGGCGAGGCCCTGTTAAAGGCGGCGCTGATGCTGGATGAGGGCGAGGTGGAGACCATATCCCACTACTATGCGGCCGCCTTCTTTGAGCCGGATGTGGACTGTATCCTGGACATCGGCGGGCAGGACATGAAATGCATCAAGATTAAGGACGGCACGGTGGACAGCGTACAGCTCAACGAGGCATGCTCCTCCGGCTGCGGTTCCTTTATCGAGACATTTGCCAGGAGCCTGAACTACAGTGTGGAGGACTTTGCCAGGGAGGCCCTGTTTGCCAAAAATCCTACGGATCTGGGCACCCGCTGTACGGTATTCATGAATTCCAATGTAAAACAGGCCCAGAAGGAAGGAGCCACCGTGGCCGACATTTCCGCGGGTCTGGCTTATTCCGTCATCAAAAACGCATTATTTAAGGTAATTAAAATTACAAATGCCTCCGACCTTGGAGACCATGTGGTGGTCCAGGGAGGCACCTTCTACAACGATGCCGTGCTCAGAAGCTTTGAAAAAATATCGGGATGCCAGGCCGTGCGCCCGGACATCGCAGGCATCATGGGCGCCTTTGGCGCTGCCCTCATTGCCAGGGAGCGCTATCACATGGCCGGGGAACCGGAGACCTCCATGCTCTCCCTTGAGAAAATTATCGGCCTTAAGTACAGCACCTCCATGACCCGCTGCAAGGGCTGCAACAACCACTGTGTGCTGACCATCAACCTGTTCGGAAGCGGACGCCGCTTTATCTCAGGCAACCGCTGCGAGAGGGGACTGGGCCTTGAAAAGGCCAAAAAGGAGATTCCCAACCTGTTTGATTACAAGTATCACCGGATGTTTGACTACGAATCCCTGCCCCTGGACCAGGCGGTCCGCGGTACGGTGGGTATTCCAAGGGTGCTCAACATGTATGAGAACTTCCCCTTCTGGGCTGTGTTCTTTAAGAAGCTGCGCTACCATGTGGTGCTGTCTCCCCAGTCCACCAGGCAGCTCTATGAGCTGGGAATCGAATCCATCCCCAGCGAGTCCGAGTGCTATCCTGCCAAGCTGGTGCACGGACATGTGACCTGGCTCATCAAACAGGGTGTAAAGTTCATCTTCTACCCCTGCATCCCCTATGAGCGCAATGAGAGCCCGGACGCAGGCAACCACTACAACTGTCCCATGGTCACCTCCTATGCGGAAAATATCAAAAATAACGTGGAGGCGCTGGCCGAGGAAAACGTGCGTTTCATGAATCCCTTTATGGCGTTTACCAATGAGGAGATTCTCACCGATGCCCTTGTAAAGGAATTTTCCAGAACATTCCAGATTCCCGCTGCCGAAATCAGGATGGCTTCCCATGCCGCCTGGCAGGAGCTGGCTGCCTCCCGCGATGATTTGATGAAAAAGGGCGAGGAGACTCTGGCCTGGCTGAAGGAACACGGAAAGAGAGGCATTGTCCTGGCCGGAAGGCCCTACCATGTGGACCTTGAGATTCACCACGGCATACCGGAGCTGATTACCTCTTACGGATTTGCCGTCCTCACCGAGGACTCCGTATCCCATCTGGGCAGCGTGGAACGGCCTCTGGTAGTGACGGACCAGTGGATGTACCACTCCCGTCTTTACGCGGCCGCCAGCTTTGTAAAGACCCAGGATAATCTGGATCTGATTCAGCTCAACTCCTTTGGATGCGGGCTGGATGCAGTGACCATGGACCAGGTGGCTGATATCCTGACCCGTTCCGGCAAGATTTATACGGTATTAAAGATAGACGAGGTCAATAACCTGGGAGCTGCCAGAATACGAATCCGCTCCCTCATCGCAGCCTTAAAGGTAAGGGACCAGAGACATTTTGAGCGCAGGGTGGTGTCCAGCGCCTATCACCGCGTCATGTTCACCAAGGAGATGAAAAAGGATTACACCCTTCTCTGCCCGCAGATGTCACCCATTCATTTTGACCTGCTGGAGCCGGCTATCCGCTCCTTTGGATATAAGATTGAAGTATTGCAGAACCACAACCGCAACGCCGTGGACGTGGGACTCCAATATGTAAATAACGACGCCTGCTACCCGTCCCTCATTGTCATCGGACAAATCATGGACGCCCTGCTGTCCGGTAAATATGACCTGGACCACACGGCTGTCCTCATGAGCCAGACCGGCGGCGGCTGCCGCGCGTCCAACTACATCGGCTTCATCCGCAGGGCCCTGGAAAAGGCGGGAATGCCCCAGATACCGGTAATCTCCGTCAATGCCAACGGCATGGAGACCAATCCCGGCTTTACCTTCACCGTGCCGCTGCTGACAAAGGCCATGCAGGCCATTGTTTACGGCGATATCTTCATGCGGGTGCTCTATGCCACCCGGCCCTATGAGGCAGAGCAGGGCAGTGCCAATGCCCTGCATGAGAAATGGAAGGCCCGCTGCATCGCCTCCCTGTCCAAGAAAAACGCGGCCATGATAGAATTCGGACGCAATATAAAGGGAATCATCCGGGATTTTGACGCTCTCCCAAGGCTGGATGTAAAGAAGCCAAAGGTGGGCATTGTAGGGGAAATCCTGGTGAAATTCTCACCTCTGGCCAACAACCACATTGTGGAGCTGCTGGAATCCGAGGGCGCCGAGGCAGTGATGCCGGATTTGATGGATTTCCTGCTGTATTCCTTCTACAACAGCAACTTTAAGGCCGAGCACCTGGGCTCTAAGAAATCCACGGCCAGACTGTGCAACGCGGGAATTGCCCTGCTGGAATATTTCCGCAGGACAGCCAGGAAGGAACTGACGGCCAGTATCCATTTCACGCCGCCGTCAGCCATCAACGAGCTGGCCCAGATGGCAAAGGGCTTTGTATCCCTGGGCAACCAGACCGGCGAGGGATGGTTCCTGACCGGCGAAATGCTGGAGCTGATTCACAGCGGTGTGAACAACATCATCTGTACCCAGCCCTTTGGATGCCTGCCCAACCACATCGTGGGGAAGGGCGTCATCAAGGAACTGCGCCGGAATTACCCCCAGTCCAATATCATTGCCGTGGACTACGACCCCGGCGCCAGCGAGGTAAACCAGTTGAACAGAATCAAGCTGATGCTGGCCACAGCCCAGAAAAACCTGAAAACAGAGGGTTCCAGGGAGGACCGGGGAAACGGAAGGCGTCCTGTGGCTGCCTACAGCCCTTGTTTGGGGACTATGTCCCATACATAATAAAATATGTTAAAAGAGCTGGCATATAAAAACTGCCGGCTCTTTTTTTTCTTTTTCAACTTTTTATCATTAAATATATACTTATATGCAGATATGCATTTATATATTAGACATCCTTATCTAGTGGGCGTTATACTAAATGTATGAAAGTACAAAAGAAATCCCATAAAATTACGAAAATAAAACAATTTATACAACTTCTTTAGAAAAGCAGTGTCATTGGGAGGAAAATTTATGAACACTCAAGAAAAGTTAGAAGATATGATTCGGCGAAAAGACCCGAGAAACCACGGCGGCGGCGAAAAACGAATTGAAAAACAGCATGCGTCAGGAAAAATGACGGCCCGGGAACGCTTGAATCTTCTTTTCGACGAGGGCACTTTTCAGGAATACAATATTTTCATGAAGCACCGATGTACTTATTTTGGAATGGAAAAGACTGATACTCCGGCAGAAGGGATTGTTACCGGATACGGAAAGATAGACGGCCGGGAGGTATTTGCATTTGCTCATGATTTCACAGTCATGGGGGGAGCAATGGGGGAAATGCAGGGTCTGAAGCTGAAACGTTTACAAGAATTAGCACTTGCGGCACAGGTCCCCTTTATTGGTTTAAATGATGCCGGAGGAGCGCGGATTCAGGAAGGTCCGGATTCATCTTATGGCGGAATATTTTATAATAATGTACAGGCTTCGGGGGTGATTCCACAGATATCCGCAATTATGGGGCCTTGCGCCGGCGGAACCGTATATTCTCCCGCACTTACAGACTTTGTTCTAATGGTGGATAAATCCAGCCGAGCTTTCATAACAGGTCCGCGTGTAATAAAACAGGTAACCGGTGAGGATGTAGACTTTGAAACACTTGGCGGGGCAGCAACCCATAGCCAGACCTCCGGAGTAGCTCACTTTTTCTGTGAAAATGATACCACATGTATTTTTAAAATCAAAAAACTTCTAAGCTATCTACCGTCAAACTGTAATGAAAAACCACCTATTAATGATACTTTTGATGACCCTGCCCGACGCTGTGAAGAACTCAATTTTCTTATACCTGATAACCCCAAAAAAGCTTACAATATAAAAACTATTATTACTTCCATCGCGGACGACCATGACTTCTTTGAAGTACAGGAAAGATATGCCACAAACATAGTTGTAGGATTCATCCGTATGGATGGATACAGTATAGGGGTAATCGCTAACCAGCCCCAGTCGAAAGCAGGGTGTATTGATATCAACGCCTCAGACAAGGCTGCCCGTTTTATACGTACTTGCGATTGTTTTAATATCCCGCTTCTCTCAATCGTGGATGTTCCTGGATATTTACCAGGAACTGACCAGGAGTGGGGAGGTATCATACGCCACGGTGCAAAAATGCTTTATGCATGGTCTGAGGCAACAGTCCCAAAGATTGTAGTTGCTGTAGGAAAAGTGTTTGGCGGCGCAAGTCCTGCCATGTGTTCCTGGGAACTGAAGCCGGATTTCATTCTCTCATGGCCCACTGCACAGCGCGCCATCATGGGAGCAGAAGGATCCGTGGACGTACTGTATAAAAAGGAATTATCCGCCTTGGAAACAGAGGAAGAACGGATAGCACTGAAACAGAAAAAGATTGATGAATACAATCATGAATTCATGAATCCTTACAAGGCTGCTGAGCGTGGAAAATTTGAGGATATCATCGAACCAGCTGAAACGCGGAGAGTTGTCATATCTGCCTTGGAAATTTATAAAAATAAAAAGGTGATTCGTGTGCCTCGGAAACATGGAAACATACCATTATAGAGGGGGATTGCTTTATGGGAGTGAAAAAAAGCCTTAGAGGGAGTTGTTGTACTTGATCTTACACAATTTTTGTCAGGTCCATTTTGTACCATACTTTTATCAGACTTAGGCGCCGAAGTCATAAAAGTAGAAAGACCCGACCGACCAAAAGCAAGTGGACCTTACCTAAATGGAGAAAGAACTTATGATCTCAGTATCAATCGTGGTAAAAAAGTATCACTTTCAATTTGAAAAATGAATGGGATAAATCACTTTTTCTTAAGCTGGCAGAGAAGGCGGATGTTTTAGTTGAAAACTTTAAACCTGGAACCATGGATAAAATGGGACTTGGATATGAGATAATAAAAGGAATCAATCCATCCATTATTTATGCTTCTATTTCAGGATTTGGACATACCGGACCATATGCAAGCAGAGGCGCCTTGGATATGGTTGTTCAGGGAATGTCCGGATTCATGAGTTTGACCGGTGAACAAAATGGACGGCCCATGAAAGCTGGTCCGTCAATTTCAGATTTGGTTGCAGGTATCTACACATTTGGTGCAATTACAACAGCGCTTTATTACCGTGAACATAACAAGACAGGACAATTTATAGATGTTGCAATGTTGGATTGCATGTTTTCATGTCTTGAAAATGCGGTAATCAACTATTTTGCCACGGGTCAGACACCTATGCGTAATGGAAACCGACACCAGACAATCAGTCCCTTCCAATCATTCCAGGCAGCGGATGGCGAGGTAATCATAACTGCATCTAGAGATTCTGCATATGCAAAACTGTGCAAAACCATAGACAGGGAAGACTTGATTACAGACCCAAGGTTTTCCACACCGGAAAAACGTAGGCTAAATACAGATGAGCTTGAAAAAGAAATCACAATATTTACATCCAAACACAGTGTCGATGAAATCGAATCCCTTTTGGTCACTGCTGGAGTTCCTTTTGGGAGAATCAATACAGTAGCACAAATTTCCAATGATCCACAGATCGTAGCACGCGGTATGGTGGAAGAGACAGTCCAATCCGTAGCAGGCCCCTATAAAATGGCTGGAAATCCTCTTAAATTCAGTGAAACACCACCTATTGCAAATCGTCCAGCTCCTCTTTTGGGTGAACATACCCATGCCATTTTGTGCGGTATGTTACAGATGACCGATCAGGAGATAAACGATTTCTTAATAGCCCAGAAAGGCAGTATAGGAGGAATATAATGGTAACTATTACTTCCGACATACTTTATCAAATTCTCTATGAATTTATGTATATAGGGGCACTGCTTATAATAGGAACTCTTTTACGGGCAAAAATACCTCTTTTTCAAAATCTTTACCTTCCAGCTTCCGTGCTTGGGGGCATGGCTGGTCTACTTTTAGGCCCTTCCATATTGAATATATCCCCTATCCCCGGAAACTGGATATCGGATATGTCCGCCTATCCGGGAATCTTAATCATTCCCATCATTGCAGCAGCACCCTTAGGTATCCACTTGCCAACACGAAAAGAATTTGCTAATTCAGTAGGACCCCACTTTATTGTGGCAACCTCAATTGTATTCTTTCAGCTAGGAATAGGAGTATTGATTGGAGGGCTTTGCTGCAAATATATGCCTTCACTATGGCCTACATTTGGTTTGGAAGGCTTTGCAGGTTTTTGGGGCGGCCACGCAACTGCCGGCTTGTTAGGCAATACCCTAAAAGGATTGGGACTTAGCTATTGGGAGGATGCCCAAGGTGTGTGTGTTACGGTAGCAACTCTGGGAATCATTTCAGGTATTGTAGGCGGGACTATCCTAATCAATTGGGCCGCGCGAAAAAACTATACAACAGTACTTAAAAAGCCGGGAGATATTCCACCAGAGCTAAAGCGCGGTTATATAAGTGACCCTGCAATGCAGCCCTCCCTGGGACGCACCACCGTCCTTCCAGAGTCAATCAATACGGTGGCTTTCCACATGGCCTGTATTCTTTCGGTATGCGGGATTGCCTTCCTGGTATCAAATATGCTTACCCGATTTTCTATTCCAATTCTGCAGGATTTTAGCGTATGGCTGTGGGCACTATTATTAATGCTGGCGGTCTGGATATTTATGGTGAAATGCAAACTAGACTGGTTGATTGATAAAAAGGTAGTCTCCCACTGTACTTCCCTTTTGATGGAATTTGCGGTTTGCTCAGCAATCGTAAGCCTCCCGCTTAAATCGGTAATGGCTTATATTGGTCCAATCATTATATTAAGCATAACAATGTTCCTCTCTACAGTCATAATATGTGTCATACCCTTGGGCGTACGCTTTCTGCCCGATCCATGGTTTGAGTGCGGAATCGCGACCTATGGACAAAGCTGTGGCGTTTTCATGACAGGCGCATTACTGTTAAGGATTGCCGATCCTGACAATAAAACAGATGCTATCAGCAGCTTTTCGCTCTCTTTTGCATTATGTTCCCTGGTTGCCTGGCCTTACTTTGCAATCGCCCCAAATATCATCTTATCCTATGGCAGCTTTACTTTTGCTGCCTTCACCTTAGGGATTTATGTTCTGTTGGGAGCAGCCGCAATTATCTTTCGGTGGATTTATCCTCCTGCATCTAAAAGAATATCCTGACCAACACCCAAACATCATTACGCTCACAAATGCCTAAAAAGGGGGTTATATGATTATGATGGCCGAACACGCGAATTCATCACTTGGACTGTTTGACTCAATTGCTCTGTCCGTAATTGGAATGTTGATCGTCTTTATAGAGCTCATTTTACTGGCCCTTTTCATTTTACTCATCTCAAAAATTGTTACCAGACTTAAAAACCTGACCCCGCACTCCCTTCCCCCTGTCCCATGCAACGAAAAACCTTTGCCACCGCCTTTACAGATGTCAACAGCCAATCTCACTTCCGTATCTGTCATGCGTACGGCCGGTTTGGATGGTTGTTGCAGCGTGGCGCTGCTTTCATGTATCAGTAAATTTAGCGGCATCCCATTAGATGATATTATTATCAAATCTATCGAAAAACAGTAAAGGAGAACATACCATGAAATATCATGTTGCAATCAACGGAACTATGTATTTTGTTACCGTGGAGGATACGCGTGATTCATCCACAATACCAGCTCCCTACACTACGTCGTCTTCGATACCCCCCTCTGACAAAAGGGTGAATATTCCTACCTTATCGTCGGTTTCCGATTCCTCCGGTCGCTGTAATATTACAGCTCCAATGCCGGGGACTATATTGGAAGTAAGAACAGCCCAGGGACAATCCGTGAAGGCAGGGGATATCATCGTTGTATTAGAAGCCATGAAAATGGAAAACGACATCGTAGCACCGGTTAATGGCGAAATCCTGAAACTTTCCGTAACAAAAGGGTGCCGTGTAGAAGCGGACGATATTCTCGCAGTGATTGGGTAGGAGGTCTTCCATGAACTTTATTGAAATTATCCATCAAACCTTTGCACAGTCTGGTTTTGCTTTCCTCCTTACATACAATGGATGGCAGAATGGCGTCATGTTATTGATTTCCTTTGCCCTGCTTTACTGCGCCATAGCAAAAGGCTTTGAACCGCTTTTGTTAATTCCGATTGCCTTTGGCATGATGTTAGCCAATCTGCCTGATGCTGGTCTTATGTATGATGCGGTGGAGGCCGGAGGTGAATGGTACGAATCAGGAGTTCTACAGATTATCTACAGCGGAGTTAAGTCCACGATATTTCCCTGCCTTATCTTTATGGGTGTAGGTGCTATGACTGATTTCGGCCCATTGATTGCCAACCCTGTAAGTCTGATCTTGGGAGCTGCAGCTCAATTAGGAATATATATAGCATTCATTCTGGCAAATTTACTTTCATTCCGTGGGATACACCTTTTTACAGCTGCAGAAGCGACTGCAATCGGAATAATTGGCGGCGCAGACGGCCCAACTGCTATTTTCCTAGCCAATAAACTGGCCCCCCCCCCATCTGGTAGGTGCGATTGCCGTTGCCGCCTATTCTTATATGG
Source organism: Clostridia bacterium (assembly GCA_021201905.1). Lineage (GTDB taxonomy): Bacteria > Bacillota > Clostridia > Lachnospirales > Lachnospiraceae > Enterocloster. Next base: position 21,393 of record JAJQEA010000429.1, read on the forward strand.
CACTGATTCCATTAATACAGGGCCCCCCCCCCCGCGGGTGGGGGGGGGGGGGCGCGACAATGGGGGGGGGGGGCGGTGAGGGGGGGGGGGGGGGGTGGGGGGAGGCGGAGAGCAAGGGGTTGTTGGGTGTGGGGGGGGTG
>JAJQEA010000212.1 GCA_021201905.1 Clostridia bacterium
CACTCCGCCCACCCCGAATACAGCCACGGTGGAATTTTTAAGGGTATTCATCCCCTGGGCGCCAATGAGCATTTCAGTTCTGGAAAATTCATTTATCATATAGAAAAAACTCCTGTATTTTATTTGTTTTTATGATTGTATAATAGAATTGGCGGGATGTAAATGGTGAGTTTCCCCCAAAACCATACACCGGAGCATGACAGGAGCCCAGTGCCCATCCGGCCTAATTCCTCCCTATATTTTTCTGCCAATCTGTGGTATATTAAATCAAAACAATTATTTTCAATGGAGGCCAGAGATGAAAGATAGATTTTTAAGGGTAGCAGCTGCCACGCCAAAGGTCAGGGTGGCTGATCCACAATATAATGCACAGCAGATTATGGATTTGATTGGCCGGGGATACAGCAGGGGAGTGAAGCTTATGGTGTTTCCGGAGCTTTGCCTTACTGCGTACACATGTACGGACCTGTTTGGCCAGAAGGCCCTGTTAAGAAAGGCCAGGGAAGAACTGGACCGCATTGTCCGGTTTACGGACAAAAAGGATATTCTGGTGTTCTTGGGGCTTCCCTGGGAGCGGGATGGCAAGCTCTACAATGCAGCAGCAGCCATCCAGGGGGGGAGGCTTCTGGGCATAGTGCCAAAGAGAAACCTGCCCAATTACTCGGAGTTTTATGAGGCCAGGAATTTTTGTCCGGGCAATGAGCGGGCAGTGATGACAAGCTGGAACGGAGAAAAGGTTCCCATGGGCACAAACCTCCTGTTTCAGTGCCGGAACATGCCGGAACTTACGGTGGCGGCTGAAATATGCGAGGACGTGTGGGTGCCCTGCCCGCCCAGCATCAGACACGCCCTGGCCGGGGCCACAGTGGTGGTGAACTGCTCTGCCAGCGATGAGACCACGGGCAAGGACATGTACCGCCATGATCTGATATGCAGCCAGTCGGCCAGGCTGGTGTGCGGCTATGTCTATGCCAATGCAGGGGAGGGAGAATCCACCCAGGATTTGGTATTTGGAGGCCAGAATATAATAGCGGAAAACGGGACCTGCCTGGTGGAGTCCAGATGGTTTATCAACGAGAGTATATGTGCCGATATGGATCTGGAACGTCTGGACAGTGAGCGCAGACGCATGAGCACATTTCCGGACCCGGCGGCTGCCAGGGAGGAAGGCAGATATCTGACCGTGGAATTTAACCTTGACGCTGTTTTGGAGGACGGCCCCGGGAGCCAGAACGCCCAGGCCGCCGGTTCTTCCCAGCCAGGCGGTGATGTACTCCGGTATGTGGACCCGGCTCCCTTTGTGCCCAGGGATGAGAGACAGAGAAACAGGCGCTGTGAGGAGATTCTCTGCATCCAGGCCATGGGCCTTAAGAAGCGCCTGGAGCACACGGGATGCCGTGAAGCGGTGATAGGACTGTCGGGAGGACTTGACTCCACGCTGGCTCTGCTGGTGACCGTGAGGGCATTTGACAGTCTTAAGATACCCAGGTCCGGCATACATTGTATAACCATGCCCTGCTTCGGGACCACGGACAGGACCTATAATAATGCCTGCACCCTGGCGGGAAAGGTGGGGGCAGAACTTCGTGAAATTAATATCAGGGAAGCAGTGACACGCCATTTTGAGGATATCGGCCATGACATGGACAGGCATGATGTGACCTATGAGAACAGCCAGGCCAGGGAGAGAACCCAGGTCCTCATGGATATTGCCAATGAGGTGGGAGGACTGGTAATCGGAACCGGGGACATGTCGGAGCTTGCGCTGGGATGGGCTACCTATAATGGCGACCACATGTCCATGTATGGTGTCAATGGGTCGGTTCCCAAGACCCTGGTCCGTCATCTGGTCTGCTACTATGCTGATACATGCAACGAAAAGGAGCTGGCGGAGGTGCTTCTGGATGTGCTGGACACACCTGTGAGTCCTGAGCTTCTGCCCCCGCAGGACGGCCAGATATCCCAGAAAACAGAGGATTTGGTGGGGCCCTACGAGCTTCATGACTTTTATCTCTATTATATACTCAGATACGGATATGCCCCGTCCAAGATATACCGTCTGGCGCTCCAGGCCTTTAAGTCACAGTATGACAGGGAGACCATCCTTAAATGGCTGAAGGTGTTCTACAGACGTTTCTTCAGCCAGCAGTTTAAGCGCTCCTGCCTTCCGGACGGGCCTAAGGTGGGTTCTGTGGCGGTTTCTCCCAGAGGGGATTTGAGGATGCCCAGCGATGCATCGGGCAGGCTGTGGCTGGAGGAGCTGGAAGGCATCAAATAAGCAGTGTCAGGAGAATGGATACGGATGATTAACAGTACATCGAACAAGCAGGTAAAGCGTGTTGTGAGCCTGAGAAGCAAGGCAAAGGCCCGGCGGGAAGAGGGCATGTATGTGGTGGAAGGCCTCAGAATGTGCAGGGAGCTGAGCCCGGAGGAGGCGGATGCCCTGTATGTTACGGAGAATTTTGCAGGGGGCCTGGATAACAGGAAATGGATGGAGGGGTTCCGGCCGGAGACAGTCAGCGATGTGGTCATGAATGTGATGGCAGACACACAGACGCCCCAGGGAGTGCTGGCCGTGGTGAGGCAGAAGCGCTATACCATGGATGACATTGTGAGACCGGCATCAGGCAAAAGGCCATTGGCCATCATGGTCCTGGAGACCATTCAGGACCCCGGAAACCTTGGAACCATTATCCGGGCAGGGGAGGGCGCCGGCATCACAGGCATTGTCATGAATCATGATACGGCGGATTTATATAATCCAAAGGTGATACGCTCTACCATGGGGTCCATATTCAGAATGCCCTTTGTGTATGTAGATGACCTGCAGGATGCCTGCCTGCTCATGAAAAGCAGGGGGGTGCGTCTTTTTGCGGCCCACCTGAAAGGTATGAATAATTATGACCAGGAGGATTATACTGACAATGTGGGCTTTTTAATTGGAAATGAGGCCAATGGCCTTACGGAGGAAACCACCTCGCTGGCAGACTGCCTGGTGAAGATTCCCATGGAGGGAAAGGTGGAATCCCTGAACGCGGCGGTTGCGGCTTCCGTGCTTATGTTTGAGACTGCCAGGCAGAGAAGAAACTGCCGGCAGTGACAGAACCGCGTCAGGAATGAGCGATCCGGTGGAAACAGCGTAAGGAAAGGGCTTCCGGCCATATCTGCCCGCAGGAAGGAGAAGGTGCATATGTTATCAGTTGGATGGCTTGTATCATTTTTGATTTTTCTGGGAGTGGAGCTGGCCTTTGGCTGCCTGACTTCCCTGTGGTTTGTCGCAGGGGCTATAGGCGGATTTGCGGCAGCCCTGGCCGGGCTGCCCATGGAGGCGCAGCTGGCAGTGTTTGTGGCCGTATCATTTCTTACGCTTATTCTGATACGTCCTGTGGCATTTATGTTAGGCAGAGGGGAAAGGGCAGGTGGACATCATTAAGCTGCAGCTGGACTTGAGTAAGGAATATGGGATTGTCCTGGAGGGAGGAGGCGCCAAGGGCGCTTATCAGGTGGGTGCCTGGCGTGCCCTCCGGGAAGCGGGCATCCGGATAAAGGGCGCCGCGGGTACTTCCGTCGGCGCCTTGAACGGTGCCCTTATTTGCATGGATGATTTTGAAAAGGCGGAGCGCATTTGGGAGAATATCAGCTACTCCAGGGTCATGGATGTGGACGACGAGCTCATGGAGCGTCTGAGAAAATTCAGCCTTAAGGATATTTCCAGCCTGGCATCCCTGAATGTGGGGGAACTCATAACAGGGGCCATATGGGTCCTGAGGGACGGAGGCTTTGATATCGCTCCTCTCAGGGCTTTGATTGAGGATGTGGTGGACGAGGAGAAAATACGAAACTCGGACAGGGAGCTGTATGTGGTAACCTACTCCATTTCGGACCGGCACCCCCTGATTGCCAATGTAAAGGAGGCCCCGGAAGGCGCGGTGGCGGACCTGCTTATGGCCAGCGCCTATCTGCTGGGCTTCCGCCAGGAACGTCTGGGCGGCAAGTATTATATGGACGGCGGAGGAATCAATAATGTGCCGGTGGATGTGCTGCTGGACAGAGGATATAAGGACGTGATTGTCCTGCGTATATATGGCTATGGCGTGGATACGGAAAAGAAGCTGGAGGTACCGGAAGGGGTGAACCTGTACCATGTGGCGCCCCGGAGGGATTTGGGCGGCCTTCTGGAGTTTGACAGGCGCCGGGCGAGAAGAAACATGCTGTTGGGATATTTTGACGGAAAGCGCATGCTTTATGGCCTGGCGGGGCGTGTCTATTATATTGACGCGCCGGAAGGTGAACCGTATTACTTTGACAAGATGATGTCAGAGATACAGGACCTCCTCTCTTACATGAAGCCGGAGCCGGAAGAGACAGGGGAGGCAAAGAACGGGCGGGAGGAGCAGAAGGAAACCATTCCGGGATACCGCGTTTACACAGAGCAGATATTTCCACGGCTGGCAAAGGAGCTGAAGCTGAAGGAGGGATGAGACTATAAGGAGCTTTACCTGTCCATACTGGAGGATTTGGCAAAACAGTACCGCATAAGCCGTTTTAAAATTTATACAGTGGAGGAATTGCTGCGCCTGATTCACAAAAAAGCCGGTACCGCGGCATTAAAAGCCATGATTCCGGTACTTGACAGCGGCACTCAGGTGTAGTATATTATGCATAAAGATGCATAAATATAAATAACTATGCGTTTTGAAACAGGAATGCATGGTTATTTATTGCAGAAAAACAAGCCGAATCCATGGCAGGACATGGGTGGCGGAATAGGGAGGACGCTATGAATTTAAAAGGAAAGCATTTTTTAACACTGAAGGATTATACACCGGAGGAGATTACATACCTGCTGGATTTGGCGGCAGACCTGAAGGATAAGAAGAAAAAGGGAGTGCTGACAGATTCGCTGCGCGGAAAAAATGTGGCCCTTATTTTTGAGAAAACCAGTACCAGAACGCGGTGCGCCTTTGAGGTGGCGGCCCACGATCTGAGTATGGGCACCACATATCTGGATCCGTCAGGATCACAGATTGGAAAGAAGGAAAGCATTGCAGATACGGCGCGGGTTTTGGGAAGGATGTATGAGGGCATTGAATACCGTGGTTTCGGACAGGAAATCGTGGAAGAACTGGCAAAGTACGCCGGTGTGCCTGTATGGAACGGCCTGACCAATGAATATCATCCCACCCAGATGCTGGCGGATCTTCTGACCATCCGTGAGCATTTGGGATGTTTGAAGGGCTTAAAGCTTGTGTATATGGGAGATGCGCGCTATAATATGGGTAACTCCCTGATGATTGCCTGCACAAAGATGGGCATGCATTTCGTGGCCTGCGCTCCGGCCAAGTATTTCCCGGAACCATCCCTGGTCAAGGAATGCGAGGCCTATGCGGCGGCCAGCGGAGGTTCCGTTACCTTCACTGAGGATGTGGCGGAAGCTGTCAGGGGAGTGGATATCATAGATACGGATGTGTGGGTATCCATGGGCGAGCCTGACGAGGTATGGGAGGAGAGGATTAAGGACCTGACCCCATATAAGGTGACAAAGGCTGTCATGGACCTGGCCGGACCTGAGGCCATTTTCCTGCACTGCCTGCCCTCATTCCATGACCTTAAGACCAAGATTGGCAAGGAGATGGGAGAGCGTTTCCATGTGTCCGAGCTGGAGGTAACAGACGAAGTATTTGAGTCCGGCCAGTCTGTGGTGTTTGACGAGGCTGAGAACCGGATGCATACCATCAAAGCAGTTATGCTTGCAACGTTAGGAGAATCATAATATATGCAGGGACAGAGAGGACGGAGTGAACGCCATTCCGGGGTATTCCTGGACATGGTACACCTGATACTTGGGATTGCTATTGTAATCCTGGCTGTGCTGTCATTTATTAACCCGGAGGGAAATCATATGCTTTTCCCTCTGGTGTTTTTACTGGCAGCCTTGTTAAACGCGGTAAACGGAATATTTGAGCTTAAGACCAGGGGAAGGGATAAGAAGAAGTTTGGCGCCAGCATTCTGCAGCTGGCTTTGGCGGCAGGACTTATGGTCCTTGGCATCTTAAGCGCCATCAGTATCTGGGCATAGAGGAGCGGCATATGAAGACAGAGATTTTGCGGATGCTTAAAAGCACCGGGGATTACCTGTCCGGACAGCAGCTGTGCGAGATGCTGGGAGTTTCCCGCACCGCTGTCTGGAAGGCTGTAGGTGAACTGAAGGAAGAAGGATATGTGATAGAGGCGGTCCGTAACAGGGGATACCGTCTTGTGGAAGGTGCTGATGTCATAACCCAGGCTGAGCTTGCATCCATGCTTCATACGCAGTGGATTGGGACCAGGCTGGTATATTTTGATGAGACGGATTCCACCAATACAAGGGCCAGAAAACTGGCGGAGGAGGGAGCCCCCCACGGAACGCTGGTGGTGGCGGACCGCCAGACAGCGGGTAAGGGCCGCAGGGGAAAAAGCTGGGTCTCCCCGGCCGGTACAGGCATATGGATGAGCATGGTGCTCAGGCCGTCCATGTCTCCTATGAGCGCATCCATGCTGACCCTGATCGCGGGACTGGCAGTGGTCAGGGGCGTGAAGGAGAGTACGGGACTTGAGGCTATGATTAAATGGCCCAATGATGCGGTGCTGAACGGAAAAAAGATATGCGGTATCCTTACGGAGATGAGCACGGAGGTGGAATGCATCCGCTATGTGATTCCGGGAATCGGAATCAACGTGAATATAGATGGTTTTCCGGAGGAAATCAGGGCCACGGCCACCTCCCTTAAGCTGGAGGCGGGCAGGAGCATCAAGCGCAGCTCAGTCATTGCCGCGGTGGCTGACAATTTTGAATATTATTATGATATCTTCATGAAAACATGCGATATGTCAGGTCTTATGGATGACTACAATATGTGCCTTGTGAATCTGGGCAGGGAGGTTCTGGTGCTGGACCCCAGAGGCCAATATAAAGGAGTGGCCCTTGGCATTGACAGTGAAGGCAGCCTTTTGGTCAGACGGGAGGACGGAAACGTATCAGCCGTCATTTCAGGAGAGGTATCGGTAAGAGGTATATATGGATATGTATGATACAGGACATTTATATGACCGCCTCCAGGTACTGGAGAGGGAGGAAAAGCCCCTTGGACGCAGGGAACGGCTCAGCTTTATGGAGCACCCCCTGCTGGCCTGGTATTCGTCCAGGGCCCGTTCCCTGCCCTGGAGGGATGACCCCAAGCCATACCGGGTATGGATATCGGAAATCATGCTCCAGCAGACCAGGGTAGAGGCGGTCAAGCCCTATTTTGAGCGCTTTATGGAAGCGTTTCCCACTGTGTCCCATCTGGCACAGGCAGAAGACGATTATCTCATGAAGATGTGGGAAGGCCTGGGATATTATAACCGGGCCAGAAATTTAAAGGCAGCGGCCCAGATGATTATGTCAGAATACGGCGGCTGCCTTTCTGCATCCTTTGATGAACTGATCCGGCTGCCGGGAATCGGAAGCTATACGGCGGGGGCCATTGCCTCTATCGCCTACGGCGTTCCGCTGCCTGCCGTGGACGGCAATGTGCTCCGCGTCATATCCAGGGTCCTGGGGGACAGGGAGGATATAAAGAAGGCCTCTGTGAAGGCTGGCATTGAGGCTGAGCTTAAGGACGTGATGCCGCGGGACGAGGCCAGCCGTTACAACCAGGGACTCATAGAAATTGGTGCCCTGGTGTGCATACCGGGCGGCGAACCAAGATGCGGCCAGTGTCCCCTGGCCTCCATCTGCCTTACCAGAAAAAACGGCTGGTGGAAGGAGATTCCGTATAAATCACCGGCCAAGGCGAGGAAGATTGAGGAACGGACCGTTTTTATCATAGAATACCAGGATAAGGTGGCCATACGCAAGCGCCCTCCCAAGGGGCTTTTGGCCTCCCTCTACGAGCTTCCCAACATTGAGGGAAGGGCTTCCGGGGATGCGGTGCCACAGGTGCTGGGACTTGCCCGGGGACAAGTGGAGTCAGTGGAGCCCCTGCCGGAGGCAAAGCATGTGTTCTCCCATGTGGAGTGGCACATGACCGGGTACAGGGTGGTTCTCTCAAAGGAAGAAAGCCCCCTGGCCTCCTTCATGGTATCCAGGGAGGACATGAAGCAAACCTACGCTTTGCCCAATGCATTTCATGCATATACAAAGCTGATTGGATAAGATTGACAAAAATGGTTACACTGAAAGGGAGGAATGCAGGATGAAAAAAATGTTGTTTGTATTCAATCCCCGTTCCGGTAAGGAACAGATTAAGGGACAGCTGATGGAAATACTGGACATCTTCACCAAAGCCGGGTACGAGCTTCGCGTCCATGTGACCCAAAAGCAAAGGGATGCCATGGATGTGGTGGCCAGACTGGGCAAAAAGGTGGATGTGGTGGTGTGCAGCGGCGGAGACGGCACCCTCAATGAAACCATATCCGGAATGATGAAGCTTAAGAAAATGCCGCTTCTGGGCTATATTCCTGCCGGCTCCACCAATGACTTTGCCACCAGCCTGGGAATACCCAAGCGTATGCCCCTGGCCGCTTGGGATATCGTGGAGGGAACCCCTTTTGCCATTGACACAGGAACCTTTTGTGAGGACAGGAATTTTATGTATATAGCGGCCTTTGGGGCTTTTACGGAGGTGTCCTATCTCACATCCCAGGACAGGAAGAACCTTCTGGGACACCAGGCGTACATACTGGAAGGCGTAAAGAGTCTGGCGGGACTGAAGCCCTACCATATGAAGGTGGAGTGGGACGGACAGGTGCTGGAGGAGGATTTTGCCTTTGGCATGGTGACCAATACCATCAGCGTGGGCGGGTTCAAGGGACTGGTGAACCAGTCCGTGGCTCTCAATGACGGTCTCTTTGAGGTGCTGCTCATACGGATGCCGAGGACACCGGTGGATTTGAGCAATATTATCTCCTACATGTTTCTCAGGGAAGAACCCAATGAGTATGTGCATAAGTTCAAGACATCATCCATACGCCTTACCTCGGAACAGGAGGTGGACTGGGTGCTGGACGGAGAATACGGCGGATCCAGGACCCAGGTCACCATTGGAAATATAAGGGAAAACGTACAGATTCTGCTGAGGAATCATCCGGAAGAGGAATCAGGGCGGAAACAGATAGAATAAAAAATAATGTCGAAAATTGTTGAAATAAGGTTTTCGATGGTATATAATGATAAGTTGTGGGAGTTTCCACATTTACCTTTAAGCGAAAGGACGTTTATCAGTGGAAAAGGACGATTTTTTAAAGAAGCTGGAAAAGCTGGTCGAACATGCAAAAACCAAACACAACACATTGGATGCAGGGGAGATTAATGATTTTTTTACCGGGGATAATCTGTCACCGGAACAGATGGACCAAATTTACAGTTACCTGGAGGGCCGCAACATTGATGTGGTTCCCGTACTGGACGAAGCGATGCTTACCGAGGACACTGTTCTGCTTAATGACATTGATTTGGACCTGAATTTAGACGACGACAGCTTCATTAAAGATGCAGAAGAGGAAGAAATCGACCTGGATGCAGTGGACCTGTTAGAGGGAATCGAAACAGAGGACCCGGTCCGCATGTATCTCAAAGAAATTGGCACCGTGCCCCTTCTTACGGCAGACGAAGAACTTGATTTGGCCCAGCGTAAGGCTGACGGCGATGAGTTTGCAAAAGAAAGGTTAATCGAGGCCAACCTGCGTCTTGTGGTCAGCATTGCAAAGCGCTATACAGGCAGGGGCATGAGCTTTCTGGACCTGGTACAGGAGGGCAATTTAGGACTGATCAAGGGCGTGGAAAAGTTTGACTATACAAAGGGTTACAAACTAAGTACATATGCTACATGGTGGATCCGCCAGTCCGTTACAAGGGCGTTGGCAGATCAGGCGAGGACAATCCGAGTACCGGTGCATATGGTAGAGACCATCAACAAGATGTCCAAGATGCAGAGAAAGCTGACGCTGGAGCTGGGCTATGAGCCTTCCGTCACAGAGCTGGCAGAGGCTCTTGATATGACGGAAGACAAGGTCATGGAAATCATGCAGATTGCCAGGGAGCCGGCTTCCCTTGAAACGCCCATTGGCGAGGAGGACGACTCCAACCTGGGTGATTTCGTGGCGGACAACAATGTGGTGATGCCGGAGGGCAATGTGGAGTCCGTGATGCTGCGGGAACACATCGACGCCCTTTTGGGAGATCTTAAGGAGAGGGAGCGCCAGGTGATTGTGCTGCGGTTCGGACTGGAGGACGGCCATCCCCGTACATTGGAGGAAGTGGGCAAGGAATTCAATGTAACAAGGGAACGCATCCGTCAGATTGAGGCCAAGGCTCTCAGAAAGCTGCGCAATCCGGTGAGGAGCAAACGAATCAGGGATTTCCTGTAGGACCTGCCAAAAGCAATTCAAAAGAGAGGCCGTAAACGGGCGGCCTCTCTTTTTGGTGGGTAAAAATAACAGATGATTCAGGAAAGGATGGCAAAATAAATGACACAGCCGGGACAAAAACGCAACTACCAGAAGGAATTGGACAGGCTCATAGAGGGACTGCAGAGGGAGGGCCGCATCCCTAAGCTTCTGCTGCACAGCTGTTGTGCTCCCTGCAGCAGCTATGTGCTGGAATATCTGAGCCAATACTTTGATGTGACCGTGTATTATTACAATCCCAATATTTTTCCTGAGGCGGAGTATGAGGCCAGGGTGAAGGAACAGGAGCGGCTGATACGGGAGATGGCTGTTTCCAGGCCGGTCCGGTTTCTGGCAGGCAGCTATGAACCGGAGGAATTTTTCTCCATTGCCAGGGGCCATGAGAAGGATCCGGAGGGAGGGGAGCGGTGTTACCGCTGCTATGAACTGCGGATGAATCGCGCCGCCAGGGAGGCCGCGTCAGGGGACTTTGATTTTTTCACCACAACCCTTTCCATCAGTCCCTTAAAGAACGTCCAGTGGCTCAATGACATCGGGTGCAGACTGGCCGGCCAGTATAAAATCCCTTATCTGGTCTCGGATTTTAAGAAGAAAAACGGCTATAAGCGTTCTGTGGAATTATCCGCATTGTACGGACTCTACCGTCAGGATTACTGCGGCTGTGTTTATTCACGGGATGAGGCAATTGAAAGACAAAGGGAGCGGGCGTTACAGGAAAATCCAACATTAAGATTGTGAAAAAGTTGCTTAGGATTTTTCCGATTAACTTGACATAGGAAGTCAGATGTAATAGAATCTTTCATAAGGGACATGGGCAGTGGCAGTGTCCAAGAGTACAAAATAGTGAATAAGGAGAGTGTATTATGATCAGCAAAACATTAACGGTTGTAAATCCATCCGGATTACACTTAAGACCAGCAGGAGTTCTTTCTCAGACAGCTATGAAGTTCAAGAGCGACATCACAATTGAATGTGGGGAGAAGAAGATTGTTGCTAAGAGCGTTCTGAACGTTATGGCAGCCGGAATTAAGTGCGGCACTGAGATTAACCTGATTTGTGACGGCGAGGACGAGGAAGAGGCCATGAAGACCCTGACCGAGGCCATTGAGAGCGGATTAGGCGAGATGTAATCTGCCCTTGCAGCAGCATAATTAAATGAAATTCATGAGAATGACCGCAGGCGGTACCTAGAGACAGGTGCCGCCTTTTTTAGTTTCTATAATTAGTTTATAAAATCCCCCATTGATACAAAGAAAGGAAGAAATATTTATGGAATCCAAACAGAAACAGCCCGGACTGTATGAACCACGATTTGAACACGACAACTGCGGCATCGGCGCCGTGGCCAATATAAAGGGCATCAGGAGCCACCACACCGTGGACCAGGCCCTTCATATTGTTGAAAATCTGGAACACAGGGCAGGAAAGGACGCTGAGGGCAAGACAGGGGACGGTGTGGGAATCATGCTCCAGATTTCCCACGGATTTTTCAAGAAGGTGACAGAACCCCTGGGCTTCCAGATAGGAGGCGGGAGGGAGTATGGCGTGGGCATGTTTTTCTTTCCCCAGGATGAACTGATTCGCAGCCAGGCCATGAAGATGTTTGAGATTATTGTGCGCAAGGAGGGTATGACCTTCCTGGGATGGAGAGTGGTCCCCACCGCGCCTGAGATTCTCGGAAAGAAGGCTCTGGACGTGATGCCCTATATTGCCCAGGGCTTTGTGGGCAAGCCCGCCGGGATGAAGGCAGGACTGGATTTTGACAGAAAGCTTTACATAGCCCGCCGCGTGTTTGAGCAGAGCAACGAGGACACCTATGTGGTATCCTTAAGCAGCAGGACGATTGTGTATAAAGGCATGTTTCTGGTGGGTGAGCTGAGGTGTTTTTTTTCAGATCTCCAGGATGAGGATTACAAGTCGGCCATTGCCATTGTACATTCCAGATTCAGCACCAACACAAATCCCAGCTGGATGCGGGCCCACCCCTACCGCTTCATTGTCCACAACGGTGAAATCAATACCATCCGCGGCAATGTGGATAAGATGGTGGCCAGAGAGGAGAACATGGAATCCGAGTATTTCAGGTACGACATGCACAAGGTGCTGCCCATCATAAACCAGGAAGGCTCTGATTCCGCCATGCTGGACAATGCCCTGGAATTTATGGTTATGAGCGGTATGGACTTGCCCCTGGCTGTCATGGTCACCATTCCCGCGCCCTGGGAAAATGACAAGTACATGGACGGCGAAATAAAGGATTTCTACCGCTACTATGCCACCATGATGGAGCCGTGGGACGGTCCTGCCTCCATCCTGTTCACGGACGGCAACGTGGTTGGGGCTGTGCTGGACAGAAACGGACTTCGTCCCTCCCGGTACTACATAACAGAGGACGGTTACATGATACTGGCCTCCGAGGTGGGCGCCATCGACATTGACCAGACAAAGGTGGTGAAAAAGGACCGCCTGCGCCCCGGCAAAATGCTGCTGGTGGACACAAGGAAGGGAAGGCTCATTGATGACGATGAGCTTAAGCACTGCTATGCGTCCCGCAACCCATACGGGGAGTGGCTGGATTCCAACCTGTACAGCATAAAGGACCTTCCGGTGCCCAACAAATGTATTCCCGCCATGAAGGACGAAGAACGTCTGAGGCTCCAGAAAACATACGGTTACACCTATGAACAGTATAAGACCATGATTCTTCCCATGGCCCTTAACGGGACGGAGGCCGTGTCCGCCATGGGTGTGGACAGTCCCCTGGCCGTGCTTTCCAGGAAGCACCAGCCTCTGTTCAACTATTTTAAGCAGCTCTTTGCCCAGGTAACCAATCCGCCCATTGACGCCATACGCGAGGAGATCGTGACCTCCACCACAGTCTATGTGGGCCAGGAGGGCAACATACTGGAGGAGGCAGCGGAAAACTGCAAAATCTTAAAAGTGGAGAATCCCATCCTGACAGAGACGGATTTGCTTAAAATAAAGAACATGAAGAAGCCCGGCTTCAAGGTGGAGGTGATTCCCATTACCTACTACAAGAACACATCCCTGGAAAAGGCTATTGACCGCCTGTTCCTGGAGCTGGACCGGGCTCACAAGGACGGTGCCAACATCATCATACTCTCAGACCGGGATATAGATGAGAACCATGTGCCAATTCCGTCCCTGCTCGCTGTGTCGGCCCTGCAGCAGTACCTGGTGAGGACCAAGAAACGCACCGGCGTGGCTCTGATACTGGAAAGCGGTGAGCCCAGGGAGGTCCACCATTTTGCCACCCTGCTGGGGTACGGGGCCTGCGCCGTCAACCCCTATCTGGCCCATGAGTCCATCCGTTCCCTGATTGCCTCCGGCATGCTGGATAAGGACTATTACGCCGCTATCTGCGACTATGATCTGGCTGTGCTCCACGGCATTGTGAAGATTGCCTCCAAAATGGGCATATCCACCATCCAATCCTACCAGGGCGCCCAGATTTTTGAGGCCATCGGCATTTCAAAGGATGTGGTGGATAAATACTTTACGGATACGGTGAGCCGGGTGGGCGGTATTACATTGAAGGATATTGCGGGGGATGTGGATGTCCTTCACTCCGCTGCCTTTGATCCTTTGGGGCTGGATGTGGATTTGACCCTGGAAAGCGCGGGCAGCCACAAGTCCCGCTCCGGCGAGGAGGATCACCTTTATAATCCCCTGACCATCCACCTTCTTCAGGAGGCGGCCAGGACAGGTGATTATGATATTTTTAAACAATACACGGCCCAGGTGGACAGAGAAGATAAGATGTACCATCTGCGCTCCCTGATGGATTTTGACTTTCCAGAGGACGGAGGCATCCCCCTGGACCAGGTAGAGTCCGTGGAATCCATAGTCAGGCGGTTTAAGACAGGGGCTATGTCCTACGGCTCCATCTCCCAGGAGGCCCATGAATGCCTGGCCATAGCGATGAACCGTATTCACGGCAAATCCAACACTGGAGAGGGCGGCGAGAGCCTGGACCGCCTGATTCCCGGACCGGCAGGGAACAACCGCTGTTCCGCCATCAAGCAGGTGGCATCCGGCCGTTTCGGGGTTACCAGCCGCTACCTGGTAAGCGCGCAGGAGATACAGATAAAAATGGCCCAGGGCGCAAAGCCGGGCGAGGGCGGCCAGCTGCCCGGGGGAAAGGTCTATCCGTGGGTAGCAAGGACAAGACATTCCACCACGGGAGTAAGCCTTATCTCGCCGCCGCCCCATCATGACATCTATTCCATTGAGGACCTGGCCCAGCTCATATATGATTTAAAGAATTCCAACACCAGGGCCAGGATATCCGTCAAGCTGGTATCAGAGGCGGGAGTGGGCACTGTGGCCGCCGGCGTGGCCAAGGCGGGGGCTCAGGTAATCCTAATTTCCTCATACGACGGAGGAACCGGGGCAGCCCCCAGGAATTCCATTTACAATGCAGGGCTTCCATGGGAGCTGGGGGTGGCGGAGGCCCACCAGACCCTGATTATGAACGGGCTTCGCGACAAGGTGATTCTGGAGACAGACGGAAAGCTTATGACTGGAAGGGATGTGGCAATGGCCTGTATGCTGGGAGCGGAGGAATTCGGCTTCGCCACCGCGCCTCTCGTAACCCTGGGCTGTGTGATGATGCGCGTCTGCAACCTGGACACATGTCCCATGGGCATTGCCACCCAGAACCCGGAGCTCAGAAAACGTTTCAGAGGCAAACCGGAGTATGTGGTAAACTTTATGCAGTTCATAGCCCAGGAGCTGCGCGAGTATATGGCAAGGCTGGGGGTGCGCACCGTGGATGAGCTGGTGGGCCGCACGGACCTTTTAAAGAGGCGTGAGAACCTTCCCCTTGGCCGGGCCGGCCAGGTGGATTTAAGCAGGATACTGGATAATCCCTATGAAGGCCGGGATGTGGCAGGATACAGCGGAAAACAGGTCTTTGATTTCCAGCTGGAGGACACCATGGATGAGCAGGTACTTTTAAGAAAATTCAAAAGCGCCCTTGTAAGCGGCCAGAAAAAGAGCCTTTCGGTGGAGGTGTCCAATGTGAACCGCGCCCTGGGAACCATATTCGGATCCGAGATAACCAGGAAATATCCGGAAGGGCTTGCTGATGATACGTTTACCGTCAGCTGCAGTGGAAGCGGAGGACAGAGCTTCGGGGCATTCATCCCAATGGGGCTGACACTGGAGCTGGCAGGGGATTCCAACGACTATTTCGGCAAGGGACTTTCCGGCGGCAAGCTGGTGGTGTATCCCCCCAAAGGCGTGGTCTTTAAGGCTGAGGAGAATATCATAATCGGCAATGTGGCCCTGTACGGAGCCACCAGCGGAAAGGCATTCATAAACGGAATAGCGGGGGAGCGCTTCTGTGTCCGGAATTCAGGAGCAACCGCCGTGGTGGAGGGCGTGGGAGACCACGGCTGTGAATACATGACAGGCGGCTGCGTGGTTGTGCTGGGCACCACGGGCAAGAACTTCGGGGCCGGCATGAGCGGCGGTATTGCCTATGTGCTGGACGAGGACCGCAGCTTTTACAAGCGCCTCAACAAGGAGCTGGTATCCTTTGAGGAGGTGACTAACAAATATGATGTACTGGAGCTGAAGGGCCTGATTGAAGAACATGTGGCCTGCACCAACTCTCTGAAAGGCAGGCGGATCCTGGAGCATTTCAGTGAATATCTGCCCAGGTTCAAGAAGGTTGTTCCCCATGATTACCGGCGCATGATGAATGCCATTGTGCAGATGGAGGAAAAGGGACTGAACAGCGAACAGGCGCAGATTGAGGCATTTTACGCCAATTTAAGAGGTTAAGGAGGCAGAATAATCATGGGAAAAGCAACAGGATTCCTGGAATATGAGAGAGAAGTGGGAAGGGGTGAAGCTCCTGGGAAACGGATTAAAAACTGGAATGAGTTTCACAGGCCCTTGAGTGAGGAGCAGCAGAGACGCCAGGGGGCCAGGTGCATGGACTGCGGTGTGCCGTTCTGCCAGTCAGGCATGATGATTGGCGGTATGGTCAGCGGATGCCCGCTGCACAATCTGGTGCCGGAATGGAACGATCTGGTGTATACCGGCAACTGGAAACAGGCATACAACCGTCTCAAGAAAACCAACAGCTTCCCGGAGTTCACCTCCAGGGTATGCCCGGCCCCCTGCGAGGCGGCCTGCACCTGTAGCTTGTACGGGGATGCAGTGACCGTGAAGGAAAATGAGAGGGCCATCATCGAGAAGGCATACGACAGCGGGTATGCCCTCCCAAATCCTCCCTCCATCCGCACCGGCAAAAAGGTGGCGGTTATCGGATCCGGTCCTGCGGGCCTGGCTGCCGCGGACCAGTTGAATAAACGGGGGCACAGTGTCACTGTATTTGAGCGGAACGACCGTGTGGGCGGCCTGCTGATGTACGGCATACCCAACATGAAGCTGGAAAAATGGGTTATTGACCGCAAAGTGGATGTGATGAAGAAGGAAGGCGTCACCTTTGTGACGGGAGCAGATGTGGGCAGGAATTACCGGGTCAACAAAATCAGGAAGGAATTTGACCGCATCATCCTGGCCTGCGGAGCCTCCAACCCAAGGGATATCGATGTGCCGGGCAGGGACAGCGCAGGCATATACTTTGCAGTGGATTTTCTGAAAGCCACCACCAAAAGCCTGCTGGATTCCGGTCTGGAGGACGGAAGCTTCATATCGGCAAAGGATAAGCATGTGCTGGTAATCGGAGGCGGAGACACCGGAAATGACTGTGTAGGCACATCCATCCGTCACGGCTGCGCCTCAGTCACCCAACTGGAAATGATGCCCAAGCCCCCCGTGGAGCGGGCGGAGAACAACACCTGGCCTGAATGGCCCAGAATCCTCAAGACAGATTACGGCCAGGAGGAGGCCATAAGTGTGTTTGGATCAGACCCAAGGCAGTACCAGACCACAGTGAAGGAATTCATAAAAGACGGGGAAGGCAAGGTATGCAAGGCCATCATCACAAACCTGGTACCCAGGAAAGACGAGGAAACCGGCCGCACCGTCATGGCAGCCGTGGAAGGCAGCGAGCGTGAAATTCAAGCCGACCTGGTACTCATAGCCGCCGGCTTCACAGGAACCCAGGCCTACGTAGCAGACGCCTTTGGCGTAGAGCTGGACGCCAGGACAAACGTAGCCACCGAACCCGGCACCTACCGCACCAGCGCCGACCAGATATTCACAGCCGGCGACATGCACAGAGGCCAATCCCTGGTAGTATGGGCCATCCAAGAAGGACGCGAAGCCGCCAAAGCCGCCGACAGAGATATGATGGGGTATACAAACTTGGCCTAGCTACAAGCAGTGCGCATAGAGACATGGAAGGCCGCGAGGGTAAGCTCGCTTATCCTCGCGGCCTTGCGTGGCTCTATGCATACGGCGCCAGCCGTCCATCTTGAAGGAGCGCAGCGGATTCAAGATGGCAGCACTGCGAACTCACGGAAGAACCTTCCCCGCCCCCCGCCGTCCGGCACAATATTCCATATTCGATATATTTAATATAAAACCGAAATCAGAAAACAAGACCGGCAATCAGCTTCCATCAAAAAAATAGTTATTTTATCAGCCGGCAACTGATCTCCCATAATCTGAAAAGCGCATGTCTACTGAAATATAGCCAAATGAACCCATATATATATTGGCCCATTTTCCGCCCAAATACCGCCCGCATAAACTAAAGCATTCGTTTTGTTTGGGCACATGCCCCCCGCCGCCTCAACACCGTTTTTTAAAATTTCCCGTTGGACGGCTGTGTCATACTTTCTGTTTCATAATAATCGCTTCTCGTCATACCATATAAATAATAATCGCAATAAGTATTCACCATTTTTCCGTCCCGAATATGCCCCTCTCGCCTAAATCCTGCTTTTTCCAGTGTTTTATATGACGCGATATTTAGAACATGAACATCAGACCATAGCCGTTGTAATTCTGTTTTTTCAAAACAGAAAATCACTACGTTTCTTAAGGCTTCTGCCATAAGACCATTTCCTTGATAAAGTGGAGAAAGACGGAAAGCCACTTTTGCCATGCGGTCATTTTCAATGAGATATACCCACATTTCACCTATCACTTTATCGTCCTTTTTATGAACAATCCCCCAATGGAAACTCTTTGTAGGACGCTCCTTTTTTTGAAATAGCAATTCAGGATTTAAGTCACTTTTTCCGGGACGTTTCCCCCAATATTGATACAATGATTTGTCGCCTAGCCATTCTTTCAAATTGGCAACATCATCATATTGTAAAGGACGTAATAAAAGCCTGTCCGTTTCAAGTTTTGGTTTATTCTGAACATAATCCTGCAGTTTCATAAAGCCCCCTTAAAAATTGAATACCTGCTCCCAATTAAAGCAGCCGGACGCTTCTGTGCTTCTCGGCCACTCGCTGCACTATGCAGGAATACCGGGTGTTTCTACTCTGTCAAAACTCGGCGTGTACGGTTTTATATCTAACACGGGAGTATTGTCATTCGCGTCAATAAAAGTAATCCGAATAATTCCTCTGTTAAAATCAATGCTGATAATTTCTGATGTTGTCAAAGCAATAGGGTTAGGGCGGACCGGCGACCTTGTGGCAAAAACGCCCATTACTGTTGGTGCATTTTTATAGGGCTGTTCGGTTTGTAATCTATTTCTGTCTGACTGATTATCACAATCACTAAACCACCATACTACGTTGATATGGCTAAATCCGTCTAATGCTTGCAGTCCGGGAATATACTCCGGCTCTAATTCAATAAATGCTCCCCTGTTATCATTCTTTACCTTTCCAATAGGTTTTAATTGATAATCATTCATGTTGTACCTCCTCGTTTTCTGCTTTGAGCTCAGTATAATACCTCACATCGTGTGAGATACAAGAGGGAAAATAAAAATGCCCTGCATTTTTGCAGGACATTGCTAACTAAGTTCCAACGGTATTTGGATTTCAGTCAGGTACTTTGCCGGATTACTCTCATTCCACGATCCCCTATGCACAATTTGCCGCATAGGGTTTGACATTCGATAGTTACTGTTTTTTTGCAGCCATTCAGCAAAAGCAATATACGCTCCTTTTATATTTGAAAAGTCACCATATACCATTGTGCAAGCCATAACGGGGACAGGCTCGATAATATGGAAACAGAATGGGGCAATATCTTTACATAGCTTACTTACAGGGACGCATAACTCAATATCCACATTTTGTTCCTTGTACTCTGTGTCGTGATAAACAGAAAAGGTGTGACTTGATATTTCTATCTTCTGTTCTTTGACAAAAGCAGAAAGTTCATTCCATAAATCACCCTCGGAGTAGTATGTAGGAACAATTCTTCGTAAAGAAAGCACTTGATACGCTGGGATTGCTTTAATGGAAATGTTGTAATGAAGTTCTCCGTTGTTTTCTTTTATTTCGTTTTTAGCAATCGCAATTTTCCGTAGTTTTTCCTGCTCATTCTGTATGGTATCCATAATTTCAAATCGCTTTTGCTCAAGGGTTTCAAGTAGTAAACAATCATTCATTTCCAGTGCAAGCGCAATTTCAGAAATAGTAAAGCCGCTGTCACGCAAATATAATATTCTATTTAGGCGGGGGATTTGAGTTACCGAGTACATTCGGTGCCCCGTCCATTTATCGACTTCTTCCGGCTTTAACAGCCCTACTTCATCATAATACCGAAGCATACGAATAGATACTTGTGTTATCTTTGAAAACTCACCTATTTTAAACATCTTATCACCACCTGTATATAATTATACTTGAAGTTTCATACACTTCAATCCGATTTTGCATTTCTGAAAGCTGCGACGATGAAAAGGGATTACAAAAATTCTACGGTGAATTATTGGGGTGGGAAATGTGTGAGTTGTATGCGCGTCCTGCTGTCCGCAGTTCTTCCGGGATTGTATTTTTGTTTATCGAAGAAGAAGGTTACGTTCGTCCTATATGGCCCGAAAAAACGGGGCAGCAGCAAAAACAGATGCATTTTGACTTTCAAGTTGATAATGTTATGGAAATGGTAAAAAAAGCAGAATCATTAGGCGCCTCAAAATCAAACATACAATTTGGAGGAAATGATTTTGTAACCATGTTTGATCCGGCAGGACATCCATTTTGTTTATGCCAAAAGTAACAAATTAACTGTTTGCCCTGTTTGCCTTGCCAAGCGCTTCCACAGGTGAAGCGGCCACGCGCTTTTACGGGCGCTGTAAGGCTGGAAACTTAAACAGCTGGAAAAAAGGTATGCCCATCATGTTTGGAAGGGTCCGCAGAACGGGCAGCCGCCCCCACCAAAAAAACAAGCGTTTTACAGGTGTGTATATACTCTTATCAGTAAGCTGGATTAGGGTTTGCTGATTTTACTTTTTTCCGCCTAACTTTATAAGTGTACTTTGCAAAGCGTGGCGGGACTTTTAAAGGGTATATGCGCAAACCTTGATTTCATGCGGTTTTGCGGGGCACCTGTAAAAAATCACAGAGCCTTTTACGCATTTTTTCGCTTTCAGGCCATAAAAAAATTCCGCAGCAAAACCGCCCCTGCAACCAACTCTATAACCTAACATTAACCCGCCCCACAAAAGAGATATAGTCGATATTAAGACACTATGAAAATTCAAACGTATATGTTAGAGTAAAACAATCAGAACATACAATCAGAACATATC
>JAJQEA010000191.1 GCA_021201905.1 Clostridia bacterium
TTACCCTTCCGTTCGGCTCACCCTTCCATCCGGCTCACCCTTCCATCCGGCTCACCCCTCCATCCGGCTTACCCTTTACAGTCATGCATCCCTGCCGCCCCTTTCCGCTCCCGGACCAAGGCTTTGCCTCACCAACGCCTCAATCTCCTCCGGCTGCGGCATGGACTTAAGGGCACCTTTCTTGGTGGTAACAATGGAGGCTGCGGCTGAAGCCGTTGTCAGCATGTCTCGTACACTGTCCCGGTCCAGGCTGTCCACCGGATGGTCCAGGAGATAATTCAGGCAGCATCCGCAAAAGGCATCCCCTGCTCCGGTGGTATCAATGGTCCTGTCTGTAAGAAACGCCTCTGCCTTCAGCGCTTCCTCCGCCCAGTATGCCGTACTCCCGGCGGCTCCTGCCATCACAAGGATCAGAGGAATGCCGTAAACGGCCTGCAGATGGCCCACTGCCTGTTTCTCATCCTCTATCCGGGTCATAAAACGCAGTTCCCCGTCTTCGATTTTCAGGACATGGCACAGGGACGCGCCATAGAGCATCTGACTTCTGGCCTCCTCCATGTCCTCCCATAGAGGAGGCTGCAGATTGGGGTCAAAGGAAATGAGGCATCCGCTTTCCTTTGCACATGCGGCCGCCCTCCTGGTAGCCTTTCTCACCCCTTCATGGGTCATGGACAGGGTGCCGAAATGGAATATCCTGGAACGGCGGATCATATCAAGGTTCACCTCTTCCTCCGTCAGGGCCATATCGGCGCCCGGATTGCGGTAAAAGGAAAAGTTCCTGTCGCCTGACTCATCAATGCTGACAAATGCCAGGGTTGTGTGCACCTCATCCGACATCACAAGTCCTTCACAGCCAATTCCCGCGTCCCGGACAGCCTTGCTTAAGAACCTCCCGTGGATATCATTTCCAATTTTGCCGATAAATCCAGTGCTTCTTCCAAATCGTTCCAGCATAGCCAGCACATTACAGGGCGCGCCTCCCGGATTCTGCTCCAGGACGGGGTTGCCCTGGGCGCTGGTTCCGGCGGGCGTGAAATCGATTAAAAGCTCCCCAAGGGCGGTTACGTCATATTTCTTCTGATTTACCATAACAATCAGGCTCCTCCTTTATACATCTCCATTATACATCTCTTTCATGATCTCATTGTAGCGCCTGCGGTTCAGACGGTAGAAGAAAAGTACAATACCAGTGATAATCCAGAACATCCCCGGTACGGTGGTAAAGGAATGCTTAATCACTGCCAGCACGGCAGGG
Organism: Clostridia bacterium; assembly: GCA_021201905.1. GTDB lineage: Bacteria > Bacillota > Clostridia > Lachnospirales > Lachnospiraceae > Enterocloster. The sequence goes on from JAJQEA010000191.1 coordinate 1,256, forward strand.
TTCTGCTGTCCGCCGGCCGCATATCCGCACATGCCCAGAACCATGGCCAGAAGCGAGGTTCCCAGAGCCATGCCCATCTTGTTGCCAAGGGATATAAACGCATACTGGAACCCGTCGTTGCGCAGACCGGTCTTCCACTCCCCATATTCCACACAGTCCGGGATAATGGCATAGATGGCCGTATTAAACCCGGAAAAGAAGAACTGTGTCAATGCCGACATCCCGTAAAACAGCCCGGGGGATTCCTTTGCCGTAAACAGCCCCAGCCCCATCATGGACATGCCGGTCAGGAATGCGAAAATGGATGCCGCCCTTCCCTTGTTGTTGGTCCAGTGGAACAGCATGGGGAAACAGGCTGCCCCGATAATAGAGGGCATTATGATGCACATGGAATACACGGTAAAAAATGCCTTGTTGCCCTCCACATACGTAAAATAGTATAATGCATCCGCATTCCTCCCATACAGTGTAAATCCGAACAGCAGCTGGCCTGCCAGGGCCAGGATATAGGGACGGTTTTTGGATACGGCCTTCAGCTGTTCCTTCAGGGAAATCTTCTTCCGCTCAGGTATGGCCACCACTTCCCTTGTCTTTGCAAAACAGAACATGTGGCACAGGGCAAAGATGCCTCCGTAAATTACGGCTACCAGGAGATATCCCCTTCTGTCACTGCCCGCGCCCAGCCTTTCAATCAGCGGCATGGTGATGATATTGATGATTCCGATGGCAATCATGGCTGCCACGGACCGGAAGGTATTAATCTGCGCGCGCTCCTCTATATTCTGTGTCATAGCCCCGCACAGGGTTCCGTACGGAATGTTGACACATGTGTATCCCAGAACCAGGATGCAGTATGTAACAGCCATATAAACAATCTTGGCCGTGCTGTTCCAGCCCGGATGGGCCCAGAAGGTCAGCATCAGGACAATGGCCGTCAGGGGCGCCGCGGCCAGAAGCCACGGCCTGTATCTCCCCCATCTGGAATGGGTCCTGTCGGTCAGGCTTCCAATGATGGGGTCATTCACAGCGTCCCAGAACCGTGAGAAAAGCATCAGCCCGGCCACGGCCCCCATACTGATTCCAAATACATCGGTGTAAAAAATCATCAGGAAATTACCCACAAACATCCAGCTGAAGTTACAGCCCACATCCCCCATTCCATACGCAATCTTGCTAACCAGGGAAACCTTAACGTCCGTGTCTGCCTTTAAACCTGTTTCTGCCCCCGCAGTCTGTCCAGTCCGTCTTATTTTACTTCTTAAAGCCATCTCCGTCATATCCCCACATCTCCTTCAATCTACTCCTGCACGTTGATTATTACCTTCATGGTGCTTTCCCTGTTCTCATCTATGTACTGGTATGCTTTCAGATAGTCCCTGAACGCAAAATGGCTGGAGATAAGAGGAGCCAGCTCCACCTTCTTCTCGTTCACAAGACGGATAGCATCCAGATAATCCTCGTTCCGGTACATCATACTGGTATTCAAATCCAGCTCATGGTCATTGAGCACCGCCAGATCGATCTGCCCCGGTCCTGCAAACACCGCGACCAGAATAATGGTGCTTCCCTTACGGGCATACTTGATCGCCTGGCCCATGGTAATGTTGTTGCCCGCGCAGTCATAGATGACGTCCGCTTTATCCGGCCCGAAGTTCTCTGTCATGGCCTCCCCGAAGTCCTTATCCCTGGTGTTCACGCAGAAATCCACGCCGCACTCCCTTGCTTTCTCAAGGCGCAGGCCGCTGACATCCGTAATCATCACCTGCTCCGCTCCCAGGCCCTTTGCCGTCTGAGCCACCAGTATCCCGATAGGTCCCGCTCCCAGCACCGCAATCCTCGCTCCCTTCACATCCCCGGCCTGCTTCACGGCATGAACCGCAACGGCCAGCGGTTCAATCATGGCTCCCTCGTCATAGCTCATATCCTCGGGAAGCGGGGTCACCTTTGCGGCATCCACGGCAAAATAGTGGGATGCGACGCCCGTTGTCTGAAAGCCCATTACCTTTAAATCCTCGCACAGATTGTATTTACCATGGCGGCACAGGTAGCACTCCCCGCACACCACCTGAGGCTGGATTGTCACCTTCTGTCCCGGCTTTAACCCAGTCACTGCCCGGCCAGCCTTCACCACCTCGCCGGAAACCTCATGCCCCTGGGTCACAGGATAGCTTGTAAACGGGTGTTCCCCATGGTACATATGGATGTCAGAGCCGCAGATACCTATCTTCATAATCTTTATAAGCACTTCACCCCCGCTGATTTCCGGTACCGGAACCTCATGAAACTCAATTTTACCTGGCGCTGTCATTACCTGCTGCAACATATTTTATCTCTCCTTTTTTTGTATTTATATAATCTTTTATAAAATGTTTTATTAAAGTAATTACATTATTGCACCGGACAATGGTTTTGTCAATATATCAATTATATTTTCATCAATATGATTATTTTCTTATAGGATTTTTGTTCATTTTATACAAGTGTCCTGGAATCAATACAAAAAAGGCGGCCCCTGCATTATTCACAGAAACCGCATCCCATATCCATTCTATATCTGTACTCAGTCCGTACTATGGCACTATATCTGTACTCAGTCCGCACTATAGTACTATCTGTACTATACCCGTCCTATATCATTGTCCGAAAATACTCATCCATAAACGTCATGGCAATCCCCACCGCAGACGCCTCCTTTTCATAGCTGCAGTTTCTCAGATAGAGGGTATCATTATCAAACTGATTATGAACCATTACCTTCCTGCCAAGCTGTGACATGTAAGGCTTTAGATAGCCGCCCACATAGCCGCCCAGCACGATGTCGCAGTCAAAGCACATCCTGAGGTTGGAAATGACAATGGACAGGTCCTCCAGGTATGTGTCCCAGACCGCCATGGCATCCCGGTCCTTCTGCTTTACAAGCTGGAAAAACTCCGCCAGGCCTCCATCCTCCCCCACAAAGGAGGACAACACCCTGGCAGAACAATACGGATCCGCGCATCCGCGCTTGCCGCAGTAGCATTGCTTTCCCTCCGGATATATAATTATGTGCCCAAACTCCGCGCTGCGGAAGTGGTCCCCTCCGTAAATATCATTGTCCAGATAGATGGAACCGCCCACCGTGTTGCTGAGAGAGAGGTAAACCGCGTTCCGGTCCGTACCCTGAAGCTCTGCGACCGCGGCGCTGTTCGCATCATTTTCAAAATGCACCGGATAGGGGAGCAGCCTGCTAAAGACCTCCAGATTGATGTCGCTGACCTGAAGGATGTGGGAGCGTATGAGCCTGCTGTGTTCTTTATCTATAATGCCCGGCAGGGAAATGCCCACTCCCAGTATTTTCTGCTTGTCCGCCTGGCCTCCATCCAGAAACTCCTCCAGTTCTGCCGCCAGGCCCTCATAATACTCCGACGTATTCTCAAACCGCCTGCGGACCCTGGTGCTGTGTACCACGTCCCCCTTAAGGTCAACAATCACAAAGCTCACATGATTGGCTGTGATGTCAACCCCTGCCGCGTACCTTACATTCCTCACAACGGACAATGCCTTGGCCTTGCGCCCTCCCGTGGATTCATATTCCCCCACCTCCTCCACGATTCCGGCTTCCTGGAGCTCCTTCACATTCTGGAGCACGGTAGGCATGCTGAGTCCCAGTTCAAAGGCCAGCTCCGGTTTTGATATCTGCTTTCTGCGGAGGATATGGCTGGCAATCCTTGCCTTGTTCTGACGTTTTTTTTCCAGTGCTTTTTCATTTATCTTCATAATTGGGCAGCCCACTTTCATAAACTCTTTTCTAAAAGTAATCATACATCTAAAAAGGGCGGATGACAAGGGGCAATTCTGGAAAACGGGATTACTTTAAATATTTCTTTAAATACTTGCCGGTAATACTCCGGGGATTGGCCGCAATTTCATCAGGCGTTCCGGCTGCAACAATGCATCCTCCGCTGATTCCTCCCCCTGGTCCCATATCAATCACATAATCCCCATTGGAAATCACATCCAAATCATGCTCTATCACAAGGACTGTGGCGCCGTACTCCACCAGGCCGTCAAAGACTGTCAGCAGGGTACGCACATCCAGCGGATGCAGTCCAATGGTTGGTTCATCAAACACAAACACGCTCTCCGCCTGCTGCCTGCCCATTTCAGACGCCAGCTTAAGTCTCTGGGCTTCGCCGCCGGACAGACTGGGGGTCTCCTCTCCAAGGGTAAGGTAGCCGAGCCCCAGCTCCTCAAGGACCTGCAGCCGCTTACTTACTGTCCCCAAATCTTCGCACGCCGTCAGCGCATGCTTCACATCCATAGCCATGATTTCCGGCAGGGAATATCCGTTTCCGGCCTTGTTTGTGCGCTTAATCTGTTCCGCCTTCCTGGCATATCTTGAGCCCCGGCACTCCGGACAGGGGATTTCCACATCCGGCAGGAACTGTACATCCAAACTGATGGTTCCTGTCCCGTCGCAGGCCGGGCACCGAAGCCGGCCGGTATTGTAGGAAAAATCGCCGGCCTTATAGCCCAGCGCTTTCGCGTCCGGCGTCCTCGCGTAGATTTTCCGCAGTTCATCGTGTACGTTTGCGTAGGTGGCTACCGTGGAACGCACATTTATGCCTATGGGAGCTGCATCTATCAGCTTAACCTGGTGTATCTGCTCCGCGGAAATTTCCTTTACATGGCCGGGAAGCTTTTTCCCGGCGATTGCTGCTTCCAGGCCGGGGATCAGGCTTTCCAGAATCAGCGTGGTTTAACCGGCGCCGGACACTCCCGTTATGACCGACAGCCTGCCTTGGGGAAAATCGGCCTCCAATGGCTTTACCGTATGAATCTCACCAGTGGACAAGTGGATTTTCCCCAAAGAAAACAGCTCCCCCGGCGCCGTACGCTTTCTCACCCGGGTTCTGCATTCACCGGAAAGGAACGGTCCAATCTGGGAAACCGGATTTTTTTTCATCGCCGGGACAGTGCCCTGCGCGATAACCTGTCCGCCGTCCACCCCTGCCTCAGGCCCCATTTCAACAATCCAGTCCGCTTCCGACAAAATCTGTGTGTCATGATCCACCAACACAACGGAGTTTCCGTCGGCAATCAAATCCCGCATAACACCGGTAAGTCCGATGATATTGGACGGATGCAGGCCAATGGACGGCTCGTCCAAAACATACAGGACACCGGTTGTGCGGTTGCGTACCGCCCGCGCCAGCTGCATCCGCTGCCGCTCCCCGGTGGAAAGCGTGGCGGCGGCCCGGTCAAGGCTAAGGTAGCCAAGCCCCAGATCCATCAGCCGCTTTGCCACGGTCTGAAAGGATTCACAGATCGCATGGGCCATTGGACGCATTTCGGCCGGCAGAGTTTCCGGCACTTCGTCCACCCAGGATACCAGCCTATCAAGCGTCATCCTGCATGCCTCATCCAGAGAAATCCCCCGCAGCTTTGGCATCCTCGCGGCGGCGGAGAGCCGTGAACCGCCGCAATCCGGACATATTCCCTGCTTTAAATACTTTTCCACCCGCTTCATGCCCTTTTCGTCTTTTACCTTGGCAAGGGCATTTTCTACCATGTAATTGGCATTGAAATAAGTGAAATCCAGTTCCCCCGCCTGGTTGCTGCCATTCTTGGGTTTATAGAAAATATGCTTTTTTTCCGCCGGTCCATGGAATACGATCCCGCGCTCCCTTGCAGTCAGTTGAGAAAAGGGCACGTCTGTGCGCACCCCCATTGCCCGGCATACATCCGTCATCAGCGACCACATCAGGGTATTCCACGGCGCAACCGCTCCCTCATCGATGGTCAGGGATTCGTCCGGCACCAGCGTATCCTGATCCACTGTCCGCACCACCCCGGTGCCGCCGCAGGTGCGGCAGGCCCCCTGGCTGTTAAAGGCCAGTTCCTCTGCTGAAAGGCCAAAGAACCGCTCCCCGCATTCAGGGCAAACTAACTCCTGCCCCGCAGCCACTGCCAGTGATGGAGGCAGATAGTGTCCGTTGGGACAGCATTGGCTGGAAAGCCGGGAGTACATCAGGCGCAGGCTGTTCAAAAGTTCTGTTCCCGTTCCGAAGGTACTGCGTATGCCGGGGATGCCGGGACGCTGGTGCAGTGCCAGAGCCGCCGGTATATAAAGCACCTCATCCACCTGTGCCCTGGCTGCCTGTGTCATGCGGCGGCGGGTATAGGTCGAAAGCGCGTCAAGATAACGCCTCGACCCCTCGGCGTACAGAACGCCCAGCGCCAGCGATGATTTCCCGGAACCGGAAACACCTGTAATACCCACAATCTGATTCAGCGGAATATCCACATCAATATTTTTCAGATTGTGTACCCTTGCGTTTTTCACCTGAATTTGGTCAGGAATCTTATGACCCCCGTGTGTAGTTTGATTGGTTTCCATTTGTCTGCTCATCTTCTACTCATCCATCCTGTTGTTTTATTTTTCTGTTCTTTATGATACCACCTTTGCTGCTTTCATATATTTTAGCGCAATTTGTGGTAACATGGAAGGGATGAAATATCTGAGCAGTCTGTCATCGTCTGTCGAACCTCTTTAGGAACAGTTCCCCGGCTTTAACGGTCCATAATAGTAAGAAGCCGTTGCCCCGCCGTCAATCAGGAAATCGGCTCCCGTGATAAAGGCTCCTTTTTCGCTCATTAAGAGCTCCGCCACATTTGCGATCTCATCTGCGGTTCCCGGGCGGCCAGCCGTTTCGCAAACATATGCTTCTAAGAATGAATTAAGGCGCTGCAGCAACAAATCCCACAGCGCCCTGTTATATAATAAGCTCCTAATATTTCCCAGCCGTTAATGATGCACCCATTGTTTCCTCTTTCACCCGGACCTGCGCAGGTGAATCCTGCATTCTGCCAGATTCCTTTAATTTAAACTGTCCGATTAAATGTTTGAGTATTTGCGACTGTCCAGACAATTCTTCACTGGCTGCGGCTGATTCCTCCGCTGTGGCTGAATTTGTCTGCACCACGCTGGAAATCTGGTCGATTCCCTGGGTCACCTGGGCAATGGACGACGCCTGGTCCGCTGATGCCTGTGAAATATTGTCCACCACGGTAACAACCTGTTTTGCACTTTCCACAACCCGGGTAAGGGTCTGCGCCGTATCATCCGCCATCTTCGTTCCCCTGTCCACTGCATGGACAGAACCTTCTATCAAATCAGCCGTACTTTTGGAGGCTTCCGCTGATTTACTGGCAAGGTTTCGCACCTCATCAGCCACTACCGCAAAGCCTTTTCCCGCCTCTCCCGCACGGGCTGCTTCCACAGCGGCATTCAGCGCCAGGATGTTTGTCTGGAATGCAATATCCTCAATCGTTTTTATTATTTTCCCAATCTGTCCCGATTTTTCACTAATCTCAGCCATTGCAGCAATGGTTTCCTGCATTTGGCGGTAGCCTTCCTCCATTTGTGTTCCAGCCATTTCCGCCAGTTCGCTGCCCTTTTTTGCGCTTTGGGCATTTGCATTTACCTGAGAGGAAATTTCATTAATGGTCGCAGCCAGTTCTTCCACTGAGCTTGCCTGCTCGGTTGCTCCCTGGGAAAGCGCCTGCGCGCCGGAAGACACCTGTTCAGAACCTGCCGAAACCTGATCCGCTGACTGATTGATTTGTCCCATTGTCTGATTAAAATTTTCTATGATATGGCGCATGGATGAGGCAAGTTTTTGAAAATCCCCTATGTAAAGTTCCTCTGCTCTGGAATCAACGGTAAAGTCTCCATCGCTCAAGGCTGTAAGAACATAGCCCATATCGTCAATGATTCCCCGGAAAATTTTAATCAGCAGGCGCATACTCTCAGAAAGGCTGCCAAGCTCATCCTTCGACTGATAGTTGATGGCCACCTCCAGCTCCCCATCCGTCATGTGCTTTGCCGCTGTTTCAATCTCTTTCAGCGGTGTGGTAATGCTTTTAATAATATATAAGCCCAAAGCAATACAAGTGATAATGCTGACTGCGGAGATGATTACAAATATTACAATCGCCTGGGTTTGGGTCTTCCGAAGATCCCCAATTAACGTTTCTCCCCGGTTGTTGGCAAACTCAATAATGGAGTTTAACTCACTCTGGGCTTTCTTTATGATAACAATATTATTGTTTTCCATGTATTTTGCAGCTTCTGAATTTTTGTTCTGGGATGCAAGCTCAAGTACATGCTCCCGGTGAGGCGCAAGCTCTGCAAGATGTTGTTCCAGACTGGCAACAATCTGGGGATCGCCTGGAAATTTTTCCTTGACAGTGGCAAACTGTGCCTGAAGTTGGGAAGACGCGGTTTTAGCATTTTCTATTGCCTCGGCTGTGATTGCGGAATCCGTATTTGCAATCGCCCGGTAAACGGATTTCTGCATGGCCTCAAAATTAGTGTTCATTGTATTGGCCGCACCTTTTACCGTAAAGGGGCCATTATAGAAGGACTCAACCTTACCGCCAATATCAACCAGCTGAAAAATACTCAAAGCCATTGAAGCTGCTAAAAATACCAGTATAACTATATAAGAAATCCAAAGCTTCTTACCAACCTTTAAATCTTTCATATGTTTCATTCTCCATTCTCTCTTTTTTGATTCAGTCAACTGAGCAGCTTCTCTCAATTACAAAAAATCCAGATTCAGGACGAATTCCGACTATCTGCTTCCCATTGACGTTGAATACGACAGGACTTTATCGCTCCGTCATCCGTGCTCTCTTTGCCTCTTTCGCGCTTCCGGTTAAATTCTCATGCTACATCGCATATCCTCCTCTTACAATAAAGTTGCAGCCAGGTAAAGCGTCTTTATTTAACTATTCTGAACACCTGTTTCTCCTGCTTCACCTCCCTAAATATCTTTTTGATGTTTCAGATATGGAATATTATCGTCAGGTAAAAGATAAGGAAAATCAAAAAAATTTTCAGATAATTTTATATACAGACTGGTAAAGCACAATAGGCGGATAGGATGTATCATTCTTTTTTGTAAAATATGCGTTATCAAAAAGAAAGGATTGGACTGCATAAAGAGAATGGATTATTTTTTATATAAGAAATGATGAAATAGATTATAAATCTGCGAATTATGTCGATAGTTAATGTGGGAGTATAAAATTAGCAACTCAAACTCAACTTGTGATAATATTCCTTATGCCAATTTTTAAATCCCAACTTTTTCTACCCAACACCCAACCTACTTCTCCTCCTACCTCTCCCCCACTTCTCACCTCACACCTCTAATCCCTGCATCTCTCCGCCACATCCAAACACGCTCTGCTCTGTTTGAATCTTTTCAGCTTCCAATCTTCCCGTATTTGTCAGGCATACATTGACATGACAGGCAATCTCTTTGTTCCGTTTCCCTTTGTTCTGTTTCCCTTTTCCCGCCTGTTACCGCTTGATAACCCCATTTGTGTCGATTTTAGGCATACGTTCACATTACCTTATAAAAATTGCGAAAATAATATGGGGCCCTATTTGACAGAGACACTCTGAAGCATTAGAATTAAGAATACATAAAGTGTGTTCACTTCAGACCGATAAGGCGTTCGCCTAAGGCGGATAAAGTGTTCTTCTAAAGCAGATAAGGCGTACTTGACAAATCGGGGCTGCTGCGCTGAAAATAAGATTGGAGCGTTCAAGTGATAAGATGAAAAAAATAATGCCGTTCATAATGATAGGCGCTTCAATGCTTGCCGGCATTGCGTTTATAGGATATAAATATATAGACGGATTGGCCTCCGGGTGGGGAAGCGCAACAGCCCGGGATTGGAATTTAACGGTTCATACATATGATGAACTTGTTGCAGACGAAAACAATGCCATAAATTTAGAGGGAATTTTCCGGGATAGACTTTGGGGGAGTTTCTATATGCATACAGATGTGCAGATTGATACGGCCACCAAAGGAACGGTCCAAGTTTTTGTATCAATCGAAGATGTCCTTGTACCGGAAAGGATAACCGAAGAGGATTTTGATCCGGAATGGCATGGTAAGAACATCCGAAACCGCATTGACGATGTTGATTTTCCCACAAAATCCCAATCCTGGAATATAACTCCGCTCCAAAAAGAGCTGATTATAGGTATCATCAAAGAACAGATTCCGTTTATTGCTGACGATAATGTGATTATCATTGACGATTTAGGAAAATGGAGGCAAAGATAGCTGAGTGGGGCAAAATCGGAAGATGCAGAGGGTATGAACATGAAGATATTAAAAGAAAAAACGTGGCAATTTGAGAAGTCAGGTGCGGACGGAAATGTACAATTGTTTGGAGTTAATATTTTCGATTATCATTGGGAAACTACAGGCAAACGTGCGGCAGTCACCGATCCGTTATATGGCCAGGAGTTTATATTTAACATATATACAGTCGTAATCGGCGGAGACAAAAAGGAATTTGCCGCGGGGGAGTTTAGTAACTGTGTTTGGGGCTTTTACCTATATCATTAAATCCCGATAACATAATTAAAAGAATACTGCCATGAGTGCAGATGAAAGGGAGCTTAAGGATGAAGAATAAAAACTTTTCAATTATAATAATAGCATTGGTATTCTTTACAGTAACAGCTTGTTCGTCATCCAGCGGTGAAAGAGGTATGGTCCCGGAAAGCACCCATACGGGTAGTGATACTTTAGTGCCAGTAACTATCACCGATAAAAATCTAACATTTGAGGCGCCCTATATTTTTGTAATTGATGGTGTTAACATGGATGACTTTTGGTCTGGTTATCTGCCAGATGTCACTATACAAAATGAATGGTTCCATGCTGCTGACGACGGATACAGCATCGCAATTTCAGGAGCCTTAAAGGATGAGCCTGAACAGGGAACGCTCAACCTAATCTCTGTTAATTCAGGCTATATAATTACCGATTCCAGGCAGATTATGGCACCTTTTAAAGGCGGAAGCCTGTCCGTACTGAATAAAGAGAGCCCTAAAGAATTTAATCTGGAAGTAAAAGATGAACAGGGAACCGTCTATTTGGTTAACTTTTATAATGGCATTGCCGCATATAAAAATGAGGGATATGATGATTGGAAATATTGGGAATAAATTAAAGGCCCTGGTATCAGCAGTATGGATTTCAGGAATTATGCTTATTTTTATAGGGATATATTTTTTAGCTGTCGGCGCGGGAATACCTTATCAAGACCCGACGGTCGAATTGACTATCAAGTGGGAGGCCAATTATTTAGCAGGAACTATGTGCACAAAATGTGGGGTGGCTTTTTTCATTATTAGTATTGTTGGATATGTTGTATTGCGTATTTGCAGGAGAGGGAGGTGAGTGTATCCTTTCTCAGAATGTTTCTCTGAATATCCCCCGCCTACATCATTGGCCTCCTTCGCCATATAAGTCATTTTTCCTTTCTTTGATAGCGGCATGGACACCTTTATCATAAATCGGAAAGGCGATTTTGTATAACATTTTGGCTCGTACCCTCATATGGGGGTAATTTCACATGTCTCCATTTTCCGGAACACGAAAAACCCTGACATACTCAATTGACTAGAGTTCTTATCAAGAAAGGCCATCCATAAAGACGGTCCCACATTCAATTTATTCTATTACACCATATCGTGATTCTTAAACTTACTGTATAACATGTCTGTTTCTGTCCTGGTAGATTCCCACGCAAACATTAGAATACCCTCTTCTTTTAATACCCTATAGACACCTCCCATTCCTTCAACTCTCCCTCACATTTCTGGGGGACCAGCCCTTCTGATTGTTTCATCAGCTTTAGTTCATTTGTATCCACTATCCCCATACACTTTCTCCCTTCATTATTATGTAAGGCAAAAGGTGTTAATTCCAGTTGGTTGAGACCTTCTGAATAGCCGCGAATATACACGACTGCCAGGTTTATGATAATACAAACTTAATACAATATGGCAATGGCACCCTATTTGATGCCCAAATAAAAATAACGCCGTACAAAAAATGCTAAAATGACATGTAACCATGTTTGACAGCTACACTCTGAAGTATTAGAATTAAGAAAACATAAAGTGTGTCCGCCTTAGGCGGATAAGGTGTACTTGACAAATTGGGATTGTTGAGTTGAAAATCAGATTGGAGCGTGACGAAAATATGTCTAATCAGTATAAGGTTATTGACGAAAAAACATGGGCTAGAGCAATGCATTGTTTCATTTTCAGAAACAGTATTGAGCCAGCATTTTGTGTAACGTTTGAAGCAAACATAACAAATTTTAAGAGCAAAGTAAAAGAACAAGGACTTTCTTTTACTATGGCAATGGTATATGCAGTTTGTAAATGTGCCAATGAAATCGAAGCGTTCCGTTATCGCTTTTTAGACGGACAAATAGTTTTATTCGACAGAATTGATACCACATTTACATATCTAAACGATGAAACAGAACTTTTTAAAGTGGTCAATGTACCTTTCTTAGAAAATATGACAGAGTACTGCGAATTAGCATTAAAAACAGCGCAAGAGCAAAAGGAATACTTTACCGGGCCGTTAGGGAATGATGTATTTCAATGTTCTCCTATGCCATGGGTCACATATACACATATTTCACATACCAATTCCGGAAAGAAAGACAATGCTACGCCCCTTTTTGACTGGGGAAAATATTATGAAAAAAATGGAGAACTGATACTCCCTATTTCGGTTCAGGCGCATCACTCCTTTGTTGATGGTTTACATATAGGACAATTTGTTGATAGATTACAAAAATTCTTTGATGAATGTTAAGCATTATGGGATATACATTCCCATTAATCAGGGGATTGCACTGCGGACAGACCATAGTTTTATGAGAAGGACATTTCACATGAAAAAGTACAACATTTATAAGCATATTGGCAACCTGTCACAATTAAACAATGAGTGGATAAAGGAACTCAATTTTATATCGTGGGACGATAGAGAACCTGTTTATGACATACGAACCTGGAATACCGAACATACCGCATATGGAAAAGGAGTAACGCTTATAGCGAGTCAAATGGCAATACTAAAAATACTGCTTAATGAAATGACGACATTCTGAATCCCCTTTTATCGGGACTCTGAACAGAGAGAAACATCGAGGTGAGAAGAAGCAAAATGCTATATTCTGATTTGAAACGTATATTGAGGGAATATAATTGGGATGACGGTTTTGAAGTCCCAAAGGAAATCCTTTCCGACCCCAACTGTGATTTGGCTTTGGCTCTGGAACTCTTTTATCTGGCTGACGGTTACAGCTATTTGGAAAAATCAGACCATACGACCGTTTTACAGAAATCAACCTCTTTACAGAAACCGGCTCCTTTACAGAAATGGAATCCCTTTATCACGACTCTGTATCATGACATACTGGATCACAAATTCCAAAAGACAGATACTCCCTTTACCAATCCTCTGAACAAGGTACAGAAATATATATTCAGGAAAAAACAAGTTCCGGATATTTTTCTGACAGACTTATAATTCTACGTTTATCAGACTGACAAATCTGTATTGTAAGGAGAAACGAAACTAGTCTGAATGAATCGAACAGAGGGGGCAATTCCGGCCTGTAAGGCCAACCAATCGGGTGTTGGAGAACGAAGGCAAGACTATAAGCATAACACAAAACCGCAATTTCTCTGGATTCTAAATGGAATAGAACCAGTGAATTAAGAAATTAGACATTAAGAGGAAAACAGGAACCAGGTACTGGACTTTACTACAAGAGAAGCTATCCAAAAGGGCTGTCTGAGAATTGCCTGTCAAATACAGGAATCTGGCTTTTGTCAGTTATGGCAGGCAGGCCAAAACACTCAAGGCAGACGAAGCGCTGGAGAGAGCCCTCTGCTTCAGATGGATTGACGGAATTTTTTGTCTATATCTTTATCGGTAAAAAAACATATACGCGGGCACCTTGATGCAAAGACAAATGCAGGATATAAAAGATATCTACAAACCATAGAACCTTTCCATTTTTAGTACCCATAAAGCGAGGGTATCGCTTTAATCATTTACCTCTAACGATTTTGCGACACCCTTCTTTTCCTTATTATTTTTATACCTCTTATACTAATTTCCTCTTATTCTCACACCTAATGGAAATTTTTAACTATTTGTTATTACCGGAACTCAAAATACAATGTATAGGTTTACTTCTCTTCTGTCACATTATATCCCCACGGCATATCCTTAATCGTTTCGCCTTCCATGTCAATATACTTACACGCAAGCTCTATCGCAATCTGAACAACCCTGGCGCATTTATCCTTCCTATCATGGGTTTTCCAATTTCCTAAATATGCCTTACATATCTCTTTACATAATGGGCTGCCAACACTTTTTATAAATTCATCAACAAGAAGATTGTATCGATGATATTCGATATCATATAAGCCATCCGGCTTATCACTCAGCGGATTCCTCCTTCCGTGTACAGCACCCACAGCCATAATAGCCCCGGACAACGCTCCGCAATTATTCCCACTACAGCCTGCGCCACCGCCAAATCCAGCACACAGTGCACATGTAGTATAAGAAACTTGTCCAGGAGGCACTGTTCCTGAACGGAGCAGCGCCTCATATGTACTTTCTGAACAACTCAGTCCCCCATAGAAATTACTAATACCAAATCTTTTTGCCTCTTCAACTTTTTCCGATGCATTAGCATTCGAATTCACGCACATATGAACACCTAACTTACAGAAATAAATGCAGCCTCGGGCAGATTATTTTCTTCCTTTGCTTTTCTCCATGCCGACAGAAATGCCTGAATACCAGAATCTAAATCATACCGCGCTTTCCAGCCAAAATCACGGGTTGTCTCATCACAAATCCATGGTCCCTGAATCCACTCTGACTCTATGCCATTGACATGCTCATAGCCCGGACCAACTTCATATTCAAATGAAGGCTCATATTTTTTAATACAATCCAACAGTTCCTTCATTGTACAGTTATAATCGCAGACATTATATACCGGAGTCTTGCATACCTTTTCTTTTGGAATCATAATCGAATCAATAATCGCTTCCGTCAGACTATCCAAATGTAAAAAAGCATATGGTGTATCCAGTCCTTCATCACGGACATATTTCGTACCTGTCACTGCAGCGTACATGGCCTCCGTAAACACTTCAAACGGCGTCCGCACTTCTCCTATAATATGTGGTATACGAAGTGTAATGCAGCTCATATTGTAGCAGTAATTATATACTCCGGCCAGCATCTCGCAGGCGGTCTTTGTCACTCCATAGACCGTACGTGGTTTCATATGAACATCCTGGGTCACCGGAACGTCAATTCCGACACTTCCTGCGCCGCAATCAGAACTGAACATAATGACCCGTTCCGCTCCTGTCAGACGTGCAGCCTCAAGAATTACCATGGTATCCATAAAATTAACCTTGGCCGTCTCCAGCGGAACACTAAAGCCAACGTACGGACTTGACTGCGCAGCCAAATGAAGAACTGCCTCCACCTTATTCTCTTTCATGACCGTTATAAGCCTTGACATGTCGTCTAACTCACCATGTACCGTCTTATAACGCGGATTTTTAGAGGGCGTGGCTTTACTGCGGGTATAATTGATAATCGTATGCCCCTGTTCTAAAAGTTCATTCACTACCACACCGCCAATATAACTGCGGCAGCCATCACATAAAATAACCATATAATCTACCTCCCAAATGATTTCTATTTATTAAATTCTTTATAATTTGTGTTATGTCCCTGTAAATAAAACTCACCTGTTTTCCAGCTGCTCCGGGGTATATGGTTCAAAGGAAGCCTGCTTCAGTTCCTCATCTATTTCCACAGCTGAAAGTCCAACCCTGATTCCCACTGCTTTCAAAACCCAAAATAAAACCATATAAATAATAGCGGAAAGCAGAATTGTCCAGATTGAAACCGGTACAAACGACGGAATCCACACATAGCCGATAACCAAACCTGCAATGCTGGATACAAATGCACACCAATTCCATTTGGGCATCTTTTTCCCCATAACAACCGGATTATAATAATATCTTTCTTTATTTAGATAATAATCCACAATCAGCGGCCCGATAAATGGCAGCAGCAGTGTACCGGAAATATTCAGTACCGGTGTTGCAAAACGGGAAAAGCCGGCTGCCCCCATAAAACCTGCCAGGGCGCCGCAGATAAGTCCTATGGACTTAATACTTCCTTTTGCCGCGGAAGCAACTGGAATCTGTATAAGATAGATATTCCCATTGATGGTTGTCCACAAGGCTAGCAGGAAAGCAATCGTACAGAATGCTCCAAATATTACATTAATCTTTCTGGCAAAATTCACAAAAATATATGTATCTACCGTAATCACGGAGAATGCTCCCAACAAGGCAAGCAATAGCTGGAACACAAAAAACGCCAGAATACAGAAGCCAAACATGGATACTTTATTCTTACAGTAGCGGGTATAGTTTCCATTCGTACAGCAGCCAATGGTCCAGCTTCCGATAACTGTATTGATTAGATACATCTCTGTAGGCGCATTCTCCACTTTCCTGTTATTAATATATGTGTTAAAGCCTTCCAAGCCCCCGATTTCCCTCAGAGAAAGCACGAAACATACTGCAACTGAAATAATAAGAAATCCAATTGCTATGTTGGCGGCAGTCTCAAGCCCTTTGATTCCTTTGATAAGGGAAACAATGACCAGAAGACCGCAAATCAGACATACTGCTACGAATTGGGGGGAACCCATAGGGAACAGGACTTCTCCAAAGGTTGAACACTGGAATCCGGAGTGGAAAATAATCAGAACAACCATAATGACCGCCGGTACAATATATCCATTTTCTCCGAACACATACCGCATAAAGATGGTTGTATTACAGCCTGTCTTGTACGCAGGAACCGCTACCAGGAAGGAGATGAGAACAAGGGCTGCATATCCGATTAAAATATCCCTCCAAAAGACAGTGCTGCTGGCAGCGTCCAACAGGGATCCTCCCACTATAAATGCCGTGATAGTATACGCAAAAGCAATTGCAAATGCCCACAGGGAAAACGTAGAACGCTGCTGTTCTGGCATGACGCGGGTGTACACGGCATCCGCACTGCTGGCCGCCTCCTCCGGTGACATGAACCACCATTTTTTTAACTTCTCTTTCATTTTCTCCCTCCTTAATAAACCATGGTATCCCCGCTATTCGGGCAAAGAGTCTGTCCGATAAATCCGGTACATTCATCAGATGCAAGGAAAACAAAGCAAGGCGTTACTTCTTCCGGGGTAACCATTCTTCCTAACGGAAGTGTGGATTCCAGCCACCTCACATACTCCTGGCTTACTGTTTTGCTCTGTCCTACCGTTACAGCACCTGGCGCAACCGTATTAATCAAAATTTTTGTATCCATTCCCTGCTTGCTGAACTCCCGTGCCAGTGAGCGGGTCATTCCCAGAACACCTGCTTTGGCCGCCGAATAAACGGACATCGTGTCCGCGCCCTTTTGTGCCAGCTGGGATGCATTGTTAATAATACGGGGATAATCTGATTTTAAAAGATAGGGAAGTGCTTCTTTGATTGCCACAAAATCACCAAACAAATCCACATCCAGCATAAGTTTAATCCGTTCATATTCCATGTCGATAATGCGTCCTTCCAGGTTCAGCCCCGCGTTATTGACCAATATATCAATCCCTCCAAAACGGTCAGCTGTCTCCTTCATCATCGCGCGAATCTGTTCCGGATTTCTGACATCCGCCTGATAACAGAATATATCTCCGCCTGCGGCCCTGACTTCATCTACAATGGCTTCTGCCAAAACCGTGCTGCTGTCCGAGACATAGTTCAGACAGATTTTCGCCCCTTCCTTTGCAAATGCTTTTACAATATATTCCCCAATTCCCTGTGAACTGCCAGTTATAACAGCTGCGCGGCCTTTAAGTTTACCCATAAGTCTGTTCCTCCATTATGTAATATAGTTTTCTAAGCGTCATAAGTGCTACATAATTGTATGAATAAAATATACACACAGCGCAAATATACTCATTCCCACACTTACAACGGTTGCCTCCCGTTTCCGTTCAGACACTGCCAACCTTCGCCACAGAAGCACAACCAACCCTAACCCCACAATCAGAATCGTCCAATTCTTCATATACCCCTCCTCTTTACTCACTTATTGTTGGCATAAAACAACCGTTCTTTTCCACTTCTCGTTTCTGTGATCCGATTGCATAATGAATCAATGTACATATGATATATACAACCGCCGCACTCAGGAAGCCATTGACTGCGGGAATTCCAAAATTAAAAATATAATTCGCAGCAATACCAATAATAACCGCGGGAACCCGGCACCAGTTGAATGTATGATGCATCAGCTCTTCATCATTCGGGTCCATGTGATAGACATCGTAATGGCCGGTCCAATGGAATTTCGTCTTATTAAAAATAAAGAAATCCACAAGCGAGACGCATCCTATCACAGGCATGACCGCGGCAACCGTATTCATGATTGGCGTATATATCTTACTCAAATCCAATGTACTGACAATCATGCTGAAGCAGGCTATGAATATCACCATGTAACGGGCTGGAAATTCCTTTCCTGAAAGAATCTTTATGGTCTGCGGCACGGATTGTTGTGTGATATACCCAATCCATTCGTTGGACGTCCAGTTCTGGATAAAAAACATTACTGCCCCGATTCCAAGCATGCCTAATGCTACCAGCATATCTCCTATATCAGACATTCCCGTGGCTGCGCCGAACAGGCACCCGCCTCCGATGCAAAGTGTGTAGCCTGTAACAAAACCAAAGGCAATGGCAATAAATGCATCCCTCTTTTTGCGGCAATATCTTAGATAATCCGCTGCTCTTGAAGAGCCGGCTGCCCAGGTGCCAATTACAAGATTCACTCCAGCCCCTAAGGTCATCACAGGTATTGTTGTGGCATCAGCAATACCCAACAGGCCGCCTGGAGTAATCATGTGAACACGAAATATGCCATATAGGGTAGTTACAAGCAAAAGCGGAAAAGCCAGCTTATTCAGGATAACCATTGCTTTCAATCCCACAAAGCTATTTGTTACAAATAAAATGGAAATAATCATGCACCAGACAACGGGATCCACCGTGGGAATGAGTATTCCTAAAACCCTTCCAAGAGCCATGACAATAACCCCGTATATAGGAATATCCGCGATATAGCAAGCCGGCAATGCAACCCCCTTGCTTCCAAAAGCAAACCTGCAGTTCAGCGTTGTATTACAATGTGTATACGCTCCTATATAGCCGCTCATGGAGGTGAAAATACCAAGGAATACAGCTCCTCCTATGATACACTTCATTCCGCTTACAAAACCGCCGGTCTGGACTCCAAGATTGCATCCTGCAATATAAAGCTGTGAAACCATGGCCGCGCCAAACCAGAGGAAAACCATATCAACCGTGCTCCTGCGCCCCTCCGGAGGAACACGCTGAAAATCATACTCCACTGTCCCGGCAGTTTTTACGGTCTGTTTCATTTTAATCCTCCTTCCCCAAACAAAATACCCAATCCTTTTACCAACCTATCTCAGTTTTTGCAGAGAACCTGTCGTTGTATAATCCCAATCCTTCTTGTCCAGTTCCTTCACACAGCGGACAACACTCTCCACAAGCGCCTCCACCATCATCCGGCCCTTCTCCGCCGTACCTTTTGTCGCGTCTCCCGTCATTGGAATGTTGCTAAGCTCTGCAAAATCCCATTTCATATCTAACTCTGAGGGCAGATTATCAGGAACAACACATCCTGCCAGCTCCGGCTCGCAATATTCCGGGAACAGATACAGCCCCATGGAAGTCTCCTTTTCCCCGGCATGACCGCGACCATTC
>JAJQEA010000216.1 GCA_021201905.1 Clostridia bacterium
ATGGAAGCGTGACCGTTACGGACGACACTGTTTCCTCTGCCATTAATGCCGCCAAACAGGAAGCCCAGCGCATGGGCAACACGAAAAACGGTGTTGCGGTTTCCGTACCGATAAACACCACAAGCGGGCAGCTGGTTCTTAATGTCACCATTCCAGCCCCAACCCTGGATAAGCTGGTAGGGGAACAGGTTACCCGGTTTGATTTAACCACAAACGACATTATTTCTTACAGTTTTACCCAGGACACCCTAAAGCAGCTTGACATGGATTCCGCAGGCGGTCATATTGTCCTGCAGGCGGCAAAACAGGCAGGACTTGCCGGGGAAGCACAGGCCGCCGTCGGTTCCCGTCCGGTATACGACGTTACCATGATTTATCTGGAGAGCGGGGAGGCGGTCCCTGCCTCCACCCTGAACAGCAGGACTGTTACAATCAGCCTGCCCTATACCCCAAATGAGGATGAGGACACCGGCAGTCTGTACGCAGTCTATGTGGACGACGCCGGGAACGTCCAATGGCTGACAAAATCCAGTTACGACCCCAACCAAAAGGCCGTGATTTTTGAAGCAGCGCATTTCAGCGTCTATGGTGTGGGCTATAAGCCTGCCCCGGCTTTTACCGACACGGCGGGTCATTGGGCCAAGTCGGATATTGACTTTGCAGTAAGCCGTGACCTGCTTACCGGCACCAGTGAAACTACCTTTAGCCCTGACACTGCCGTCACACGGGGCGTGTTGGCAGGGGCTTTGGGCAGACTGGCCGGAATCGATCCCGTATCCTATCCTCCTTCCGGCCGGTTTACGGATGTGCCGGACATCGCCAGCTATTCTCCCTTTGCAGAATGGGCGGCAGGCATGGAAATTGTGAACGGAACCAGTGAAACCACCTTTTCTCCCGACCAGGCCGTGACCCGCGAGGAAATGGCTGTCATCATGCAGAGGTATGCAGACAAGCTGGGGTATACGCTTCCCGTGGCCCGTGAAACGGAGCGTTTCACAGATGAGGGGCAAATCACAGGCAGCATGAAGGGAGCGGTACAAGCTGTCCGGCAAGCCGGGATAATGACCGGTAAGGACGGCCAGCAGTTCGGTCCCAAGGACAGTGCCACCCGGGCAGAGACCGCTGCCGCTTTGCACAGGTTCGTGGGGATTATAATGGACCAGTCCATTGTACAGGGCTGGACGCAAAACGACTCCGGACTGTACCTGTATTATCAGGATGGGAAGCCTGTCACTGGCTGGAAGCAGATAGAGGAAAAATGGTACTGGTTTGATCCCACAGGCATTATGGAATACAGGGGCTGGAGGCAGATTGACGGTAAATGGTACTACTTTTACGCCGACGGCTCCATGGCCATAAATACCAGGATTGACGGCTGGGATATAGGGCCGGATGGCGCAGGGAAAGAAATGGAATAAGCGGGAAAGGAATAAGCCCCGGACTGGCGTTTGCTGATATCAGACAATAGAGGTGTAAGACTTGGAAAAAGAACAGAATCCGAATATCGAACTAAAACAGAGGGCACTTCAATTCGCCTTGGAACTGACGTCCATTTATTTTGAAGAACGCGACTGTTCCCGGCTGCTCTCTTTTATGCAGCCCCATACTTCCTGGATAGGAACAGGAGAGGATGAACTGGTTTGCAATCTTCAGGAGGCAGGATTGGCCCTGTCTCGTGAAATGAAGGAATACAGCGGGAAATTCAGACTGGGCAAAACCTGTTATAAGGCGGAGGTCCTGTCAGATACCTTCTGTGTCGTATATGGACAACTAAACGCCAGACCGGATGACGCGGATTTTTCAGATGTAAAAATGCGCCTGACCTTGGTGCTAGAACAGAAAGACCAGGAATTCAGGCTAATCCATATGCATTTTTCCCACGCAGACCAGGCACAGGAAAAGGGACATTTTTTTGTATCCCAGAGCAGGAGAACGGAAAACCAGACCCTGCGAAGCGCTCTGGATGTCACAGAGAAGCAGCTTGCCAACCTTACCCGGAACATACCCGGCGGAGTCCATCAGTGTCGGAATGACAGCGGGCTGTCCCTGCTCTCCATGAGTGATGGTTTTCTGGAAATGTTTGGATACACCCGTGCTGAAATCCAGACAGACTATCACGGGCAATTCATCAATATGGTATATCCGGGTGACAGGGAAAAAATGTGGTCGGATATGAGGGAGCAGCTGTCGGCAGGCGGGAACCTGGAGCTGGAATACAGGGTAATTAGAAAAAACAGACCACCTGTCTGGGTCCTGGACAAAGGGAAACTGCTGGACGATGGAGCAGGAACAGGGTGTTTTTATTGCCTGCTGATGGATATTACCGACCGTAAAAGGCAGGAGGAGGAGCTTCGCCTGTCACTGGAATGCCACAAAATCATTATGGACCAGGCCACGGATATCATTTTTGAGTGGGATATCAGGAAAGACCGCCTGAAGTTTTCTCCTAACTGGAAAAAATGGTTTGGTTACGACGCTGTCAATGAAAAGATAAGCAGACGGATTCCCCGCTCGCGGAATATACATGAGGAAGATATGCCTGCATTTATCAAGATCATGGAGGATATGGCAAAAGGAGTTCCCTATTCCGAGACGGAATTCCGTATCATAGACAGCAGGGGAGTACCTCTGTGGAGCCGGATACGGGCAACGACACAGTATGACGGAGAGGGAAAACCTGTCAAAGCGGTCGGCGTTATCATTGATATCGATAAGGAAAAGAGGCAGAGGCAGAAGCTGATTGAGCAGGCCCAGCGCGATTCCCTGACAGGACTTTACAATAAAGCGGCCATGAGCGCATTGATAGAACAGAATATGCAGACGTCTCTGTCCGGCTTTCACGCCCTTCTGATGATTGATTTGGACCATTTTAAGCAGATTAATGACTGTTACGGACATCTTTGCGGTGACAACCTGCTTTTTCATGTGGCAGAAGTATTGAAAAAGCAGGTCGGCGCCAGGGATATTGTGGGGCGGATTGGCGGAGATGAATTCCTTGTGTACCTTTCAGATGAGATGAGCGGGGAGACAGTGCAGATAAAAGCGGGACAGATTCTGGATGAGATACAGCGTGTCACACCAGAGCAGGGAAAGCCTCCGGTAACCTGCAGCATTGGAGTGGCACTGTGCAGGGGAGGTTTTAGGGACTATTACACCCTATACCAATGTGCGGACCAGGCGCTGTACCGGAGGAAGAAACAGGGCCGTGCGGGAGTTTCTTTTTATGAAAGAATATTAGCATGAGGCCATAGGTGTTCCGCCGCATAACCGGTATGAAACCTGTGATACGTTTCGTTTCCCGGTATTGCTGACGGGAAAATGGAGATGGAGGGGCAGCGGGGGAGGGGAAGCGTTTCATCGGATTGGTTTCAAACGTATGTTAAAAAGGCAGGAAATCCCTGCCTTTTACTTTACTTTTATAAATCTGTTCGATTCTTGCCCAAAGGGTTCTTATGCGTCATGGAAAAATCTCATATGTCACGGTAAAACCGCAGTTGAGGAAGATATCAGTGGCATTTCCCTGACATCATACCGGTTCCCTTCCAACCCAATACTGATTCTGTGCAGATAATGAACATCATCCTTATCCGGCGCATCCTCCCTGTAGTGGCTGCCGCGGCTCTCATTTCGTTCCATCATGGCAATGAGGAGGGCGCGGCTCAGGTCCACATATTGGTGGGCTTTCAGGAAGGACCGGAGCTGTTCAGAACCGGCGCAGGAGTCCGGCCTGCAGTGTGTATCTGCAAGAAGGGCAAGGGCGTTGATTTCATCCAGCGTGCTTTTCAGGCCCTCCATGCTGCGGAGGATGCTGGCATGCTGCCACATAAGCGCCCTGACCCGCCGGCAGATAAAGACGGCTGGGGGCTGGGGAAGGGACGCGGGCATGGGCGGGATGGGTGTGTCTCCATGGACGCCGTATGGACGGCAGGAGGCATAGGATTCTTCCATCTGCGCCCTGGCCTGGTGCAGCGTGACAGGCGTGGAGGGCATTCCGGCAGCATAGGAACTGGCGCTGTCCGCTGCCAGGGTGCTGAATACGAGACAGCTTCCCGAGGCCATGCCTCCCAGCCGGTCAGCGCCATGGATGCCCCCTGCCGCCTCGCCGCAGGCGTACAGTCCCTTTACGGAGGTGGAGCAGTCATGGCCCACCTGTATGCCGCCATTGGCAGCATGGAAAAATGGGGCAATGGAAATGGGATCACGTTCAATGTGTATGTCATGTTCCCTTGAGAGCCAGCTGATGTAATCGCGGACATGGCCGCGGCTGTCATGCAGGATATCAGGGGAATACCGTATGACGCATCCCACGGATTGGTCCATGACACCGCCGCCGGACTGGATGTTCTTCAGGGCGGATTTCATGAGGGCTATGTCGAAGTACTTTGAAGCGTCCGCCGTGGTAAAGGGGCCGTGGGGTTCCCTGAGTAACAGACATTCATGGTAAGCGTCCTGGTCCGGCAGCAGCTGCCTTAAGACGTCCTGGCCGTCCGGTCCCAGCAGGCCGGTGCAGTACCGGAGGCTTCCTTCCCGGAATACGGTTTTATAGGCAGGGGAGAGGAAACCGGGGATGAACTGGTTAAATTCCAGGTTGATGAGCCTGGCCCCGGCCTTCATTGCAATCACATGGGCGCTTCCCGATATATCAGCGGTGTTCAGGCTGTGCAGATACAGATTCCCCATACCGCCGCTGGCCAGGATGACGGCCTTCACAGGCAAGGCTTCCAGGCCGTCCGGGCCGAGAAGGACGGCGCCGTTTATACGGTCCTCCACGGTAAGGAGCTGTACCAGTTCCCGGTGTTCTGCCACGGTGATGCGTTCCTGGCTGTCCAGGACGTTCCTGACTTCCCAGCGAAGCCTGTCCCAGTCATTCCAATAGCATAGGTCACGCTCCGTATGGCCGAAGCAGGCCAGCTTCCGCTCGGGCAGCTTATGACAATGGATGCCGGTCTCCGCCATGTGTTCCAGGCACGCTTCGATATGGTCCACATAATACTGGCCCATCCACGGATCGTTCATGGACCAGCTGCAGTCCCTGATATCCTTCATGAATGCCTCCCGGTCATCCGGCCCGGCAGTGCACAGGCAGTGGATGGTATCCATCATTGGATAAAAGCTGGAACCGGAGCACAGCCTGGAGGGCGTGGCTAAAAGGACGCGCATGCCCTTCCCGGCACAGCTGACCGCCGCGCGTATGCCTGCCAGTCCTGCTCCGGCCACCAGTATGTCGAAACAGTCTTCGGTATGTATCTTCATATTCATGGACAGCCTCCGTAATGATTTAGGTTTATTTTATTTACGTTTATTTTATATACGTTTGTTATAGTTACGTTTATTGACGTTTATTGACGTTTATTGACATGTATCATTTTCCGGGCATCCACCGAGGCCCGCCGTCCCGGTATATCATCGTTTAAAGTATCCCACATTGAAATGGAACTGCATGGCGTCGTAAAAATCCGTATAGCTATCAGCTTTCAAGGCGTTGCAGATGCGCTGGTGTTTTTCAACGGTGAGTTCCATGTTGCAGTGGGTAGTCTTTACCTTATAATAGCGGTCGCAGGCCCAGAAAAATTCAATAATGGATTTTAACAGCCGGTTATCCACATCCTGGAACAGGATTCTTATGGAAGGCGGCGTCGGTTTCGGCAAATTTTATGCCGTATACGGAGGAGTGGGAGCGTTTGATCTGATTAAACAGTTTCTCCATGGTATCCACCTTTTCTGACAGAAGCGCAATGCCTGTTCCCGTCATGCGGTCAAGTGCATCCTTCGCGAATCCCAGTTCCAGGACCCGCCTCAGCTCCTCGATTTCCTTGTGGAGCTGGTCCTCATCACTGATACTGTATATGAGATTGCTCAGGAAAAAGTCTGTGTTAAATTCCTGAATCACGATGCCCACCCCGGGAGTGGAGTGGACCGCCCCGGTTATCTCCAGTGATTTGATGGCTTCCCGGAGCACATTGCGGCTGACTCCCAGCATCTCGCACATCTTCATCTCTGATGGAAGCTTGTCACCTGGCAAAAGGTGGTTTTTTTCTATGTAGCTTTTGATTTCGTCGTAAACCTGTAAATACAGACGCCGGGACTTCAGGTTCTTCATGCCGGTAGATTCTGCCATGTCTGATATTCTCCCTCGATATGGTTTTGTTAAAATAATAATTTATAAGACTATCATATTTCATGATGAAAGAAAAGTCAATATACTATACATATATAACAAAAGTATATACAAAAAAACTGTGTATTATATACATATATACAATCTAAATATTTTAGTATATTGACATATGTGTTAGATTAACATACAATGAAGCTATATTGCTTAATAAATACAGCAACATGCCACATACTTTGTAGTACAAAGTACAAATATAAAAGAAATGGAGGTTACGTAGTATGAGAAAAAGAAGATTGGCGAGCCTGTTGCTGGCGGCATCCCTTGCAGCCAGCACATTGGCCGGATGTGGTTCGGGAGGAAAGACGGAGACCACTGCGGCAGCGGCAGGAGGACAGACGGAAGCGGCTGGTTCCGGGACAACAGAGGACGCCGGGGCAGCGGGCACAACCAGCGCGGCTGACCTTGGGACACCGTTGGCGGATGTCAGGGTAAGGCAGGCTCTTGCCTATGCCATTGACATGAATGCCATTGTGGACAGCCTGTTCGAGGGCAAGGCAGAGGTGGCTAAGAGCTTTACGGCGCCCGGTGACTGGCTCAATGCCGACATTCCGGTATATGAGTATAATCCGGAAAAGGCAAAGGAGCTGCTAAAGGAGGCCGGATGGCCTTCCGATTATACCCTGGATGTGGTTTACTATTATGACGACCAGCAGACCGTGGACCTGATGACCATCATCGGCCAGTACTGGCAGGAAGTGGGGGTGAAGGCCCAGTTCAGGAAGCTGGAAGGCGATCTGGCGGCCCAGCTGTGGGTACCGCCGGCAGATATGGAGAAGGGTCCCTCGGCAGTGAAGTGGGATTTGGCCTATGCGGCAGTGGCAGCTCTTGCTGAGAGCGAGTTCTATAACCGTTTTGCATCTACCGCGTCCAATAACTCATCTGTTCCCAAACAGGAAGGACTGGATGAGATGATAGCGGCCTCCAACGCCACCATGGATGTGGGCGAGCAGAAGGAGGCATTCCACAAAATCCAGCAGTTTGTGGCTGAGAACGAGCTGGCCATGCCTCTGTACCATCAGGTATGCTTCATCTATACCAGCGATAAACTGGATACGGCAGGCAGCACCTTTGGCAACGACCAGTTCTCCTACGAGAAGAACATACTGGACTGGAAGATTGACAGGGATGACCACACCATGTACACCAACGGAGGACCTCAGGAATTCTTCTGGTATCCCATGGTCAACCCGGGGTATATGATAAATACCGAGCTTGTGTTTGATAAGCTGATCAATGCGGACAGCTCCTTAAATCCAACAGACGGCATGCTGGCTGAAAGCTACAAGGTTTCTGAGGACGATAAGTCCATCGAATTTGTCCTCAGGGACGGCCTTAAATGGCATGATGATGAGCCTCTGACCGCCGAGGACGTTAAGTTCACTCTGGAGCTTATGTTAAGGACTCCGGGAACCAACGCGGTGGCATCCGAAGTCATGAAGGCAATCCAGGGGGCCCAGGATTTCCTGGACGGCAAGACCGACAATCTGGAGGGTGTTGTCATTGACGGCAACAAGATCACGGTGAACTTTGACACGATTTCAGCCAATGCACTGGCTGTGTTCTCACAATGGCCGATCCTTCCAAAGCATTGCCTGGAGAATGCAAGTCCTGAGACCCTGCAGCAGGATCAGTTCTGGCAGAAGCCCATCGGATCCGGCCCATTCAAGGTGGATGAGGTGGTTCTCAACAACTATGCCACACTGAAACGCTGGGATGGATACTATAAGACAGGAACCGGTAACATTGACACAATTTACATGTTTGCCAGCGGTGAGAATGACAGCAATCTGGTTAAGAACGCAGGTGCAGGCAAGATTGATTACGCATGGAGCAAGTCCACGGACGACGCCAAAGCAATCGAGTCCATGGATGGAATGAAGGTTTCAACTGCCAACATCAGATACACCAGATGCTTCTACATCAATCAGTTCCCTCATGAACCAAATATTAAGTAAGATATGATTAGACTGCGGCGGGCCGGCTCTACATGACGGTCCGCTCTGTTTCTTAGAGGAGACTTCGACGAGGAGGATTTGAATTGAGTAATTATATAATACGTAAAATCCTGACACTTATTCCAATGATGCTGGTTATCAGCTTCCTGATATATCTGGGAATGGAACTGATGCCTGGCGACGCAGTGGATTTCCTGATACCCCCGGACGCCCTGTCAACCATGTCGCCGGAACAGCTGAATGCCATGAGGGAGGCCCTGGGACTAAATGACCCGTTTATCCTGCGCTACCTCAAATGGCTGGCAGGCCTTCTGCGGGGGGACTTTGGATACAGCCTTCAGAGCGGCGTACCCGTGGTGACCCTGATGAAGAACCATCTGCCGGCAACCATAGAGCTGACCCTGACTTCCCTGGTGATGTCCTCCATATTCGGCATTCTCCTGGGAGTTGTGTGCGCCCTTAAAAAGGGAACCGCCCTGGATCAGATACTGAGCATCGTGGGTATGGTGGGGGTTGCCATTCCCCAGTTCCTTCTGGGACTGATCTGCATCAATGCATTTGCCCTGCACACCAGCATTCTTCCTGTAGGCGGGAGAATGGCATATGCGGGCCAGAACTTCATCCAGCGGCTGCCCTACCTTATCATGCCGGCCACGGTGCTGGGATTTTCCCTGACTTCCGGCGTGATGCGTTACGGGCGTTCCAGTATGCTGGATTCTATGGGACGTGATTACATGAAAACGGCCAGGAGCAAGGGACTGCCGGAGTGGCGCGTGAACCTGCTTCACGGCCTCAGGGCGGCCATGACGCCGGTGGTCGTGCTCATCGGATTCCGTCTGCCCATGCTCATCGGCGGCGCCGTGGTGGTGGAGGAGGTATTCCAGTGGCCGGGAATCGGCGTGCTGTTCGTGGACGCGGTCCGATCCCAGAACACGCCTCTGGTCATGATTATCGGCTTTTTCAGCGTACTGTTGGTATTGGTGGCCAGTATTGTGGTGGATATCATTACCGCGCTGCTGGATCCGCGTATTAAACTGAGTTAGGAGGTGCGGGATGAAACATTCGCTTGACAGGAAAATGGACCGGATTCTGGAACGGGAGAATTCAGGCAGCATTAAAAAGGGAATCAGGAACCGCGCGCTCAGGAAGCTGTTTGCCAACCGGCTGTCGGTGCTTGGTTTTATCATATTTATCGTAATACTTGTCATGTGCCTGGGAGCGCCGTTGTTTACCCAGTACAGCGCAACCAAGGTGGACCTGCGCAACATATTAAGCCCGCCCACCTCTTCCCACATACTTGGGACCGACAAGATAGGAAGGGATATATGGGCCAGGGTCCTTTACGGAGGCCGTATTTCCATCGGCGTGGGCCTGGGAAGCGCCCTTGTGGCCACTGTCCTGGGGGTATCCCTGGGTACCATGGCAGGCTATAAGGGGGGATGGTTTGACGGGATCATCATGAAGATTTCCGAAATACTGATGTCATTTCCCCAGATTATACTGGTATTGATTCTTGTGACCATTACCGGACAGAGCCTGTGGAACCTGATATTCATTTTTTCCATCACAGGATGGCCCTCCATGTACCGTATGGCCAGGTCCCAGATGCTGTCGCTGAGGGAGGAGGAGTATGTACAGGCATTGAGAGCCTTTGGCATCGGAAGTATGAGGATTGCATTTGTACATATGCTTCCCAATGCCATAGGACCCATCTTCGTAAACATCACACTGTCCACTGCCATGTTTATTCTGCAGGAGGCATCCCTGAGCTTTCTGGGACTGGGGGTTCCGTTGGAGGTGGCCACCTGGGGCAATATCCTCAATGCGGCCCAGGATCTGATGATACTTAAAAACTCCTGGTGGGTGTGGCTGCCTACCGGTATCGTGGTGACGCTGTTTGTGGTAGGAATCAACTTCATCGGTGACGGCCTGAGGGATGCCACGGACCCGTCACAGATCGGTTAACAGCCACGGAGAGAAGGAGCGTGATATTACAGTATGAATGATAACATTGTATTAAGTGTCCGGGACCTGGAAGTGAACTTCTATAACAATGAGAGATGCAACAGGGTCCTGAGGGGCGTATCCTTTGAGCTGCAAAAAGGGAAAATCATGTGTATCGTGGGGGAGAGCGGGTGCGGCAAGTCCGTCACTGCCAATTCCATCATGGGGCTTCTGCCCGACCTTTCAAGGATAGAGAAGGGGGAGATACATTTCTTCTACAACGGAAAAGATATACGCATCGACCAGTTAAAACGCAAGGGAAAAGAGATGCGCCAGCTCAGGGGGGATGGTATTTCCATGATATTCCAGGACCCCATGACGGCCCTCAATCCCGTATTTACCGTAGGGTATCAGATTAATGAGTCCCTTCTGTACCACGACAGGGCAAAGACCAAAAGCGAGGCAAAACAGAAGGCCATAAGCCTGCTAAAGGATATGGGCATACCTCTCCCGGAGAAGCGGGTGGACGAATATCCATACCAGTTTTCAGGGGGCATGTGCCAGCGCGCCATGATTGCCATGGCCATGAGCTGCCAGCCCAAGGTGCTTATCGCGGATGAGCCCACCACGGCGCTGGACGTTACCATACAGGCGCAGATATTTGAACTGATGCAGGACCTTAAGAATAATAATGACGCGGCCATCCTCCTTATCACCCATGACATGGGCGTGGTGGCGGAACTGGCTGACAACGTGGCAGTCATGTATATGGGCAATATTGTGGAGAGCGGCGATGCCAGGGCTGTGCTGACCCGATCCGCGCATCCATATACCAGGGCGCTGCTCAAATCCATACCGGTGCTGGGGAGAGGGAAAAAGCAGGAGCTGGAGCCCATAAAAGGTTCCACGCCGGACCCATATGACCGTCCCAAGGGATGCCAGTTTGCTCCCAGATGCGGGTATGCGACGGAGCAGTGCATGAGGGAAATACCGCCGGAGGTGGAAATCGAGCCAGGGCATTTCTGCAGATGTTTCCATGATTTGATGGGGAAGGAGGGACAGCCGGATGCCGGAAACGAAGGATGTGTTGATTAAAGTCAGGAACCTGAAAACGTACTATCCTGTGAAGCAGGGCGTGTTTAAACACACGGTTGGGCATGTGAAGGCCGTGGATGACGTGAGCCTCAATGTGTACAGGGAAGAAATCCTGGGCGTGGTAGGAGAGAGCGGCTGCGGCAAGACCACGTTGGGAAAGAGCATCCTCCAGCTCATAAAGCCCACGGAGGGGAGTATACGCTATGCCTTTGAGGCCGGGGAAAAGGAACTGATCGGGATGAATAAAAAGGAGCTGGATGAGGCCAGGTGCAAGATGCAGATTGTGTTCCAGGATCCCTACTCCTCCCTGAACCCGTCATTTACCATATTCGGTTCCATGCAGGAGCCATTAATCCGTTTTGGTGAAAAAAGCAGGAAGGCCCGGCGGGAGAAGATAGCCAAGCTGCTGGAGGCGGTAAACCTGCCAGCGGATTACATGGAGCGCTATCCCAATGAGTTCTCAGGGGGCCAGAGGCAGAGGATCGGGATTGCCAGGGCCTTGTCCGTGTCGCCGGAGTTCATTGTCTGCGATGAAGCCGTGTCCGCGCTGGATGTGTCCATTCAGGCCCAGGTGCTGCAGCTGCTGAAAAAACTGCAGGAGGAGCGGGGGCTTACCTATATGTTCATTACCCATGACCTGTCTGTGGTTGAGTATATCAGCGACCGCATTGTGGTCATGTACCTGGGCCGCATGGTGGAGATGGCAGACACGGAGGAGCTGTTTGAGAATACCCTCCACCCCTATACCAGGGCGCTGTTAAGCGCAATACCCATTGCGGATATTGACAGGAGAAGGAAGAGGATACCGCTACAGGGTGATGTTCCCAGTCCGGTGAATCCGCCTTCCGGCTGTCCCTTCCATCCCAGGTGCCCGGAGTGCATGGAGAAATGTAAGACCCAAGTCCCCCATCCGGTGATCATCACGAAGAACGGACGGGAGCATATGGTGTGCTGCCACCGGGTCCGGGGAAATGCAGATGGCGGGAATGGATGATAAAACACATATAATATCGAAGAGGAGAGAGAAATGAGCAGATTTGAGATGAATCAGATCAAGGGGGTCATCCCTGCGATGATGACGTTCTTTGACAAGGAAGAGAACGTGGATACGGAATGTACCAGACGCATGGTGGAATTCATGCTGGACCACGGGGCTGACGGCTTCTATCTTACAGGCAGCACCGGCGAGTGCTTTACCATGACCATGGAGGAGCGCAACCTTGTGGTGGATACGGTCATCGACCAGGTAAAGGGCCGTGTGCCGGTGATTGTACATGTAGGGGATATCGGCACAAAGAAATCCATAGAGCTTGCGCAGCATGCCTACCAGGCCGGCGCAGACGCCATTTCCTCCGTACCTCCGTTTTACTGGAAATTCCGCGCCGGGGATATCTTTAACTATTACAGGGACATATCGGAGTCCACCCCTCTTCCGATGGTGGTCTACAATATCCAGCTGGCAGGACTTATGGATATGGACCTGCTTTTAAAGCTGGCGGGACTTCCCAATGTCCATGGGCTTAAGTATACAGCCAGGTCCCATGATGAAATGGGATTCATCAAGGAAAAGCTGGGCCCGGATTTCATGATATATTCAGGGTGCGACGAGATGGCATTTTCCGGTATGTGTTCAGGCGCGGACGGAATCATAGGCTCCTTCTATAACCTGTTCCCGGATTTATATAAGCAGATCCTTAAAAAGGTGGAGGAGAGCGATATCAAGGGAGGAATGCGGCTGCAGCGGATTGCGGACGAGGTGATATTCGTGGCGCTGAAGTATGATTTCCCGTCTGTCCTCCACAATCTGATGAATTGGCGCGGTTTGGAATCCGGATATTCCAGAAGGCCCTTTTACAACTACCAGGATTCAGAGCTGGAGGGCCTCAGGGAGGATATCAGGAGGATAAAGGACAGATACCAGGCAGAAGAGCTGGATATGTTCAAGCTGTAAGGAGGGACGGGAAGAATGAGTGGGAGTAAGTCGCAACAGAGTGTGCTGGAACGCATCAGAGGCGGTCTGATTGTATCCTGTCAGGCACTTCCGGAAGAGCCGCTTCACAGTTCCTATATCATGGGGAGAATGGCCTTTGCGGCAAAGGAAGGCGGGGCATCGGGGATCCGGGCCAACACAGTGGAGGACATCACCGAGATAAAAAAGACAGTGGACCTTCCCGTGATTGGGATCATTAAGAAGGATTATGAGGACTGCGACATTTACATTACCCCGACCATGGACGAGGTGGACGCGCTGGCGGCATGCGGGGTGGACATCATTGCCCTGGACTGCACCAGGCGTCTCAGGCCCGGTAAGAGGACGCTGGATGATTTTTTCGCCCAGGTGCGCCACCGGTATCCGGACCAGTTGTTCATGGCGGATTGTTCTGATTATGAAGAGGGAATGCATGCGGCCGAGATCGGACTGGACCTGATAGGGACGACCATGCATGGATATACGGAGTATACCAGGGGCGCGGTCCTGCCGAACCTGGATCTGATGAAAAAGTTGGTGCAGGAGTGCGGGCGTCCGGTCATCGCCGAGGGCGGGATATGGACGCCGGAACAGCTGAGGGCCGCCCTTGATACGGGCGTTCTGGCCGCGGTGGTGGGGACCGCCATCACCAGGCCCAGAGAGATAACGAGGCGGTTTGCGGCGGCCATTAAGTAGGTGACAGAGGCAGGTGAGAGAGGGCGCAGTTATAATTCATTTATGATTTCCGTTATTTTCATGTTCCGCATCCGTTTTGCAGGGGCGTAAACGGCTGCGGCAGCGGCCATACAAACAAATAAAAGAATTACCAGCAAGGGGATGGCAGGTAAGCTCCGGACAGCATAGCTGAAGTGGGCAGTGATGAGAATATCATATAGCAGTGTATAAACCAGCAAGCCGGCAGCACTGCCCGCAAGGCCGCCCGATAAGGCATAGGTAAATGCTTCAGCGGCAATCATTTTCGTAATCTGGCGGCCGTCCATCCCAACCGCCCGCATTGCCCCGTAGGTTTTGATCCTTGAGGATACACTCATGGAAATACTGTTTATGATATTCAGTACTGAAACCAGCGCAATGATGGATAAGAAGGAGTATATGCAGAACACAAAGGCAAAATAAGTGCCGGAAGTATGCTGGCCGCGCAGGTCCCTTAGCACGCAGCCCGGGTCCAGTATGCTGCGGATGGCCGCCACATCTTCATCGGACGCGTCCCTGGTGGTCTGTACCATGATAAGGGAATAATCAGTGATGCCGGTCAGACGGGTAAAGGTATCCCCGGAGGTGATAAGGGTTATTTCACCGTTTGTGAGACCATCGCTGCTGAACGGGTTATATTTCAGTAATCCCGCGATTTCAAGTTCCTGGCTGCCGATATATAGCTTATCCCTGGTTTTTAAGGTACTGTCCTTATCCCAAACAGCAAGCACATGATTGCTGTTTCCGTACACCCCGGAAATGCGGCTGCCTTTTTTCAGCATTTTATCTTTGACAAGGCAGTCCAAATCAAAGCCATCATAAGAAACCATATCAACCGTAACCGCACTTGAGTTTAAGTTTGCAGAAACGCCAAAGCTGCTTCGCCGTCCGTAAACCCGTTTTACTCCGTCCATTTTGGAGATGGTGGAAAGCAGGCTGCTGTCCGTTGTATTGGAGCCGTCTGTACTTGAAATGTTAATATCAGGCGCAGCGGCTGACTGGGGCATAAGGCAGCCCACAAACTCTATCAGAACAGAAAAACTCAAAAAAAGAATAATGCTAAGAGCAAATGAGCCTGTCATGAGCAACAGGTTTTTTGTTGCTGACAGCGCATGGTGGACGCCAAGCGCTGTCTCTACTTTAAACAGGCGCGTATTTACGGCGGGGTGTACATTACCCGGGCCTTCTGAATTTCCCGACACGGCTGTGACTGGAGATACTTTGGCGGCCCGTTTTGCGGGGGCTCTGGCGGCAAGCAGTACGGTGACGATGCCCACAACAATTCCACTGGCAATGCCGGCTATGCTGACGCCAAAAAGAGGAATATCAGAAAATTCCTCGCCCACAATAAACCGCAGCACGGCGCACAGGCACCAGGTGACTGCAATTCCAAGTACAACGCCCACAGGAATAGCGGTCTTGCACCAGTTCAGGGCTTCCAGCCGCACAAAACGGATGATTTGACGGCGGCTCATTCCAAGACAACGCATCATACCAAAAAATTTTGTTCTCTGGGAAACAGTGCTGTTTATGCTGCTTGAGATCATCAATACGCCTGCTGTCAGTATCAACAGGAACAATACGGCCGCAGCCAGAAAAAGCGACTGGGACATGGTATTGGTAAGCAGGTCCTGAATAGTGAAATTTCCATGTTTTTCCAGCAATCTGGTTTGCTCCATTTTGACGCCCATATCCGCCATGCTGGTAACGGCCGTCACTAAAAAAACAGCGCATACAATACACAACAGCGTCATTCGGTTCTGCCGCTTCCGCCTCTTGGCGGATATGGGGATAAGGCTGAGATAGCTTTTCATTCGCGGTACCTCCCAAAATCAGTGAGTACACCGTCTGATACCTGTAATACCCTGTCTGCTGTCTGGGCAATGCCGGGGCTGTGGGTAATCATGACAATGGTCTGTTCATACTTTTTTGACGCTTCTCGCAGCAGGGCAATTACCTCGCTGCTGTTTTGGGTGTCCAGATTTCCGGTGGGTTCATCCGCTAGGATTAACGAAGGGCGCGTAATCAGGGCGCGTCCGATTGCGACGCGCTGCTGCTGCCCGCCGGATAACTGGCCCGGCAGGTGATTGCGCCGTTCGCTCAGATTAAGCACCGTAAGCAGTTCTTCCAGATACCGCTTGTCAGGCTTCTGGTAATCAAGCAGCACCGGAAAGACCATATTCTGCTCAACCGTCAGCTCCGGGATAAGGTTGAAGGCCTGGAAGATGAAACCGATATTCCTCCGGCGGAATATGGTAAGCCTGCGCTCGTTCATGGAGAAGATATCTTTGCCGCCAATCTGTATCTTGCCGGAGGTGGGCGTATCAAGGGCGCCTATCAGATTGAGAAGGGTACTTTTGCCGGAGCCGGATTCGCCGACAATGGCAACATACTCGCCCTTTGGAACGGAAAAGCTCACATTTCTCAGTGCATGCACAGCGGCTTCACCGTCTCCGTAGGTTTTACAGATATTGTTGATTTCTAATAAGTTCATGATGCAGATGCCTCTTTCTGTTTTGATAGTTCCAGCATAACAGAACAATCCTACGCCAGTATTACTGTCAGCCTACAATTTTGTAGGAATCAGAAAATTCATTGTGAAAGAGGCGCCCCTGCCTGATGTGCTGTCAGCTTCAATGGTCCCGTTATGGGCCTCCACAATGGCTTTTGCCAGTGGCAGGCCAAGGCCGATTCCCTGTTTGTCCTTAGAAAAACGGCTTCGGTAAAACCGTTTGAAAATATGGTGCAGGTCCTCCGGATGGATGCCCCTTCCATTGTCCCTCACGGTAATCTGGACAACAGAAGCAAAGGTCCGCCATTGGATACAGACAGAGCCGCCCTTTTCCGTGTGGTCAAGGGCATTTTTAACAAGGTTGCTGACCGCTTCAATGATCCAGGTGCGGTCACAAAAAAGTGTGATGTCTCCATCTCCTGACAAAATGATCTCTTTTCCCTCCTGTTGGGCCCGGAAGCAAAAATGCTGCTTTACGTTCTCTGCAAGCTCAGACACATTCTCCCATGATTTCTCCCATATAACCATACCAGCGTCCAGTTTTGTGAGTTTCAGCAGATTTTGCACCAGAGATTCTATTCGGTCAAGCTCATGCTCGGAAAGCAGGCTGAATTCCTGAATGGCCGGAAGTTCCTTTGACTCATCCTGTATAATGCCGTTGTAAATGTTAAGAGCGGCAAGGGGAGTCTTTAATTGGTGTGAAATATCTGAAATGGTATTCTGCAAAAATTTCTTTGCGTTTTTTTCATTCTCGGCATGGGCATTCAGGATGGAGACAAGAGCGTTTACTTCATGGAACAGCCGGTAGAGTTCGCCCTCGTCATTGCACTCAATGGCATCCTCTTTGGTGCCGGATATATATCCTTTAATCTGCGATACAGCATGCTCCATGATGTTATGCTGCTCTCTGAAATATCTGTAGCAGAGCGTTAATATGGCGGCTCCCATGCCCACGCCGCAGATGATTGTGTAAGACAATGCATTCCTGACCTGTAAACCTGCCAACAGAGCTGAAATCAGTATAAAAGCCAGGATACACGACAAAATACCCACGAAAAGATATTTGATTTTCCGGTTCACGAATATGTTCATCATAACACCTCAATCAGCCGTATTCCACTTATAGCCCATGCCCCGGACCGTGACGATTCGTTCCGGCTCTCCCGGATTATCCTCAATTTTTGTGCGGAGCCTGCGTATATACACCGTAAGGGAGCTGTTATCAATATAGCTTTCACTGCAATCCCACAATTTCCCTAAAATCTGGTCAGGGGAGAGTATCTGGTCAGGATGTTCCATGAACAGGCATAACAGCTTATATTCACTTGCCGTCAGGTCCGGCTGTTTTCCCTTTTTATATGCCGTGCCTTTCAGAAGCTGAATGTGGATGCCCTTGGAATTCATTTCTGTGACAGCAGAATTGAAGTTTTCGCTCCTGCGGAGCAGCGCGTGAATCCTGGATAAAAAGACGGCCAGCTTAAAAGGCTTTGTTATATAATCATCGCCCCCGATGTCCAGCCCCATGATAATATCTGTCTCCTCATCCGCAGCAGTAAGAAACATAACAGGCACGTTTGAGCTCCGGCGTATCTTCCTGCAAAAGTCAAAGCCGGAGCCATCGGGGAGAGATACGTCCAGGATAGCCAAATCGTAGGCTCCATTTGACCATAGCGCCTCAGCCTCCACGGTGGTGCGGGCAGTGTCGATTTCATATCCCTGTTTTTTGAGGGCAAAAGAAAGTCCGTTGATTAGGCTTAAATCATCTTCCAGTAAAAAAAGTCGTTTCATCTGTCATATCCTTCCTTTCCCTTTGGGGCTGTCTCATTCTGCCATGACAGGAATTGCCATGGTAACCGTGAACTCATTTGAATCATAGTCAATATTCAGATACCCGCTGTAGCGTTCAATCACACGCCGCATATTTTTCAGGCCCAGGCCATGGGCTGCGGTATCCTTTTTTGTTGTCTGTATGGAATGGTTTTTTATAAGGATGGCATTGGACTTTGGATTTTTTATTTCCACCCATATAAGGTCCTTCTCCTTTAATATCCTGAGGCAGATGCGTTTTGCAGCCGGTCCGTCCTGAAGCTCATTGCATGCGGTAATGGCGTTTTCCAGGGGATTTTCAAAGAGGGTATACAGGTCAGGAAAGGAGATGAAGGAAAAATCCCCGTATTGAATGTCGGTTTCCAGCCTTATATGGGAGGAATTGCAGCGGAGCTGGGCCTGAGTCAGGATTGTTCTCAGGGCTGGCGACGGGATAAAGGCAAAGCGGTAATGTTCTTCCATATGGCGCTGCATTTCAACGGCATAATTCTGTATATCCTCTGAAGCGGGGGAATCCTTTGTCTGTATCAGTTTTTTGATGCCCTCCAGCTGTTT
This sequence comes from Clostridia bacterium, assembly GCA_021201905.1. GTDB lineage: Bacteria > Bacillota > Clostridia > Lachnospirales > Lachnospiraceae > Enterocloster. The sequence goes on from JAJQEA010000216.1 coordinate 18,750, forward strand.
GGCGTAATCATGGGCAAAGCCTTTCATTTCCTGGATATACTGGTCCTGCTGCCCGATGACTGCCTGGTTCAGCTGCTCCAGTCCGTGGAGTCTGTCCAGCTTCCTCAAGAGCTGGTGGTGCTTTCTGGTATTATTGTCTCCCATGATAACGGCAACATTCATACACAGGATTCCCAGAAAAACAAACAGACTTTGCAGCGAGGCGGCAGGAGTTGGGATGTCAAAGGAGAAGATGTGGTACAGCGTAAGGATGCTGACCAGGGGCACTGCCATGATTGTCAGATTATCGGGTATGGTGATGTCATTGTCCTCTGTCTGGTTTTTATGGATGATGGCATGACGTATTCCCAGTATGATGATGCTGGTTATGCAGGTGCTGATGAGATTGAGTCCTGCGTTTGTGATGGTCTCACTGTTGGCGGATGGAATGCTGGTATTGTGAAGCAGGGAATAGACGGTGATAGGGATGATTTCACATATCACACCCATCAGGACCTCTGCCGCCGTGCAGATGAGCCGTGCTTTCACCGGGCCCATATACAGCAGAAAATTGATGATAAGCACAGAGACAAAGACTGCAAGGGTATTTAATATGGGAATACACAGCGAATTGACAAGGTTCAGCAGCACCGCGAGTACGACCAGCACCAATAGTGAGAGAGCATTCCGGTTCTCCCATCTCCTTCTGAAAAACAGCATGGAGAACCAGAAGAACAGCAAGTAGTCCAGGATACATTTAACGAGGGACAACACATAATTGAACATGGTTTCTTTTACCTTTTAGTTTGTTGTATTCAGTAACAGAGCCTTCATGAAGGTGTCTTTATAATGTGTGCCCAAGGGAATCGCCGTGCCGTCCGTAAGGATGACTTCATTGCTTCTGACTGAGGCTGCCGCATCCAGGTTCACAATATAGCTTTTATGGGAAAATGCGAATTTGCCCGACGGCGCTTGTCCCATCAGCTCCCCCAGGCTCTGCCATGTGACAATGGTTTCATTCCCCGCGCAGACAATATACCGCTTGCGCAGTTTGGAGTATATGTACATAATCCGGTCTGAACGGATGAGTTCCCATTGGGAGTCACAGAGGACCCTGATATAGCAGATGGTCCTGTTTAGTTTGGAGAGACAGGCCCTAAGGACCGTGTGGATCTGTTCTTCCGTGAAGGGCTTCAGGAGGAAGCGGAAGGGTTCGGCCCTGTACCCTTCGATGCACATGGATTTCAGCGCGGTCATGATGACAATGACTGAGGTATTGCCCATTTTCCGCAGCTTTTCCGCCACATCAATGCCGACTGTCCTTGTGCCAAAGCGGATATCCAGGAATAAAATATCATATTCGGGGGAAAGGTCAAATAGCTTTTCTGCACAGTTCAGTTCCATGATGTCAATTTCCACGTCCTGGATAAAGGAATACCTCAGGATGTATTTTCTTAGCTCACTGCGGACGGACGTTTCATCGTCGCAGATGCACACCGTATATTTCGTCATAAATAAACTCCAGGGAATGATTTTTCAGATACTCTTAAGTATAATGGTTTGCCTGCGGTTTGTCAAAGAACCTGCGGGTCCTGCTGCTTTCAGACAAGAATAATGGGATTACAGACAGGAATCACGGAAAACAGCGGGGATGTCTGTTATATTATAGATGCGATGTCCGGGCATGTTTTAACAGCAGAAGGAGGAAAAATAGATGGCAGACCAGAACAGGGAATCATACTTTGAGCATATGGACGAGGGGTACAAAAAAAGCATTATCCGGAAGAATCCGTGTTTAAAGCTCATAAGAAGGCCACGAAGGGGGCCAATGGGGGAATGGGCCTGTTTTTTATAGGCGCATTTCTGGCAGGCAGTGCCGCGGGTTTTATCTGGTCCATAAACAGGACGCTGGGGATAATCCGGGATGGGGAGGAAGACATGGTGGGAATGGGAATTGGGATTTCCGTGTTTTTCTTATTGCTGGTGCTGGGATTTTCAGTACTTATGTTCATCATGGTAAAACAGATGAGAAAAAGTGTGGATGAATGGATTCGCATGATTGCCAGGGATGGCGGTTTGAGTGAACAGGAGATACGGGAATTTGACAAACAGGCCATGGAATCAGACAGCCTGATCCTGAACCACCTTGGAAAGCTGAAATCCTTCACAACCGGGCAGAAGGATGGTATTCTGACCAGGGATTATATCTGCCTTTATGGGGGGGGGGGGGACAAAACGAATGTTGATGACGACCAGCCACCAAGGGGGG
>JAJQEA010000395.1 GCA_021201905.1 Clostridia bacterium
ATATTGGACGGGCGGCCGGGCCGGGGGCCGGGGGCGTTTGGGAGGATGGGGGTGTGGGAGGGAGCGGGTCCGCCGGGCGGCAGCCCTGGAAACGCCTTGGCGTTCCCAGGGCTGTGGGGCATCCGCCCCATAAAAAGCCGGACAAAAGGCCCGGGGGGAAGAGATAATGCACTCTTCCCCCGGGCCTTTTATCCGGCTTTTTGCCCGGCTCATTGCTATAACATTTTTTGCATCTCGTCCGCGACAAATTGTACTTTGGTTCCTACGATTACCTGTACAGATGTTTTGCTTGGCCTCATGACTCCGGCTACGCCTGCGGATTTTATCTTTTTCTCGTCTACTAATGTGTAGTCTTTTATCTCTAATCTCAGCCTTGTTATGCAGTTGTCTAAGGATACCACATTTCCCTTGCCGCCTAATCCTTCTAAGACAATGGCTGCTACCTTGGTGAAATCGTCGTTTGCTAATACGGCGGTCATTTCTGCGTCTAAGTCTTCTTTCTCACGTCCTGGTGTCGGAAGGTCAAATTTGGTGATGACGGCGCGGAATACGACGTAGTAGATGATTGCGAATACAACGCCCTGTACTAACAGCATGAACGGCTGGTTGGCCATTGGCAGCCTGCAGCTGAATATGAAGTCAGTGACACCTGCGCTGAAGCAGAAGCCTGCGGTCCAGTGGAATGCGGCTGCTACTGCTACGGAGATACCGGTCAGAACGGCGTGTACAAGGTACAGTCCGGGAGCCAGGAACATGAAGGAGAATTCCAGCGGCTCGGTTACGCCGGATACGAAGGATGCTACTGCTCCTGTAATCAGGATACCTGCCGCATACTGCTTCTTCTCTGGCTTTGCTGTCTGGTACATTGCAAAGGCTGCTGCCGGAAGGCCGAACATCATTACCGGGAAGAATCCTGCCTGGTACATGCCGGTTACGCCCTTGATTCCGCCTTCTGCGAAGCCCCAGAACTTGTTGATATCGGCAATTCCTGCAATGTCAAACCAGAATACCGCGTTCAGCGCGTGATGCAGTCCGGTTGGAATCAGAAGACGGTTTGCAAATGCATAGATACCTGCGCCTACAGGGCCAAGTCCCATGATGTGCTCCCCAACCCATACAAGGGCATTGAACAGTACCGGCCATACAAAGTAAAAGACGGCGGATTCTGCCACCATTACAAAGGATGTGACGATGGGTACACAGCGCTTTCCTGAGAAGAAAGCCAGAGCGGTTGGCAGCTGCGCGCTGCTGAACCTGTTGTAACAAATGGATGCCGTGATACCGGAAATGATACCGATAAACGCGTTGTCAATCTTGGAGAAGGCCAGAGGAGCTTCCTCCACGCCCATTATAGTGGCAACAATGCCGCTGTTAAGTACAGTGGTAATGGTCAGGAACGCAACCAGACCTGCAAGTCCTGCCGCTCCGTGCTGGTCCTTTGATAAACCGATTGCCACACCTACTGCAAACAGCATGGGCAGCTTGTCGATTACGGCACTTCCAATCTTCACCAGCGCAAAACCAATGATCTGGATGATACCGGTTACGTCACCGCCCTGCATGGTGGAAGGACACATGGCATAACCAATACCCATCATAATTGCTGCCACTGGCAGAACGGCAACAGGAAGCATGATGGCCTTACCTAGTTTCTGCAAATACTTCATCATAACATAAATCCCCTTTCTTTTTTTAGAGTCTCCTTCTACACTTTTCCCGTAGGAGTACTCTGAATTACATTTTGATAAATCATCTATTCAAACCTGTTTCCAGGCTTAAATCATGGTAACTGTTTTCCGGTTATGTTCCGGACCTGCCTGACGGGCCATGCCAATGTATCAGGCGCCGGCGGTCAGGACAGACTCCACTTCCTTCATGGCAGCCTCTTCGTCGGGTCCGTCTATGCGGAAAATGACCTCATCTCCCGCCATGGTGTTCATGGCCATGATGCTCATGACATCCTTCCCGTTCGCCCTGCGGTCCCCGCAGATGATTTCCACGGAGGAGCTTACGTGAAGCATCCTGACCATCAGCATGGCGGCCGGCCTTGCGTGAAGCCCCATTTCGTCTTTTAAGATAAAGCTCCGCTCTATCAACTCATCCCCACCTTTGTTCCTTACAGTTTGATGATGGCTGTCTCCCCTGCCTTTGCTTCCATTCCGTTCATACACTCCATCTTCGGGAACTGGGGCGTGTTGCAGATGATAACCGGCGTAGTCACATCGTATCCGGCTTCCTTAATCTTGTCTATCTCAAAGTCCAGAAGGAGGTCGCCCTGTTTTACCTTATCCCCCGCAGCCACATGAGCGTCAAAGAACTGTCCCTTAAGCTGTACCGTGTCCAGACCAATGTGGATAATCAGCTCCGCGCCGTTGTCCGTCTGCATGCTGATGGCGTGCTTTGTGTCAAATACCATGGTCACCAGTCCGTCTGCAGGCGCAACCACTCTGCCGTCCGACGGTATAATGGCTGTTCCCTTTCCCAGAATCTCCTGGCTGAAGGTGGGGTCGCTTACCTGGCTCATGGGAATGGCTGTTCCATTGACCGGCGCTGCGATTATCTTCTCATTCTTTTCTTCTCCCCCGAATAGCTTCTTAAGTGATCCAAACATCCTTTCTGCTCTCCTTTCATGTCCCCCAAGGGACCTGTCAAATGAATTAATTCGTCCTGATACGTTTAATATGCAGGGCCAGGTAAGCCACTTCTTCCTCTGTTACCTGGTGCCTGTACTGCAGCTTGATGAGCGCCTGTATTTTCTGGCTGCAGGCATATTCCTCCGGATACAGACGGTCAATGACCTCCTGGAATTCCAGGTTATCCAGATTCATATGCTCCCCTGTAAATACCCGCTGGGCCAGAAAACGCAGATGAGTGATGAACCTCTCATAGCTGAGGGACTGCTCATCCAGCTCTATACTAAAATACTCCCTGACCACCTCCAATACCTGCTGTATCAGATTGGTGATCTTAATTGTATCACCCATGGGCGCATCATACTCCGCATTGACGATGTGAAGGGCAATGGAAGCTGCCTCGTCCACCGGAAGCTTCACTCCCAGATTCCTTTCAATCATGGCAATGGCATATTCTCCAATGAGATATTCCGCGTGGTAAAAGCTGCGCACTTCCCTGATTAAAGGAATGGAAAACATCATCTTCTGTTTGTACCGCTCCAGTGCAAAGTTTATATGGTCCGTAAGGGTGATATACACATTTGGGTTAATAGGCCGGTTAAGGACCTCCTTGGCATAACTGATGATTTCTGCTGAAATCTGCACATGCTCCATGGGAAGCTTCACAAGCAGTTCCTTGAACTTATCCATAGTGTTCTGACTCTCCAGGCGGAATATCTTCTCCACCTTCTCCTCGTCAATGGCACTGCCTTCTTTGGCTTTGAAGCCCACGCCTCTTCCCATGACGATGATTTCCCTGCCTTCTTCGTCGCAGGTACTCACTACATTATTATTGATTATTTTCGCTATTTTCATAATTGCTCCTGATGAAAACAAAAAAAACCAACTTTGTTAAAGAGACCCATGTGCGCATACGCACGGGTACACATCATCCCCTTAACAAACCTGGTTTTGCCTGCCGAACAGTAACAATCCTTATTAATTATTTAATTATAACTTCCAAAGATTTACTTCACTAACAGTATCATAGCAAATCTTAAGATAAAAGTCAACAATATTTTATATATTTTTTATATTTGCCCCTGCCCCTGTTGTGAGAATTCCCAACGCATCCCTTGTCAGGACTTGACATACATGTAAATAATACCTGTAACAGCCAGATAAAACCAGGTAGCCGGATTGGAAAACCAGGTGGTAAAAAATGACAGCATCATATACATGGCAATCTGGGCATAGATCACATGGCCTGCCGGACATGACATCTTCCGCCTGCGCTTTACCAGAAAGTAGCACGCCGCTCCCAAAAGCCCGCCCAAAAGCACCATTCCGGGGATACCGAAATCATAGTAGGCATCGTAGAACAGGGTAAGGGTGGTCAGCTCCTTCTTGGTCACAAAGAGCGGAAAGCTCACCAGGACCGGGAACAGGAATTTAAGCCCGGTAAGAGCCCACACCGGAAACAGCATGCGAAGCCCCAGGCTGTGGGATCCCAGCTGCTCCACCAGACAGTTGAAATTATCGTAGTTGTTGGCAATATACATATAGGGCTGCGTGATAAATATGGGCATATGGCTGTTCTTCATCTCAAAAATGCCGTTCAGGTATTCCACGCTGTGGCTGCGCATCACAGTCAAGACCAGATAGGCGGGAATCATGCAGGCCATCAGCACGCCCACATAGACCAGGCTGAAGGTGCCGCTCATGGAAATATAGGTAAAGGCGGCCATTCCAACTGCCAGAATCAGCTGGAACCTGGACACGCACAGCACTGGCACGGCCAGGGACAGCACCACCATAAGAAGTCCCAGCCAGAATCCCTGGTTCCTGGTGAGCCCCCTTCCCCTGTGGGATATCATAAGGCTGTACATCACAAACAGACTGGGCACCAGCACGCAGGAGACCGTAAAATAATGGACTCCGCTGACATGAAAATAGGAATAGGCATGGGGCACCCCGTAGGAGAACAGCGGCACAAAGCTCAGCTTCCACGCCTCAAAGAAAAAAGCCAGAAAGGATATAACCACCAGGCCCGCCATGGAGTGAAGGAGCCGCTTTGCCTGCAGGGGGGATTCAGCCGAGGCATAAAAACGGTATACGGACTGCATGTCCGCCGCGCTCCAGCCGTCATATACCCTGTGCAGCACCTCAAACACAATCCAGAAGGTGAACACCGCCAGTCCCAGGCAGACCCATGTCTCACTGCTCCAGTCCGTCTGAAGGCGGCTGAGCTTAAAGCAGGAGATTCCCTGCCCTCCCACAAAAAAGAGGCAGAAAAGCCCCCTCAGGTGAATCAGGTTGCCTGTCTCCCTGTAATCCTTTATATACAGCCACAAGGCTGCTGTAATTAAAACCAGCCCAGACAGCATATAAAAATGCTGCCGGGCCAATATGAAGCTTATGATATAACAAACCAGATAAACTGCCATTAATCCGTAACCTTCTCCACAAAATCTCTCATGTATTGTTCTATTTCCGCCGCTGTGGCAAAGCTCATGGCCTTGTCAGCCACTGCCTGAAGCTCCTCCACGCTGTACTGGGTGACCATCTTCCTGGCCTTCAGAATTGCGGAGGCGCTCATGCTGAATTCGTTGAGCCCAAATGCCAGAAGCAGGGGAATCATCATTGGGTCGCTTGCGGCCTCACCGCACATACCCACCATGATGCCTGCCTCGCGGCCGCAGGCGATGATGTGCTTAATACTTCTGAGCACAGCCGGGTTAAAGGTGGAATACAGATAGGATACCTTTTTATTGCCCCTGTCTACCGACATGGTGTACTGGGTCAAATCATTGGTTCCGATGCTGAAGAAGTCCGCTTCCTTCGCAAAGATATCCGCGATCAGGGAAGCTGCTGCCGTCTCCACCATGATGCCCACCTGGATGTCCTTGTTGTACGCGATGCCCTTTTCATCCAGCTCCTTCTTGATTTCCTCCACAAGCGCCCTGGCCTGACGGTACTCCTCAATGCAGGTTACCAACGGAACCATGATGCGGATGTTGCCGAATGCGCTTGCCCTTAAAAGCGCCCTCAGCTGAGGCTTATACACATCCTCCCTGCGGTCCAGGCAGAAACGGATTGCCCGGTAGCCCAGGAATGGATTCTCGTCCTTCTCCAGGCCCATGTAGGGAATCTCCTTGTCGCCTCCGATATCCAGGGTGCGGATAATGACCGGCTTGCCGTTCATGGCTGTAGCCACCTTCTTATATGCATCAAACTGCTCTTCCTCTGTGGGCATGGCAGTCCTGTCCATAAACAAAAACTCGGTGCGGAACAGTCCGATGCCCTCTCCGTCGTACTGGAGCACCTTGTCCACGTCCTCGGGCTTTCCGATGTTGGCCACGATTTCCACCTGCACGCCGTCCTTTGTGACAGAAGGCTTGCCGATATACTGCTCCAGCTCCTTCTTTTCCACCAAAAACAGCCTTCTCTTCTCCTCGTAATCAGCGGTCACAGCCTGGTCCGGATTCACATACACCTCTCCGGTGCTGCCGTCCAGTACCACCTGATCCCCGTCCTTTACGCCGTCCATGAAGCCTGTGACAGCCACCACAGCCGGAATCTCCAGGGCCCTTGCCAGGATTGCGCTGTGGGAGGTCTTGCCGCCCAGCTCCGTGACAATACCGGTCACATTGGCCGGATTGATTCCCGCCGTCATGGACGGAGTCAGATCCTTTGCCACAATGATGCTGCCCTCCGGCAGGGAGGAGATGTCCACAGACTGGATTCCCATAAGCATCTGCTGCATACGGGTCTTGATGTCGCGCATGTCCGTGGCTCTCTGCTGCATCAGCTCGTCTCCCATGGAGGCAAACATATCCGCATACATGTTGCACACATTCTCAATGGCAAATTCACTGTTTACGCTGTCATTCCTGATGGAGTTCTCAATCTCCCCTGTCAGCATGGGATCCCCCAGAAGCATCATATGTCCCTGCATGATTTCCGCTTCCTTCTCTCCCACCCTGGTCGCCAGGTCCTCAGCCAGCTTCTCTGTGGCCTTGATGGTTTCGTCCAGCGCTCCCTTAAAACGCTGCACCTCCTCTTCCACATTGTTTACCGCCTGCCTGGTAATCACCAGCTGGGTTTCCTCCACAATCACCGCTTTTCCAATTCCAATTCCTGCAGAAGCGCTTGTTCCCTTGTACATCCTCTTGTACCTCCTTATTAAAAATTCATTTATACTCACAACCTTTGGTTGCCGTCAATCTACTCGCCTAACCCGGCCTCCACGATACCAACCATGGCTTCCAGTGCTTCCTTCTCATCCGGTCCCTCACAGACAAATTCAATTTCGTCTCCGGATTTCACGCAAGCTCCAAGGACGCTTAATACACTCTTGGCATTGGCCGTGGTGGTGCGCACCTTGAAGGATATTTTTGATTTATAACGCAGTGCCTCCTTGCAGAGGACTCCCGCCGGCCGCAGATGCAGACCGGACGGATTCTTGATTACAGTTGTTTTGCTTACCATGATACCACTCTCCTTGCTTTTTGTTACTGGCCAGGCTCTGCCTTAGACGTGCCGGCAGGGCCTTCTGATGTCTCGCTTTCCGTCCCCTCCCCGCTCTCATCTGAGCTGGCCGCGGCGCTGCCTGCCGACGGGCCTTTTTCTGTCACGGTCACCTGGATGCGGTCGTAGCTCACCAGCTCGTAGGCGTCGCCCAGCTGGAACTTAATCTCGCCGCTGTTCTCTCCCGGCACCATATCCTCCACAACCATCTCCGCGTCCAGCGCGGAAGTTGAAAGCTGGTCCAGATCTTCCTTCAGGCCTCTTATGACTACATTCACAGAATCCCTGTCATACTGATATTCATAATCGCTGTGGGCTCCCACCCGCTTAATCTGGCTGGTCTTAATCTCAAATGTCCTGCTCTCCAGGGCCTCCACCTTGATGACAACCTTCACCTCTTTGGATGACTCGTCCGAAAGGTAAACTCCCTCCGGCAGATACTGGCTGATATCGATGGTGACTTCCCTGTCCCCCGTGGCCCCGTCCATATTCAGCTCGGAGCTGGGAATGGTAATGGAATTAATATTGGCCAAATCGGATTTCAGCCCGTTGACAGCCACCGAAGGACGGCTGCTCTCTATCCCCGTATACCGGTATCCGTCTGCCGCCCTGCCCTCCGGCTCGAAGTTCAGCACCAGGCTCTTGCGCTTGAGTATCGGCATGGTATAATCCACACTGGAGCGGCTGAACGTGATGCGCTCGTCAGTGGGTATTTCATTTTCATTGGCGTCAAAGCACACCACGGGAGCGCTGTCCGACAGGCTGGCGTCCGCGCCGTCCACGTCGATCACGATTCCCACCGCGCTGATCTGGCCTACCGCTGACATAGGGCCGCTGACATAGATATAATTGGGCGAAACAGAGGGCGTTCCCTTGTCGTACCCCTCGGCCGCTTCCCCTATCACCTTTGCCTTGAGCTCAAATGTCTTGCGCTGCAAATCCTCTGTCTTGACGCGGATGACCCCCGGCTTTGCCACCGGGGTTTCCAAAAGACGTTTGTTGTTCTTAACCTCTATCTTCACCGGCACCGCGCCTGTGGGTTCATATATATCGGCCAAATCTATATAGGCCCTGAAATCCGAGGCGCTGATGCCCGCCTTATCCAGTGTTCTCACACAGTAGCTGACCGTGACGGTATCCTTATCCGTCATCAGCTCATATGTCTTGCCGTTGGAGGTCAGGATTCCCTCGTTGACAATATCCAGGGGGACCTCCTTTGAATCCGAGTCCTCCGGGTTGTTGATGTTCACCACTGCCAGCCAAACAAAAAACGCCAGGAAGACAGAAAGTACTTTAAGCCCAAGATTATTAGACAGCTTTTTTTCCATTCTTCAGCCTTCCCTTCCATATTTTCAATCGGTTCAATGAAACAGTCTCCTCTTTCACATTGGAAAGTACCTTTTTGAGGCTTTCTGCATCTGGTATCCTGGACAGCATTCCTCCTTCTGCTACCGATACCCTTCCGGTTTCCTCCGACACCACGATGGTGATACTGTCCGTGGATTCACTCACACCCACAGCCGCCCTGTGGCGTGTGCCCAGGTCCTTGCTGATGCTCATGTTATCGGTCAGCGGCAGATAACAGGTGGCCGCGGTGATGCGGTTGCCCCTGATAACCACTGCGCCGTCGTGAAGAGGCGTGTTGTGTTCAAAAATATTAATCAGCAGCTGGCTGGTCACCAGACCGTTGATTTCGATTCCCGTCCTCTCTATCTCCTTCAGGGAAGAGCCCCGCTCAATCACCATCAGGGCGCCTGTCTTTACCTTGGCCATCTCAAAGGTGGCCCGGACCAGCTCGTTGATGGTCTTGTCGTTAAAGCCCTGGTTATCCTTGCCTTCGTCAAAGGAAAAGATGTAGGGCATGTAATTGCGGCTTCCCAGCTGTTCCAGGGCCTTGCGCAGCTCAGGCTGGAAGATGACCAGAAGGGCCGTCACAGCAATGGTAGTGGTATTCTCCAGAATCCACAATATGGTGGTCAGATGAAGCACAGCGGCAAACAGCACAAACACCAGGATAACCAGAAGTCCCTTTAACAGGTTCCAGGCCCTGGTGTTCTTAATCCACACCAAAAGTTCATAGACCAGAAAGGAAATAATCATGATTTCCAGAATATTTCCCACTGATATCCTTGGCAGCAGCGACAGCCAGGATGTCACTTTTACCAGTATTTCCGCCATACTCTCACCTCCTTACGTTCACTTTTTTTCATTAATAAGAATTTCTCTCCCTTGTGCCGCGTTTATGGGTACTGATTTTCTGTACCTTCACATCCGGGGTGCTCACGGTCATCTTGGGCACCGCCTTCACATAATAGTAATAATCATCGTCCTCGAACTGCACATATTCGGTCCGGGTATAATCCACGGACAGGACAAAAAAATTAAACACTGCCGCTATGGCCGCCGACAGGACAAGTCCCAGTATCATCGGTCCCACGGCAACAGACACCCCAAACACAAAATCCCCCACAAATATGGCCAGCAGCTCCGCCATGGAGCCTGCCACAATGGCCACCACCCACGCGTAATCCATGGACAGCCTGCGTATGAGATACACCACGATGATGCCCACCGCGCAGGTGGCAATCATGACCATCATGGTCTGGTTAAAGAGCACGGATTTGAGAATCTGGCTGTATTTCTGCACAATATCCACGGAGCCGTCGCTGGCGGCCAGTATGCCCGCGTTCTGCTTTACATATATGAGCAGGTAGTACAGGAACACACCGCATCCAACGGGAATCACGGAAGCCAGGCTTCCACCCAGTCCCACCAGCAGAGGAACCACATAGGGAATCTTAAACAGGAAGGCCAGGGGCGTCAGGACCATCAGGTAACTGTCCCCGGGCTTGAATCCGTAGTAGAGAATGGCAACGGTCAGTATCAATACAATGGCAATCAGGGCCATCTCCAGGGAAACCGCATATACATGGGCAATCATCAGGCAGCCCGCCAGGAACACGATGGCGCCGTAGGGCAGGAACGCGCTGACCAGACAGACCGGAAGGATGACCAACGGACTTTTAAGCTTTGCCATATATCCGATATTCGTATTAAGGCTTACCACGGTGCAGAGCGCAAACAGGAAGCGCACCACCGGCTGTATTCCGTAACTGTAGCGGTTGTAAAATCGTTTCAGATGTTCTTTCCATAGCAGAAGACTTGTCATCGAACCCTTCCTCCTCTGTTGTCCTTGGTCCTGTCGGTCCTGTCTTTGTTGTCGTACTTCTTGACCAGGTGTCTCAGTCTGGAGGCATACATGGTCTGGGAACGGGACGCGTGGTCATACCTCCTGGAATATACGATCCAGGTCACAAACAGGTAAAATACCAGTCCTCCCACATAAAAGATGCCCCAGTTCTTGCCGCATTTAAGCAATTCATCTACGCCCATCCCTCCCAACAGCACGTCCAGCTTGTAGAGGATCCACAGAAGCAGCATCAGCAGGTAGCAGAAGGTATAACCGAAAAAGGAGCGGAACATCTGTCCGCCGACATAATCCTTTTTAAAATAACGGTTGATGGGAAATATCTTCCTGCCCTCATTCTTTTCAAATATGGCCAGCCCCGTCATATATCTGACCTTTTCTTCGTTCAGCATACAGGTACCTCTTAGGCTTTTTCATAACATATTAATTTAGTATACCACAACTTTTTCAGATTTGCGACACTATAAATCAATTTTTATGATTTTGTAAGGAACTGGAATTTGGGAGAGAATTTGTCTTAAGAAACCAGTCCCTGCGCCATAGCAGAACCTGGGCGGCGGGAAAAAACAGCCCTATTTTCCCACCATCACCATCACGGTTCTGGGACGAATCCTGAACTCATTTCCCCCCAATGGGCCCAGACAAGGCGCATCCTCCCACGTATCTGCCGCCAGCTCCCATTTCATTCCCTCGGGAAGGACTGGCAGCTCTGCATCGAGAGGTTCCCAATACGCATTGGATGCAATGTACACGGTCTGGGGGCCTTGCCCCTCTTCACATCCGGCAAACATGACGCCCACATAGCGCTCATACTCCGCAAAGGAGTCGCACCAGGGCTTTACTCCGTGAAAGCTCACATCCGGGAAGCCGCAGGCCCCGTCGCTCACATTGACCCGCACCAGGCGGTGCGTCTTGCGAAACCGTATCATATATTGGAAGAAAGAAAATATATCCTTATACTGCCCCAGCCGTTCCCAATCCAGCCATGAAATCTCATTGTCCTGGCAATAGGCATTGTTATTGCCGAACTGGGTGTTGCAGAATTCATCACCCGCCAGAAACATGGGTGTTCCCCTGCTGCACATGAGGAGGGCGCAGGCGTTGCGCACCATGCGCCGCCTCAGGGCTTCCACCCGGGGATCCTCTGTCTCCCCCTCTGCGCCGCAGTTCCAGCTGTTGTTGTCATTGGCTCCGTCCGTATTGTCCCATCCGTTTGGCTCATTGTGCTTTACATTGTAGGAAAACAGGTCGTAAAGGGTAAAGCCGTCATGACAGGTAATGAAATTCACGGACGCGTTCTTCCTGGCATGGTCCGCATATATATCTCTGGAGCCGGCGATCCGCAGGGCCGCTGCCTGTGCCATGCCCTGGTCGCCCTTGATGTGCCGGCGCATGTCGTCCCGGTACCTGCCGTTCCACTCCGCCCAGCGGTTCCAGGACGGGAAGGTCCCCACCTGATACAGGCCGTCCGCGTCCCACGCCTCGGCTATGAGCTTCACATTGCCCAGAACGGGGTCAAAGGCAAGGCTCTGGAGTAGGGGAGGCTTGCTCATGGGCGCTCCGTCCTCGTTGCGGCCCATAATGGAGGCCAGGTCAAAGCGAAACCCGTCAATCCGGTAAGCCGTAACCCAATAGCGGAGGCAGTTGAGAATCATCTGCTGGACAATGGGGTGGTTGCAGTTTAATGTATTGCCGCAGCCGCTGAAATTGTAATAGTATCCCTCGGGAGTCAGCAGATAGTATATATTGTTGTCAAATCCTTTAAAGGAAAAGAAGGGCCCTTTTTCATTCCCTTCCGCCGTATGGTTGAACACCACATCCAGGTAGACCTCTATCCCGTGCTGGTTGAACACACGTATCAGGTTCTTGAGCTCATTTCCCTCCCGGTTGTACTCCGTGCTGGCAGTATAGCTGGTGTTGGGCGAGAAAAAGCTTACGGTGTTGTATCCCCAGTAATTATAAAGCTTCCGGCCGTCCACCTCCCGGTAATCCTGCATCTCGTCGAATTCAAATATGGGCATCAGCTCCACCACGTTCACGCCCAGCTCCAGCAGATACGGAAGCTTTTCCACCAATCCCTCAAAGGTTCCGGGGTGGAGTACGGCCGAGGAGCCGTGCATGGTAAATCCCCTTACATGAAGCTCATAAATGATTAAATCCTCCATGGGTGTCAGGGGCTGGGCCATATCCGCCCAGTCAAAGTCATCCCTGACCACCCTGGCCTTATAGTGCTGGCATCCGGGCAGCGGTTCTCCCCACCGGCTCTGTCCCGTAACCGCCTTGGCATAGGGGTCCAGCAGATACCTGGTCTTATCATATATAAGACCCTTTTCCGGTTCATAGGGGCCGTCCACCCGGTACGCATACTCAAATTCACCGATGTCCAGCTTGAACACGATCATGGAGTACACATTGCCGATACGGTAATGCTTTGGAAAGGGAAGGACCGCATACGGCTCCTCCTCTGTCCGTCGGAACAGGAGCAGCTCAATGGCGGTGGCCCCGTGGGAATACACCGTGAAATTCACGCCTCCCGGTATGGCGGTGGCCCCGTTTATCTCATAGAAGCCCGGCCTGACCGCGTATCCTCCCACATAATCCATGGGTATCAGGTGAATGGTGCCGGGCAGGGCCAGGTGATCTATACAGTTCGTTTTCAAGACTTTCCTGTCCTCCGCCGCGTCTTTGTCCCTTGGTGCATCCGCTTTGGGGCTGGCGGCCTTCTTTCCCTTATCCTCCATACATTCCTCCTATATGCGCCTCTGTCAAGCTGTTTCCGTCATTGTATTAACAATATACAACATCCCTGTGTATATTACAAGACTTGGAAAAAGCCGCCGGACCCAAACGGGTCCGGCGGCTGACAGCATCCTCTTTATTTGTTTCTAATATCTCTCCCACCTTATCTTTTCCATGGGCAGCTCATCCAGTTGACGGGCTGGCGCCTCCCCGGCTGGCATTCCAAGGGTAAGGATGGCTTCCAGCTTATAATTTTCCGGAAAGCCCAGGCGTTCCCTTACATATTCCTCCGTGGTCTTCTCATCCGCGTTTCTGAGCCTGCCCTGGACCCAGCAGCTGCCGATCCCCAGGCTGGACGCCATCAGATGCATGTTTGTCATGGCGGCGGAGCAGTCCTCAACCCACACATCCTGCTTCGTCCCGTCGCCTATGACAACGATGGCGCACTGCGCTTCCTTTAGCATCTTCACGCCTCCGGCCCTGCATCCGGAGAGATCATCCAAAGTCTTTCTCTGGCGCACAACAATGAACTCCCATGGGCGTATTGCCTTTCCCGACGGCGACAAAAGACCTGTCTGAAGGACTTTTGTAAGGCTTTCTTCCGGAATCTCCCCGCCGCTGTAGCTTCTGATGCTGCGCCTTCTTCTCATAATCTCTAATAAATCCATGGTTTTCTTCCTTTCTGCTGCCTCCCCATATGGCGCGGGCTTACAGTTTCAGATAAGCTTCCAGCACATCCTTCATATCGCAGGCCATACCGTAGTCCGCAATATTGAAAATAGGCGCGCTCTCATCCTGGTTGATTGCCACAAAGAGCTTTGTATCCTTAATGCCCTCCGTGTGCTGGATGGCGCCGGATACGCCCAGGGAAATGCATACCTTGGGCCGTATGGTGAAGCCGGTCTGGCCAATCTGATGCTCAAAGGGTATAAATCCGGTGTCTGCCAGAGGCCTGGTGCCTCCGATTGCGGCTTCCAGCTTTTCGGCAAACGCTTTTAAGAGTGTGAAGTTTTCCTCGCTCTCAGCGCCGCGTCCGCCGACCACCACCACCTCAGCTGCAAGGATACTGTCCGTATCATTCATTGCAGGGGCGCTTGACACCACCTGGATCCCGGATTCAGGAAGGGTGATATCCTTATAATATGTGACATCCGCCCTTCTGCCCTCCTGTTCCTCACAGGGGGTGTACACCCCTGGCCTTACCGTCATCATCTGGGGATAGACCCCTTCCCTTGTCACAATGGTGACAAATACGTTTTCTCCAAAGGAAGGTTTATTCTGCTTGATGAAAAAGGTCCCGTCCTCCCTGGTATCCACGGCTAATTCCGTACAGTCCGCCGTCATTCTGCAGCCAAGGCGGGCAGCCACTCTGGAAAAAACGGAGCGGCCTATGGGGGTAGCCGGAATCAGAACACTGGACGGGTCTATGCGCTTCAGCATTTCAGCCATTGCCTTGCTTACCCCATCGTCCTGGAACAGGCAGTTTTTGTCTGTCTCCACGGCATATATCTCGTCAACCCCAAGGCGCTCCAGCTGGGCCACCAAAGTCTTGCAGTCCTCAGCCAGGACGGCGGCCTGTATCTTCTCACCGGTGGTCTCTTTGATACAATGAGCTGCGCGGACCAGTTCTGCCACAACGGGTTCTAAGTTCCCATTATAATTTTCTGCAAAAACACAAATTCCGTTCGCCATCTATTCCTTTCCTTTCTCAATCTCAATCAGCTCCCTGAGCCTGGCTGCCAGTTCCTCCGGAGTGCCCGCAAGCATCTGGGCTCTCCTGGTGCTCTCAGGCTGGAACGAATCCGTCACCATTGTGGGAGATCCCGGAAGGCCAATCTCATCCGCCGCCATCTTAAGGTCCCCATTGGTATATACCTCCAGAGGCTTGTTCTTGGCAGCCCTCTTGGAGCGCAGGGTTGCCAGACGCGGTTCATTGCTTCCGAAGCACACGCTCACCAGCGCCGGCAGGGCCGCCTTAATCTTCCACTCCATACCCTGGTACTTTTTCACGGCTGTGATACAGTCCTTGTCATTCTCATCGTATGAGAGCCCCTGTATTTCAGCCACATGGGGGATGCCCATGTATTCCGCCACCATGGCTCCCACCTGTCCGGTGGTGCCGTCAGCGGACAATGCGCCGCTTAAAATCAGGTCGAATTTCCCGTATTTCTCAATGCTTCTTGCCAGCACCTTGGCTGTGGCAATGGTATCTCCTCCGGCAAGGCACCTGTCCGTGATGAGACAGCTCTCATCACAGCCCAGGGCCATAGCGTCCCTTAATGCTTTCTCCGCGTCAGTGGGGCCCATGGTGAATACGGCCACCTTTCCGCCGGTCTGCTCCTTTAAGACCATGGCGGCCTCTATGGCGTTCAGGTCCGCAGGGTTGATCATGCCTTCTGAACTGGAACGGATCAGGGCATGGGTTTCTGGGTCAACGGAAACATCGTTGGAAACAGGAACCTGTTTTATAAGAACCGCTATATCCATATTTTCTCCTCTCCGCCCCTTTCTTATTTTAACAGACGCTCAAAGGCCCAGTCTTCCAATAATGGTGTCTTTTCTCCGCGCATGATGAATTTTGCAAGGTCTCTGCTGGCGGCAGGTGCCTCGATCACGCCGTTCCCGCCGTAACCCGTTGCCAGAATATAGCCCTCCACCGGTGTCTCGCCCAGAATCGGAAGGAAATCCTTTGGCTCCGCACGGTATGACAGCCAGGAGGATACCAGTCCGCTGTCCACGATTCCAGGTACCCTGCACTCTAACTGATCGAGCAGGAAGTCAATGAAGTAATCATCGGTTCCGCCTGTGGCCGGAAGCTTGTCCGGATCCCACTGTCCCGCGTGCATGGGATTGTTCAGGTCCATGGAAAGATGGGACTTGCAGATAAAGATGTTGTTTCCTGCGCGCAGGGCGTAGAAGGCCGGGTATTTAAGCACCGGGAAGGTATAGCCTAATTTCTTGCCTGGAGGGCATAAGAAGAAGGCTTCTGCCTTTGTATGCCAGATCGGCACGTCCATGCCTGCCATCTCGCCGGTAAATTTGCTCCATGGGCCGGTACAGTCCACCACATAGTCAAATTCATAATCCTGGCCGTCGTCTGTCTTAAGGCCTTTTATTTTATTGCCCTCTTTCAGAACCTCCGTCACCTTTACACCGGTCTTGATAACGCCGCCGTTTTTCTGCATCTTCTTTGCGTAGGTGTTGGAGATCATGGTTCCGTCAAAGTATCCGTCGTCCTGTGTGTAGCCTGCGCCCAGGATATTGTCTGTGGAGATGTCAGGAAGGATTTCCTTAATTCTGTCCTTGTCTGTTATGTACTCGCCTGTATAGCCAGCTGCCTTTGCCAGCGCGATGCCGGTCTTGATAGTAGCCTCTACCTTCTCATCTGTTGCGACCACCAGGGTTCCTGTCTTGTCAAATCCGGCTGAGCCCTTTTCCTCTGCTTCCATCTTTAAATATGACTCAAAGCCATACAGCCTTACGTCCCAGTATCTGTTTCTCAAGGAATCGTCAAAGAGACATACGGTTCCGGCGGACTTGGCTGTGGATGCTCCGCCGATGGTATCCTTCTCAAACACAATGACCTCTGCATTGTCATAGAGACTCAGATGATATCCGAGACATGTTCCGGAAATACCTCCGCCAATAATACCAATTCTTTTCTTTTCCATAACATTACCTGCCTTTCACATTTTTATTTTCTTTTATCACAATTTATATATCATCTACACGAAGGACTGTTTCCAGCAGCACCCTGCACCCCTGTCCGATGTCCCGTCCCTCTGTAAATTCATATCTGGAATGGCTGATTCCACCCACGCTTGGAACAAATATCATGCCTGTGGGAAAAACCGTTGTCATGAGCAGTGAATCGTGGAAGGCCCCACTCGGGACTTTCGTGTAAGGAATATCCAGCTCTTTGACAGAGGCTTCAATGGCATCCTTCACCCATTCGGTCATGGGCGCCGGCTCATGGTAGGAGAACCGGTTAAAGCTGTATTCCTCCCCCATAGCTTCACAGATTGACCCAAGGCACTCTCTCAGCTTCTGTTCTATGGTTTCCATCACCTTCTCATCCTGGTCCCGTATCTCCAAGTGGAAGAAAGCCTCCCCCGGAATCACATTCACTGAGTTGGGCACCACCTTCATGGTTCCCACCGTGGCTACCGTAAAGGGATTGCCCCAGGCAGCTACGATTTCCGGAACCCGGGCCACGAATCTGGCCGCAGCCACCAGGGCGTCCTTTCTGTCCTCCATCACCGTGCTCCCGGCATGGTTGGCCTCTCCCGTAATCTTGATTTCAAACCGGCTCACCCCTGCGATGGAAGTCACCACGCCCACGGGAATCTGTTTCTTGTGAAAGGACGCCCCCTGTTCCACATGGAGTTCCAGGAAACAGTGCACGGAGTCTTTGGACCGTCTGGCCTTTTCCAGTTGGGACACCTTCAGCCCGCAGGCCTTAAGCACTTCCTCTCTGGTCTGGCCGTACAGATCCTGGTCCTCCCCGCTGACATGGAGGTCCTGGCCGCACATGGCGCCGCTTCCCAACATGCCGCTTCCAAACCGGAAGCCCTCCTCATCCGTGAATACCACAATCTCCAGCGGATGGCGCAGCCTTCTGCCGCTCTCAATCAGCGTCTGGCACACCTCCAGACCGGCCACGCAGCCCAGGGCCCCGTCATACCTTCCGCCGTCCGGCACCGTGTCCAGATGGGAGCCTGTCATGATGGCAGGAAGCGTTGGATCCTCTCCCTCCAGCCTGGCAATCAGGTTTCCGGCGGCATCTGTCTCAGGTTCGATTCCCAGCTTCCGGAAATAGTCCTTGAAGAGCTCCCGCCCCTTCCTGTCCTCCGGCGAATATGCCATGCGGGTGAATGTCCCATCTTCCTGGGCCCCGCATTGGTACAGCTCCTCCAGCCGTTCCAGGACCCTGTCTAAATTGATATCCATTTAACCCCTCCTCGCTTCCACTTGTTGGCAATCTTGTATACACCGCTTATTTCTTTCCTGCACTTCTTATCTATATTGCACATTATAGATAATATTTTAACAGATTACATCGGAGCAAACTGATAAAAATAGAGAGATAATTTATCTAGTCTGGATAAACTATCTCTCTATGCCATGGTATCAGCCGGGCTCACCACCGCCGAACTCTGCACCTATATAAAATCCTTGCTATAATTCTCTATCATCTTATACACTACCAGGCCAATGCGCACTGCCAGCACCTCGTTGGCATTGTCAAAATCAATTCCGGTCAGCTTCTCTATTTTCTCGATGCGGTAAACCGCTGTCTTGTAGTGTACATAGAGATCCTGGGCTGTCTTGGAAAGGTTCAGATTCCGGTCCAGATACGCCCTCAGGGTCGTGATCAGGTCATCCCTCTGGGGTTTCTTATAGTTGTAAAGCTTCTGAAGCCCCTCCGGCACATATTCCAGGAGCATGGAAGGGTCGTTTAGCTGGCACAGCAGCTTAAATATGCCCAGGTCCGCAAAAAGCATAATCTGGGGGCCTCCGTCCTCCTGGGCCTCTCCCGCCACATCCACAAACATAAATGCCTCGTTGGCCTCTTTAAAGCTCTCCGGAAGATTGATAATGCCGTCCACCACTCTCCCCACTCCCGCTTTTATCTTAAGATACTTGTTGTATCTTGCCACATCCCCCTGACCCTGTTCCGCGGTCGTTTTGATACTTCCCCGGTATTCCTCCTGGGTCTGCTCCCGTTCCACCTCCTGTATCACCACGATCTTATCCAGATCGTTATGTATTTTGGCTTTGGTGATACGGCTCCTGATTAAATCGCTCAGAACATCGATATCCTTTACCTTTGCCTTAAAGTCGCCCTTTGACATGCTTTCGTTTGTCATGCCGAATACGATAACCCGGTAGCTGCCGTTGATGTCAACCCCCAGCAGGCTGGTATTCTTCTGGAGCTCTCCCATGGAATGGATTTTACCGTTCAAAATATTGTGTATAATATCATTCTGGAACTTCTTCTCCAGCTCCGTCACCGCGTACTGCCTGGAAAACTCAAAGCGAAGGGCTGTGATGGCGCTCTCCGCGGCTATGCAGTCCATGATGCCAAAGGGCTGGTTCAGCTCTGTCACCACCAGGTATATCTTTTCCCGGAAGCTCATCTTCACCTGGATCAGACACTGGGAGACCTCCCCCTTCTGCCTCATATAGGTGTAATTGGAATAGGTGCCCGGATCAAAGGGCTTGGCGTCCCTGCTGATGGTAAACTCCCTTGGCGCCTGGTCCGTAGCCGCCAGGCAGGACAGGTTCTGGTTGTATACGGCCACCGGATTGCGGATCAGCTTGGAGAGCACGTCCAGTATCTCATCCACTCCCTTTCCCGTGGAATCCGGCGCTATGGCCAGGGCCGCGAAATTATCGTGGGTCGTCTTGAAATACTTAAGCCTGGTCACCTCCTCGTTGAAGAGCCGCTCCATGATCAGGCTCATAATATCCCGGAAGGAAACCTCAAATGGCACCTCCAGAACCGGAATATTGTGTTCCTGCGCAAACGCGAACAACAGTTCAATCTTGGTGTCCGCGTTCTCCACCTTCCTGCCCCGCTTTAACACAAGGGCGCTGACACTCTTTCTGGTCAGCTCGTTAATATATGTGCGAAACTCATCCACTGTGCAGGACCGGAAGGCGTACAGACCTGTCAGCAGGACCTCGCCGCCGTCAATAAACTTTACGATATCCGGCGCCTCAATGATTGTCACACCCTTAATTTCCCTGTCCAGTCCCCTGTCGCCTGCAAGTACCTTGATATCCTTCATTTCCTCTGCCAAAAGAAGTTCTCTTACTGTTAATCCCATCTTTTTCCTCACCGCCATCATTTGTCCAGTCAACGCTACTCTTCATTATAACACGAACAGACACAGACGTATAATAATAATTCGTACGCCTGTGTCTTTCTTTTATTTATATGTTATCCCATAACCTTTTCCTTCGCCAGCTTCTCCATCACCACCGCGGCTTTGGCCAGGTCGCTGTACCTGGTAAACTCAACCGGGCAGTGGCTCCGTCCATCCTTGCTTGGAACAAAGAGCATGACGGTGGGAAGCACCTGGCCGATTTCCAGGGCGTCATGGCCTGCGCCGCTTAACATCCGCTTGCAGCTGTATCCCCGGCTCCTGCACTCCTCCTCCATAATATCCAGCATTTCCTTTGACAGCTCCACCGGAGTAATGGTCAGCTTATTCTCCATGTCAAAGCTGCCGCCGTACTCCTTTACCGCCCGTTCCAGGGCTTTCCTTATCCTGGCCGCGATATCATTTATATTGTCGTTGTTCCTGGAGCGGATATCCACGGTAAACTCAGCCGTATCAGCCACGATATTCATTCCCCCGGGAATGGTATTCACATAGCCCACCGTGGCAACGGTTCCATCTGCTTTTTCCCTGGCCCAGTCCGCGATTCTGGAAATGACCTTCGCAGCCGCGTCCACAGGATCCATCCTCATATCCATGGGCATGGTCCCCGCGTGGTCGGCCCGTCCGTGTACCGTCACCATGTAGCGCTGAATGCCTACGATGCAGTCCACCAGGCCAAGCTCCGTGCCTTCCGTATCCAGGACCGGTCCCTGTTCGATATGGGCTTCCAGGAAGCAGCCAATCTTTCCATCTTCCCAGACAGCCTCCTTAATCCGCTCCGGATCCATCCCGTATTCCTTCATGGCCTCATAGATGGAAATTCCGTCTTTATCCCGGAATTTCTTCATATATTCCACATCCCGGTGTCCCAGAATGGCTCCCGAACCAAAGTAGCCTGTTCCAAACCGTGTTCCCTCTTCATCGCAGAATCCTGCCACCACGAAATCCCTTTTGGGTTTGATTCCCTCCTCCTTCAGGAG
>JAJQEA010000008.1 GCA_021201905.1 Clostridia bacterium
CACGCGCATACGGGCCCCCGGAGGCTCATTCATCTGTCCGAATACCAGGGCCGTTTTTTCCAGCACCCCGGACTCCCTCATCTCGGTCCACAGGTCATTTCCCTCACGGGAACGCTCTCCCACGCCCGTGAAAATAGAATATCCGCCGTGTTCCGTTGCTATATTTGTTATCAGCTTCTGTATCAGCACGGTCTTGCCCACGCCCGCGCCGCCAAAGAGGCCTATTTTTCCTCCCTTGGCATAGGGGGCCAGCAAATCAATTACCTTTATACCGGTCTCTAACATTTCCACAACAGGGCTCTGATCCTCAAAAGAGGGCGGGTCCCTGTGGATGACCCATTTATCCCCGCCTTCCAGACTCTCTCCACCGTCAATGGTTTCGCCCAACACGTTGAAGAGACGTCCCAGGGTCTTCTCACCTACAGGCACCTGAATGCCGGCCCCTGTGGGCTCCACTTCCATATCCTTGCACAGGCCGTCGCTGGATGCCAGCATAATGCAGCGCACCACATTGCCGCCCACATGCTGAGCCACTTCCATAACGCACTTCTTACCCTGATTATCCACCACCAGGGCATCCTTGATATGGGGAAGTCCGTCATCCTCAAAAGCCACGTCAACTACAGGTCCCATGACCTGTATGATTTTTCCCTTGCTCATGGCTGCCTCCTTTTATATTTATGAATTTACGAATGTTTCTTTTTCTGTGCCTTGGCGCCGCTGATTACCTCTGTGATCTCCTGGGTAATGGCCGCCTGCCGTACACGGTTATACTCTATGGACAAGTCATTCAGGATTGCGTTGGCATTGTCGCTGGCCGACTGCATCGCCATCATCCTGGCGTTCTGCTCACTGCAGAAGGACTCCACCAGGGCGCCAAATATGAATCCGGTCACATAGTTGGGGACCACATGGTCCATGACAGCGCTGGGAGATGGCACCATCTGTATCTCCTCCTGGATGATATCCGCAGGGATGACAATATTGCTGAAATCCTCCCGCTTAAGGGGAAGGAGCGCTGTCATCTCCGCCTCCATCTGCATGCTGTTTATCATCTGCGTGTATATAATCCAGACCTCATCCAGACGTCCTTCCTCATAATCCTCCAATATAGTGGAGGAAATCAGACGGGCGCGGTGCATGGTGGGGTTCTGTACCGTGTAATGGAACTGCTCCTCCACCTGGATATGTCTGGCCTCAAAATAATGGCGCCCCAGTTCACCCACCACATACAGCCGGTGGTTCTTACTCTGTTCCATCCACTCCTGGGCCATCTTCAGCACGTTATGGTTGTAAGCGCCTGCCAGTCCCTTGTCGCCGGTTATGACAATCAGACCCTTTACCCTGTCCTCCTCCTTGATTTCCTTCCTGGGATTGAAGTAAAAATGCTCCACATCCGGCATATGACGCAGGATACGGCGTATCACATCCTGAAGGCTGTAGAAGTAAGGCTCTGTTTCCTCCAGCAGTTTCTTGCTCTTCTTAAGCTTGATGGAGGAAATCAGGTACATGGCATTGGTAATCTTCCGGGTATCCTGGACGCTTTTCATACGGCTGAGGATTTCTCTTGCATTTGCCATATTAACTCCTTCTTCCTGGTCAGACGGATGCCTTGTACTGGTTTGTCTTATACTGGTTTGCCGCATCCACGATGCGGTTTATCAGGTCATCGTTCAGGACCTTGGTTTCCTCAATTTCCTTTCCAATCTCCGGATGCTTTTCATCAAACCAGGCCAGCATGTTCATCTGGAATTCCTTAATATCCGAAACCTCAACGGAAAGCATGACCTTGTGGGTCGCCGCGCAGAGGGTAATGACCTGCTCATGCAGGCTGAGTGGCCTTCCCAGAGGCTGCTTAAGCAGCTCCATAAGCCGTTTTCCGTAAGCCAGCTGTTCCTTGGTGGCCTCATCCAGGTCGGAACTGAACTGGGTGAACACCTCCATCTCCCGGTACTGCGCCAGGTCGATACGGATGCTTCCTGACGCCTTCTTCATGGCCTTTGCCTGGGCCGCGCCGCCTACACGTGACACGGAAAGTCCCACGTTCACAGCCGGTCTCATGCCGGAAAAGAACAAGTCACTTTCCAGGAATATCTGTCCGTCTGTAATGGAGATAACATTGGTGGGAATATAGGCCGACACATCCCCGGCCTGTGTCTCAATGATGGGAAGGGCTGTAATGGATCCGCCTCCCTTTTCATCACAAAGTCTGCTGGAGCGTTCCAGAAAACGCGAATGGAGATAGAACACGTCGCCCGGATACGCCTCACGGCCCGGAGAACGCTCTAACAGCAGGGACAGCGCCCTGTAAGCCACCGCGTGCTTGGACAGGTCATCGTAGACAATCAGAACGTCCTTTCCCTGATGCATGAAATATTCAGCCATGGCAGTCCCGGCATAGGGAGCTATGTACTGAAGCGGCGCCGCCTCACTGGCTGTGGACGACATGACGATGGTGTAGTCCATGGCATCGTTCTTCTTAAGGGTGCAAACCAGCTTTGCCACGGTGGATGCCTTCTGGCCAATGGCGACATAGATGCAGACCACATCCTTGCCCTTCTGGTTCAGTATGGTATCCATGGCAATGGAGGTCTTACCCGTCTGGCGGTCTCCTATGATTAATTCCCTCTGGCCGCGGCCTATGGGGAACATGGAATCAATGGCAAGGATACCTGTTTCCATAGGAACGCCCACGGACTTTCTGTCCACAATGCCGGGGGCCTCCTCCTCCACAGGGAGGTAATCTTCTTCCTCTACAGGGCCCAGTCCGTCGATGGGCTCCCCCAAAGCATTGACCACCCTGCCTAAGAATCCGCTTCCCACAGGCACGCCTGCCCGTTTCCTGGTGCGGACTACCTTGGTGCCCTGGCCCACTCCTGTATCCTTTCCGAAAAGGATGCAGCCGATCTCATTCTTGCGGATATCCTGGACCATCCCCTTAATACCATTTTCAAATATAACGATTTCCCCGTACATGGCATGTTCAATGCCGTATACGATTGCTATGCCGTCTCCTACCCAGATGACAGAACCAGTTTCCTGTTCCTGTCCGGCATGCATGTCAAAATTCTCAATCTCACTCTTAATAATGGAGATGATTTCCTGGGAACTGATTGTGCTCATATCAAGACTCCTATCTTACCACAGCCTGGCGGAGCCTTACCAGCTGCCCCTTCAGGCTGTAGTCATATTCTGTATCCCCGGCCTTAAGGACAAAACCGCCCACCAGGTCCGGCTGGTTCACCAATCGGATGTTCACATCTTTTTTCTTATATTTCCTGCACAGAAACTGTTTCATTCCTGTAATCTGGGCCGCACCCGGCATGGTAACATAGTGAAGCTCGGCATCCATAACACCTGCCGCCTTCCTGGCACAGGCGTCACGGGCCGCCGCAATCTCCTCTGTCTGTCCGATGCATCCCGCATCACAAGCCTTTTTTAAGAAACGTACCATCTGTGGGGAAAATTCCGGTTCCCTGAACACCTTCTCAATCACGGCATGCTTGCTTTTCAGGGGAACCACCGGGCTATTAAGGACCTCCGGCAGTTCCGGATTCTCCTTAAGCAGCTTTACGGCTTCCCTGACCATATCTTCCGGTATGCCCAGTTCATATAGAACAACGGCATACGTCCTGGCTGTCTCAGTCATTCCCTTCACCTGATTCTGCTAAAAAGCGGTTGTATAGGTTCCTGTCGCCGTCCGGTGCGCTCTGCTCGCTGATAAGCTTGGCGGCAGCTGTCATGGCCAGACCGGCCACACCGGCCTTCAAGTCATTCATGGCCTTCTCGCGTTCCAGGGCAATGGTCCTGTCTGCCTCTTCCATCTTCCTGGCAGCGTCCGCCCTGGCCTGGGTCAGAACCTTCTCATACTCTGCGGCAGCCCTGTTTCTGGCCTCCTCGATGATTTTTGAAGCTTCCTCGTCTGCATTGCCGATGGAGGCCTGATACTGCTCCTTCATCTGACGGGCTTCCGTTTCCCGGTTCTTTGCCTCGTCCAGGTCGTGCTCAATCATCTGCTTCCTCTCATCCAGTATCCTGCGCACTGGACCAATCAGGAAGTGCTTCATGAACAGATATAAAACCAGAAGGTTGATAACCGTAAAGGCTACATTCCAAATGTTTAAATTTAACATATTAAGTCGCCTTCCTGCTATAAATTATTTTAAAAACAGAATGATTAAAAGGCCAATAACAAAGCCGTAAATGGCGGTTGCCTCAGCAAGGGCGCATCCCAACAGAAGTGCCTTTGTAATCTTGCCGTCTGCCTCAGGCTGTCTTGCAATAGCGTCCACTGCCTTGGAAGTGGCCAATCCGATACCAATACCTGCTCCAATACCTGTAACAACTGCAACACCTGCTCCTAATGCGATTAATCCTGTCATAATAAGACTCTCCTTTTTCTCTCAATATTTTCTTTTTCCATAAGGCTGCAAACTTAATCCTCAATGGCTTCTTTTATATATAGTGATGTGAGGAACACAAACACATATGCCTGTATCACTCCATCAAATATATCAAAATAGAAGCTGAATGGCAGCGGCACAATTAGCGGCAGCAAATGCTTGATGAGTGCCATGACAACTATGGCGCCCAGCACGTTGCCGAACAACCGCATGCACAGGGACAATGGCCGTATAAACAGCTCCAGCACATTGATTGGCGCTATGATGGCAATGGGCTCTGCAAAGCTTTTTATCCATCCCTTGACACCCTTCTTACGGATGCCGGCCACTTCCACCAGTACGATACTCATAACAGCCAGGGAAACGGTCACATTCAAATCCTTGGTTGGCGACTTGAAGCCAAAAAGTCCAATCATATTGGCAATTCCTATGTATATTACCACTGTAATCAGATATGGTATATAATCCCTTCCTTCCTTTCCCAGAAGCCCTTCAAAGAAATCATAGATAAAGGACATGCCGCTTTCCAGGGCAGCCTGTTTCTTGCTTATGTTTCTCACCTTCAGGCCATGGACCAGTATCAGGGAGGCCACCATCATAATCGCCATGATGATCCAGGTCACCACCACGGATTCCATCACATCAATACCGCCAAACAGCGGTATGGTGAACACCACATTGCAGTTAAGCTCTTCCATCAGTGATTCCACTAAACCGTTCATACTCAACAACCCCCTTTCTCTTCTCGTTTGCTTTTGCCTATTATAGTCACCTTATTTAATAATTTCAAATACATATTATTTATAAATTGATAATATAAATGTTATAAAAAAGAAAATGTTACAAATCCAGGAAGATTTCATTCTGCAATTTGTGTATTATATCACGGCATATGATACTTATTTTCACGGCATCTTAACACGAGGAAAGAAATCTGTATCATTTTGTACAATAAAATCTTGTAAAATTATATAATTTGGAACTTTTGGAAAATTCCGGGCATAAATGTAACCGGAATATAAAGAAAATCCGTAAAAAGATAAAAACCTTTGGAGCTGGCCGGATATCCCCAAAGGCTTAAAATGTATATCTTATTATCATATTATATGTGTGGAGGCTAATCCGGTTTACTCAAAATATACTACCGTCAGATACTGTCCTGTATGGATGATGTCCTTCTTAAGGCCGTTCATCTGCCTGAGCTGATTCACATACTCCTCCATACTCATGGAACTGCCCTCCCTGTACTGACTGGCAATCCCCCAAAGACTGTCTCCTTCCTGAATACGGACGCTCTTATAGTAAGGGGTGGTCCTGCTCCCCTCCTCCTTGGCCATGGAAGTAAACATGGTGCGTCCCATAATAATAGAAACAAACAGTAAAACCGTAAAACATGTAGCTGCCAACCTTCTCTTTCTCACTTTCACTCTCATATGGTAACCTCCCTGGGGCGGTTCCTTCTTGCGCGCAATACAGAACGTCTGTTCTTTTGTATATTCATACTATACTACCAGAACAAATGTTTGTCAAGGGTTCCCGGCAAAAAATCGAACAAAGGTTTGCATTTTCACCGAACATATGTTACTATAAAGATAGAAAACGCAGGAGGTTGATTATGGCACAGGATAAAATTACTTCTAAGCAGCAGGAGATTTTAGAATACATTAAAGAGACCATTTTAAAGAAGGGATATCCGCCGGCTGTGCGGGAGATTTGCGAGGCAGTGCATTTAAAGTCCACCTCTTCCGTTCACTCCCATCTGTCCGCCCTGGAGGAAAAGGGCTACATACGGCGTGACCCCACCAAGCCCAGGACCATTGAAATTTTAGACGACACCTTTAACTTTAACCGCAGAGAGATGGTAAACATTCCTCTCGTCGGAACCGTTGCAGCCGGAGAACCCATTCTTGCAGAGGAACGGATTGAGGACTACTTCCCATTCCCGGCAGAGATACTTCCCAACTCCGAGATGTTCATGTTAACGGTTAAGGGCGAAAGCATGATCGGCGCCGGAATCCTGCCCGGCGACAAGCTGATTGTAGAGCAGTGTCCCACCGCGGCCAACGGGGAGATTGTCGTGGCCCTGGTGGATGATTCAGCCACGGTCAAGTGTTTTTATAAGGAGAACGGACATTACCGCCTCCAGCCGGAGAACGATGCCATGGAGCCCATCATCATAGAGACCGTGGAAATTCTGGGCAAGGTCATCGGCCTGGTGCGTATGATGTAGCAGCGGGGATGATGTGTCTTTGGCATCATGATATATCATGGAATGCCTAGCCTAGCGATGTATCGGCTTACTATAGCCATAAGATGCACCGGACCTGTCACCGTTATATACCACTATCACACATACTACCGCAGCTGTACAAACAGGAACCGCTGGTGTATTGTTATCCTTGCACCGCAGTTCCTGTTTTTAGGATTTAACCCTGTGTTCTCAAAGACACAGAGAAAATATACTATTGTTCATCTAATAAGAAGAAAAGCTTTCCTGATTCCAGCATAATGTATTTTTCTTTTATCATCAGCGTTGTCAGCGTCCCACTGTCTATACCCGATTCGTCAATGATATTCTCAATACGCAGTGATTTATTTCTATGTGCATAGTAATAGCTGCAAGTCTGTATCTGAAATCCGCAGCATTTCTCCCCTATATTTTTTACGGAACCATCTTCCATAAATTTCTTTATTACCTGGAATACATATTTGTTCTCTGCCTGTTCTGGT
This sequence comes from Clostridia bacterium, assembly GCA_021201905.1. Lineage (GTDB taxonomy): Bacteria > Bacillota > Clostridia > Lachnospirales > Lachnospiraceae > Enterocloster. Next base: position 7,134 of record JAJQEA010000008.1, read on the forward strand.
TTGCATATATCAAATTTCATTCCCAAAATCCAAATGCTATTATTCTCTGGTATATCAACCGTCATCTGTGACTCGATGATAAAGAATCGGTCCTTATGTTTAAAATAGCAATAGTCATAATCATAAGGCATCCGGTCATTCTCATCCAGGAGCAGTAGTTTGGTAACATCATTGCCAATATCCACCCACTGCCGTCTGCCGCATATTTTCTCTTTAAGCCATCTGTCTACATATGGACTGTCTTTCAAATCAAACAGATTTGTTCTCATCTGTTCTGTTGTAAGAGGTCTTTGAAGCTTATCCATATCAATTTCTTTACCAAAGAAATGTTCCATTTTCTGCTTATAACGCCGACATCCCATGACATTCGCTGTTCTCTTCAGCTTACTGTATACATCATTTCCTATCGTTAAATATATTTGTGTTAAATACCGCCTTTTTAAATATTGACCAATTGTCTGGCCTGCTGCCATCTTAAATACTAATCTGACCTGCTGTTCACTGTATCCCAACAAATCCGCCAAACATTGTATGCTGATTTCCTCCATTCTTTTCTCCTCAGCAACTTTTACAATATTTTCTACCTCTTGAATCATCGCATCCTCTAACATATTTGCTCTCATTATTCCGTCCTCCTGACATTTGAATTCGTATACAAAACAAAACCAACCTTTTTCATATTGGCCTTATTTATATTGACCTTTTTTATATTGGCCCTATATATTTCCTTCACCTCCCTTCAATTTTTATATTAACATAGATACCTGTCGTTTTTCGCTTAAGATATTTGACTGAAAATTGGAAAAAAATATCATTTTCAATACCAAAAACGGATATACGAAAGTCCTAAAATTCCAGACCTCGTATATCCGTCTCACATTCTATTTCATTTATTGACTATTTTTACTTCTTACACATTACAGCTCATTTACATCCACAAATGTCTTTCCATCTCTCCAGATTCGCTCCAAATCATAGAACAATCTGTCCTCCCTGCAGAAGATGTGGACAATCACATCCTTGTAATCCATCAGAATCCAGTTTGCGTTCTGGTAGCCCTCAATCTGCTTGCACTCACAGCCTGCCTTTTCCAGGATTTCTTCCACATTATCAGCCATGGCCTGCACCTGATTGGGGTTGCTGCCGTCAGCGATTATAAAATAATCTGCCAGAACGGATACAGACTGGATGTCAATGATTTTAATGTCCTCTCCTTTTTTATCGCTGAGAGCCTGATATGCCAGTTTCACCATTTCCTTTGAGTTCATCGCGTTCTCCTTTCACTTTCTTAAAATATTCGTATGCCTGGGCCGTCAGGGGGTCTATGCTCCCTCCCTTTTTTTCCAGATAATCCAGGGTTTCCGCCAATATGGCATACATGGTCTCGTCCAGGTTCTCATAGGCCATCTGCCTTATCCTTGGCAGATTCTCGGCCTTGTAGCGCCTGGGCTCTATATAATCCGCTATATAGAGGATTTTGTCCAGAGTGGTCATCTCCGGCCTGCCTGTGGTGTGGCAGCCGATGGCATCCAGGATTTCCCGGTCCGTAATCTGGTACTTGTGCTCTGCCAGCCATGCCCCGTATTTTGCGTGAAGCACAGGCAGGGCCTTGTACTCCTCGTCCGTCACTTCCAGACCGTGTTTCAAGCATTTTTTCAATATGATATCATCCGAATACCGCTTCCCGCAGTCATGCATCAGTCCGGCCAGCTCCGCCTTGTCCAGGTCGCAGCCGTAACGCATGGCAAGATTCATGCAGGTGTATGACACGCTGAGAGAATGCTCGTAGCGCATGGGCGCCAGCTTTCTTTTAAGGTTTTTCCTGTATAACATAATCTGGCTGCATTGGTTTTCCATACATTCATTCTCCTTTGCCGGCCAGGACCGGGTTCTTGACGCCGCCCCCGTACAGTCCATGGTCCTTAATATATTTTTCCACTGCATCCGGCACAAATCCATGGATGGAATGTCCGCCAGACACGGATGCCCTTATCTCTTCTGAGGACACGTCCATCTCACGGCAGCGGATGGGATAAATCTCTGCCCCATATCTGGCTGTCAGGTATTCAATCTGCCTGTCAAAGGGCTGGTGGTCATCATGATAGGCACGCCCGGCCACCAGAAGCACCGCCAGCTTCATGACCAGCTCCGGGTGAAACCACTGTTCAATCTGATACAGGGAATCCGCCCCTATGATGAAGTAGAACACATCCTCCCTGTATTCCTCACGCAGGAGGGACAGGGTCTGGGCGGTGTAGGTATTCCCCTTGCGCCTCAGTTCAAAATCCGAATACAGGAAATAGGGAGTATCTGCAATGGCCAGCTTAACCATACGCTCACGCATCTCTCCCTCGGTGATTTTATGATCTTTTTTGTGGGGCGGATTTCCTGTGGGCATGAACCAGACTGCATCCAGCCCAAACTGTTCATAAGCTTCCCTGCCCAGACGCAGGTGGCCATTGTGGATGGGGTCAAAGGTCCCGCCCAATATTCCTATTTTTGCCAAACAAATCCCTTCTTCACATACCGTTACCGGATGCCTGCATCTACTTCTCCGGCAGCACGATCTTACGTTTCTTTTTCTCTTTGGCAGGACGGTAAAGAACGATCTTCCTGCCGATGACCTGGACCACCTGTACGTGTGTGCGCTCTGCAAGGACATCAGCGATGGAACCGCCGTCGTCCAGACAATTCTTGAGCACCGTCACCTTAATCAGCTCCCTTGCTTCCAGGGCCTCGTCCACGGCCTGGGTAATCTCCGGCGTAAGGCTGGATTTACCAATCTGGAATACAGGATCGATGTTCATGGCCAGGCCTTTTAAATAGGCTCTCTGCTTGCTTGTCATAATAACTCCTTCTATTTGTAATAATCAAACTCCAGACCATACATGCGGACCGTATCGCCTTCCTCTATGCCGGCCTTCTCCAGGTCATCCAGAACGCCTGTATTCTTAAGGAACTTCTGGAAGAAATCAAATCCCTTCTCAGAATCCAGATTGGTGTATCCAAGCATCTTGTCGATTCTGGGTCCCTCCACCACATAAGCGCCGTCATCTGCCCTGGTCACCGTATAAGGCAGGTTTCTGTCGCCCTGGTACTGGACCTCAAATTCCTTCTCAAACACAACCGGCGCGTCATCCACCGTCTTGAGCAGATCGTTGATATGGTACAGAAGCTCCTTCACGCCCTGTCTGCTGACAGCGGATATGGGGAACACCCTGATTCCCTTTGGCTCGAATTCGTTTCTCAGCTCGTCAAGTATGATCTCCGTGTCTTCTTCCGCATACACCGCATCCATCTTGTTGGCGGCAATCACCTGAGGACGCTTTAAAAGCTCCGGATTATAGGCTTCCAGCTCCCGGTTAATGGTCTTTATGTCCTCCAGAGGATCCCTGCCCTCCACGGAAGCGCCGTCCACCACATGGACCAGAACCTTTGTGCGCTCAATATGCTTTAAGAACGCATGTCCCAGGCCGATGCCCTCGGAAGCTCCCTCAATCAGGCCCGGGATATCAGCCATGACAAAGCCAGCCCCGTCTCCCAGGTCCACCACGCCCAGATGGGGATTCAGTGTGGTGAAATGGTAATTTGCTATCTCAGGCTTTGCATTGCTGACAACCGACAGCAGCGTGGATTTTCCCACATTGGGAAAGCCCACCAGACCCACGTCCGCAATGACCTTAAGCTCCAACTGCACCCACAGCTCTGCGCCGGGCTGACCCGGCTGCGCGTACTTGGGCACCTGCATGGTCGATGTTGCAAAATGCATATTCCCAAGACCGCCTCTGCCTCCTCTTAAGATGACTTCCCTCTGGTTGTCACCCGACATATCGGCAATGACCTTTCCCGTCTCGAAATCTTTAAGCACGGTTCCCTCCGGCACCTTCACAATCAGGTCATCCGCATCCGCTCCATGGCAGCGTTTCTTTCCGCCTTCCTGGCCATCCTTTGCAACATACTTGCGCACATGCCGGAAATCTACCAGGGTGTTTTTTCCTTTGTCTACCTGGAAAATGACGTCGCCTCCGCGGCCGCCGTCACCTCCATCAGGACCGCCGTTGGGAACATACAGCTCGCGTCTGAAGGACACGTGGCCGTCTCCGCCCTTACCGGATTTAATAAATATTTTTGCGCTATCGGCAAACATACACAGTACCTCCTGTGGTGTGAAAAAGAGCCCCATACGCTAAGTATGGAGCCCTTCGAAATTATTCGTTGATTGCCCTTGGGTATACAGAAACCTGCTTTCTGTCTCTGCCCTTTCTTTCAAACTTAACAACTCCGTCTACTAAAGCAAATAAGGTATCATCGCCACCCCTGCCTACGTTGTTGCCAGGATGAATGTGGGTTCCGCGCTGTCTGTACAGAATGTTGCCAGCCAGTACGAACTGTCCGTCGGCTCTCTTAGCGCCAAGTCTCTTGGCCTCGGAGTCTCTACCGTTCTTGGTAGAGCCAACACCTTTCTTATGAGCGAATAACTGAAGGTTCATCTTTAACATGTGTTACACCTCCTTAAACTTCACGTTAATATATGATTTCCCATAATCCCTCTCAATATTCTGAAGTCCCAGAATAAGAGAGTTCATCAGGAGTTCTGATTCAGGACTTATCTCTGAAGTGAAACGGAATTCAAACGAACCGCTCTCTCCCGCCCCGCCTTCAAATCCATCTTCCGTAAATGCCTCCACTGAATTGAAAAAGTTAAGAGCCAGAGCCGAAACCGCCGCGCAGATGATATCCTCACCCTCCTCGGCATACCCGGCATGTCCCTCCATCACAATCCCTGTGTAAACAGCATTGCCTGAATCTGTGGAATTCTTGAATACGGTTGCTTTAATCATATCATTTACAATTAAGCGTTGATTTTTTCAATCTTCACCTGGGTATAGAGCTGTCTGTGGCCATTCTTCTTGTGATAGCCAGTTTTTCTTTTATACTTGTAAACGATCACTTTTTTAGCCTTACCTTCCTTCTCAACTGTTGCTGTAACAGTTGCGCCGGAAACGGTTGGGCATCCAATCTGCAGCTCGCCGTTATTTACAACCAGCACCTGGTCAAATGTTACGGTCTCGCCTGCGCCTGCGCCCAGTCTCTCTACCTTAATGACATCGCCTTCTGCTACCTTGTACTGCTTTCCGCCTGTTGCTATAATCGCGTACATGAAAGGCACCTCCTATTATCATTACTCGCCAGCTTCGGTGACCTGCGTTCTTCCTGGGAATACTGGCAGACTCTTACAACCCCGCTGTGCAGCATACTAATATATTATAGCATTTTCCTTTTCCGATGTCAACCGGAATTTCCAGATTTTTTTTATTTCCTGTGTTGTCATTTTTGCAGGTTTACGGGCCGGATTCAGTCCGGCACCCGCTCGATTGACCTGGCATCATAAAGCTCCAGATACTGCCCGTCTGCAATATGGACCGTCACTGGCTCAAACAATGCAGCGTATTCATCGATGTAGTCATAATAATACCGCACGTCATGATACAGGGCATAATACCCGCTGCCGGAGGTAAGGGGGGTGATGCGGTATGTTCCCGGCTCCATATCCCGGCCCGCCTTGTACATGCCGGTGGTCCCCAGGGTGATGTTCGCCCGGTCCGCCTCCACCGCATATCCCTTCGTGATTACCAGATGCTGACCCTTATATAGGGTAATCAGTCCGTGGTGCTGAAACTGGAAGGTTCCGATGCGCCGTTCGTCCGTGTCATCCTTATATAAAGTAATGGTGCAGGTGGAATAGGCGTTCTGCTCCGATGGTTCCTCCGTAAATACCGCGTATTCTCCCGGTAACATATCCTCACCGATGACATAGCTTCCCGGTCCATAGACGGCTGCGTCTGCCGAAGCCTCTGCCTGTCCGTTTTGCCCGGTCTCCATTATATTCCCGGACCCCATTGTATTTCCTGTATTCTCCGTCTCACCGGCCCACGATACGGCCGGACAAGACGAAGCCAGGGCGAGTGCTAGAATCAGGGCGCCGGCCCCCTTTGTGCCTTGTTTGAATCTTACCAATCCGTCCCCTCCTTCACGATGATTTCCACATACACAAACGCGTAACCCATGGATTTCTTATGAAAATCATACCCCAGAGGCCCGGATTCGTCAATAAAAGTCACTGTTTTTTCACTTGCATTTCACAAATCTCAACTGCGTTTCCATGTTCCCGGAGACAGAAGCACCAGCATGGGGAACAGCTCCAGCCTTCCGGCCAGCATATCGAATATGAGCACGGTCTTGGACAGGTAGGACATCATGGAATAGTTGGATGCAGGCCCCACCACGGACATGCCGGGGCCGATGTTGTTTAAGTTGGCGGCCACAGCCGAGAAGGACGTCATAAAATCATAATTGTCCAGACTCACAATCAGGGTGGATATGCCGAATATCATGAAGTAAATAATAATATACGCGTTAAGGGACCTGAGGGTATTGTGTTCCAGGGGCTTCCCCTCAAACTTCAGTATCTTCACGCTGCGGGGATGGATGACGGATGCCATCTCCTTTTTTATTTCCTTAAATGCAATCATCACCCGGGACACCTTCATGCCTCCGCCTGTACTGCCTGCGCAGGCGCCGATAAACATGATGAGCAGAAGGATGGTCTTGGAAAACTCCGGCCAGGCATTGTAGTCAATGGTGGAGTATCCCGTAGTGGTGATGATGGAGGAAACCTGGAACGCCGCCTGATGGAATGCCATGAACAGGGACGAAAACTGGCCCCGGATATTGATGGTGATAAGCAGGATGGCAATGACCACCACAGCCAGATATCCCCTCAACTCCTCACACCGGGCCGCATCCTTGGGCCTGCGTATGAGAAGCAGGTAGTACACGTTAAAGTTTATGCCAAAGAGCAGCATAAAAATGGTAATAACGGCCTGCTGGTACACCGTGTAATCCGCCTGTCCCGCGTTGCGGCAGGCAAAACCTCCGGTACCGGCTGCTCCAAAGCTCATGCATATGCTGTCAAACAAGGGCATATTGCCAAGCAGAAGAAGGATCATCATGACAATGGTCATGCAAAAGTAGATGGAGTACAACAGCTTGGCTGTGATGCGGATTTTGGGAACCAGCTTTCCCACGGAAGGCCCCGGGCTCTCCGCCCTCATAATGTGCATGTTATAATCCCCGGCCATGGGCAGGATTGCCAGGATGAACACCAGAATCCCCATGCCGCCAATCCAGTGGGAAAAATTTCTCCACATCAGGGTGGCATGGGACATATCCTCCACCTTCGGGATAATACTCGCCCCGGTGGTGGTAAAACCGGATACAATTTCAAACATGGCATCAATGAAATGGGGAATTTCCCCGCTGATGACAAAGGGCATACACCCAAAAAAGCTCAGTACAATCCATCCCAGGGAAACCGTCACAAAGCCTTCCCTTGCAAAAAACATCTTTGTGCACGGCTTTTTCCTGGTACACAAAAAACCCAGCAAACCGCAGACAACCGCCACACCCAGATAGATAAAGCCGATACTTTCCCTGTAGACAACAGCCGTAATGACCGGCAGAGTCATGAAAATGGCCTCCATATTCATGATCCAGCCCAGCATATATATGATAATACTTCGATTCATGTCCCGCCCGCCTTTACATTAAAATATCCTTCAAATCGTTAAGCCCTGTATGGGTGGTCACAATGATAACCGTGTCCCCCGCCTCCAGGGTATCCTTGCCTCGGGGCATGATAATGCGGCCGTTGCGGTTGATGCATGCCACCAACAGGTTGTTTTTGGTCTTCAGCTTCTCCAGAGGTATCCCCAACACCGGGGAATCCCCACGCACCCTGAATTCCAGCGCCTCGGCTTTGTCAGCCACGATTTTATACAGGGTCTCTATGTTGCTGCCCATGGAGTTCTGCATAGCCCTCACATACTGCAGGATAATGTCGGCCGTCAGCATCTTGGGATAGATGACGCTTCCCAGGTTCAGGGCGTTGATTACATTTTCAAAGGCGATCTTATTGACCTTGGTAACCAGCTTGGCCTTGGACTGGCTGGCCGCATATAAAGACAGCAGGATATTTTCCTCATCAAATCCGGTGAGGGAGGCAAATGCCTCGGTCTGGCGGATTCCCTCCTCCAAAAGCAGCTTCTGGTCCGAACCATCTCCATGTATGATCATGGCATGGGGAAGAAGCTCGCTTAAAATCCTGCACCGGTCCTCGTCCTGCTCTATAATCTTAATTTTCATCTTGGTATCAGCCAGCGCCTTGGCCAGATACACGGTCAGCTTTCCGCCTCCCACGAACATGGCGGAATTGACTGCATTGTTCTCAATGCCTGCCTTGCGGAAAAATTCGGTGCAGTCTGCGTGGGGCGCAATGAAGGATATCTTGTCTCCGCCCCGCATCTCAAAGTTGCCGTCAGGTATCACCACATCATCCCCGCGCTCCACGGCGCAAATCAGCACATTGCTCTTTAACCGGCTCACCACATCCATCACCTTCATCCGGTCCAGGATGGAATCCTTGGGAATCAGGAATTTGAGAAGCTCAATCCTGCCCTTGGCGAACAGCTCAATCTTGATGGCATTGGGAAAACGGAGCAGCCTGGCAATCTCCCTGGCTGCGGCCAGCTGCGGATTGATGGCCAGTGAAAGGTTCAGTTCTTCCCTGATATAGTTGATTTCCGCTGAGTACTCAGGATTGCGGATACGGGCAATGGTATGGCAGTTGCCTGCTTTCTTTGCAATCAAACAGCAGAGCATGTTAAGCTCATCCGAATTGGTGGTGGCAATCAGCAAATCCGCTTCCTTGATTCCCGCCTCCATCTGTACCTGGTACACGGCTCCGTTTCCCGTAACGTTCATGACATCCGTGCTGTCTGAAATGGATTGGAGCGCTTCGCTGTCGCAGTCAATCAGTGTAATATCGTGGTTTTCCCTGTTCAGCTGCTCCGCCAGTGTGGTTCCCACCTTACCGCAGCCTACAATTATGATTTTCATATTTCTTCCCCTTTATCCCCTGTGTATTGTCATATTCAGACCTGTTCGTGGAGCGGCTTTCTCACTTTCTTTCTGGTGAGCTCCACCAGGTTCAAAGCCGTCATGTCCACCACCGTGGTCTTTACCGGGTCTTTCGAAACAACATCTCCCAAATGGGCAAGAAGGGCCTTCCTGTCCTCTTCCCTTTCCATATCAATAAAATCCACAATGATGATACCGGAATGGTTCCGCAGTCGCAGCTGCCGTCCAATCTCATCCGCAGCTTCCATATTGATCCTGCATATGGTGTCCTGCATCTTTTTCCTGCCTGAGTACTTCCCTGTATTCACGTCAATGACCGTCATGGCTTCTGTGGGCTCGATAACCAGGTATCCCCCGGACTTGAGCCATACATTCTTTCCCAGCGCCTTTTCAAACGCAGTCTCCAGACTGTACAGCTTGCCTAGCGGCAGCAGGCTGTCTTCATAAAACACCAGACGGCCCGCGTCCTCCTTCTGGTACATTTCCAGGTATGCTCCCAGCTCCCTGTGATACTCCGGAACATCTGTAATAATTTCTTCCAGTGTCCCGCCAAAGGAATCCCGAATGGCTGCTATATATCCCGGCAGCGCCCTGTAAAGGCAGCTGTAGCAGACCCTGCACCCGGCGTCCGCCGAAAGTCTTTTCCATGTACCCATCAGCTCAGCCAGTTCCTCCCGCACAACGGGGTCCTCCACCGTAACCGCGTTGGTCCGGACAATGATGCCCAGGTCCTCCGTCCCTGCCAGGTCGCATTCCAGGAGGGAGCGGAGCCTTGCCTTATAGGAGGCATCACGGATCTTCGCGGAAAAACCGATTCCCGTCTTTCCCACAGTCAGCACACAGTAGCGCCCTGTAAAGGAGAGGCGTTCCGTCACCACAGGGGCCTTTGTCTTTACGGCATCCTTGCTGACCTGCACCACCAGCTCATCGCCGGTTTTAAGCCGCTCCGGCTTCCAGCGCTCCTGCAGGCTGTAGTATCCGGTGCATCCCGGTCCTATGTCAATAAAGGCGGCATTGATATTGCTTACCACCTTCTGTACCTTGCCGATATAGATATTGCCCAGCAGGGAGTCTGCGGTATCCGGCTCCAGCATAAGCTGGCTTACCTTTCCGTCTGATACCACGGCCGTACAGACCTTATCCCCCCGCCGGGTCACTACTAATTTGTCCATTATCTGATTTCCTCACCCAGCTGTTCCAGAGAGATAAAGGAGTGTATACCGGCTTCCTTCTCAGCCTCAGAGGCCCTGTCCGCATATACCTCTTCCCTCTGCACCATAAAGGCAAAGGGCGGGCGCTCCTTCCCCAGGAACCCGTAATACGCATCCAGCACCTGTTCCGGTTTCACATTGGCAGCGCTGCCCGTGGATATTTTCATAAACAGGCGGGGACCTTCCATTTCGCCATCCCCCTCCGGGCGGATGCTCAGCTCATAAACCAGGGGCTTTAAGTCCATCTCCTTTTCCCCGCGCTTGGTCTTCTTTGTCACCATGACGCTGGGGCGCTCAAAAAAGGCAATAAGCCCCTGAAACCACTGCTCCTTATCCATGTCCCCGGGCTCATATCCCGGCCTGAAGGCCAGGGTGTAATCACCGGCCCCCACAATGGACATGGCGTTGGCCGCATCATCCGGCAGGCTCCTGTAGCTTACGATCTCAAAGCCCTCTGACATCACCTCATTCAGACATTTTTTCATGGTTTCCGAATTTTTGGTGGAGGCCACCTCTATGTCCACGTATTCCCCATTGCTGGTAATCCCCACTCCCAAAGGCGCTGCAAAGGACATGATCTGGTGAGGGGAAAATCCTCCGCTGTAACAGACATCCACATCCGCCCTGCGTATGGCCTTCTGGAAGTAATGCATCACGTCCAGATGGCCGATGAATTTCATTGTTCCATATTTTCTGAATTTAATCCGAATTTTCATTTATCCTATTCCTTTACGGTTTCATAACAGACGCCGCAGCCAAAATCCCTGGCTCCGCAGCCTGAACATCTCTGACGGCAGTTAGGGGTCACTTCTTCCTTCACGGCATGATTCCACTCGCGAATCAGGAATTCCTTTGACACGCCTGCATCGATGAAGTCCCAGGGGAATACCTCCTCCAGGCTTCTCTCCCTGGTGGTATAAAACCCGATGTCCACGCCGCAGGTCTCAAACGCCTGCATCCACACCTCATTTTTAAAATATTCAGACCAGGAGTCATAGATGGCTCCTGTGCGGTAGGCTTCCTCTATCACTGCCCCGACCCTGCGGTCGCCTCTGGCCAGCACGCCCTCCAGCACGGTAAGCTCCGCCTCATGCCAGTTATATTTTAGGCTCTTGAAATTCTTCATCTCACGGAACTTGCCGCGGACAATATTGGCTCTCTCAATGAATTCTTCCTTTGTACACATCCTGGCCCACTGAAACGGGGTAAAGGGCTTTGGCACAAAGAAGGAGGAGCTGGCCACAATCTGAACCTTTCCATTTCTCTGGTCCTTGGGAATATCATAGTATGCTTCCGCAATTTTTTCAGAAAGCAGCGCGATTCCCTCCATATCCTCCACGGTCTCCGTGGGAAGTCCCAGCATGAAATACAGCTTCACCCGGTTCCACCCTGACTCAAAGGCATCGGTGGCTCCCTTCAGAATCACTTCCTCGGTCAGTCCCTTGTTGATAACGTCCCGCAGCCTCTGGGATCCCGCCTCCGGCGCAAAGGTCAGGCTGCTCTTTTTCACATCCTGCACCTTGCTCATGACGTCCAGTGAAAATGCGTCGATGCGCAGGGAAGGCAGGGATATGTTCACGCCCTTGCCCTTGAATTCGTCGATCAGGAAATTGACCAGGCCCTCTAACTGGCTGTAATCGCTGGAGCTTAAGGAGCTTAGGGATATCTCCTCATGGCCCGTGCTCTTTAGCATGTCGTAGGCATAGCGCTTCAGATATTCCAGGCTGTGCTCTCTTAGGGGCCTGTACACATCCCCGGCCTGGCAGAACCGGCAGCCGCGGATACATCCCCGCTGAATCTCCAGCACCACCCTGTCCTGGGTCACCTTGATAAACGGCACCAGAGGCTTTTCAATATAACCCACGCCATCCATGTCTGTTACGATTTGCTTTGTAACCACCGGCATGGCATGTTCGTTATTTGGTTCAAAACATTCAATGGTCCCGTCTTCCTTATAGGTCACATCATAAAAAGCAGGCACATAGATGCCCGGTATCTCTGCCGCCATTTCCAGAAACTGCCTTCTGGTGCCGCCGGCCTTTTTATTCTCCTTGTAGCGGTCCATCAGCTCAAAATATACGGTCTCGCCCTCTCCGATATAAAACAGGTCAAAAAAATCGGCCAGCGGTTCCGGATTGTAAGCGCAGGGCCCTCCCCCAATGACGATGGGGTCATTCTCCGTCCGGTCACATGTATGAAGGGGTATCTGTGAAAGGTCCAGAATCTGGAGTACGTTTGTATAGCACATCTCGTACTGGAGGGTGATTCCCAGGAAATCAAAATTCTTTACAGGCTCCTGGGTTTCCAATGTAAAGAGCGGTATCTTCTTCTCCCTGAGTATGGGATCCAGGTCCGTCCACGGGGAATAAACGCGCTCGCAGTAGATATCCTCCCTGTTGTCGAACATGGAATAGAGAATCTGGATGCCCAGATGGGACATGCCGATTTCATACACGTCCGGAAAACACATGGCAAAACGGACATCCACTTCAGAGGGATCCTTTTTCACCATATTTACCTCGCCGCCGATGTAGCGGGCAGGCTGCTGAATTGACAGCAATATTTCATCAGTTAGTGCTAATTTTCTCATTTTTTTCACTTTCCTAAAATTGTTCATATACAGCCTAATTATAAAGCACTTTTAAAAATTAAGCAACACCTATTTGCCCCTTCTCCTTGTCCTGCTAATTACGCTGCTAATTACGGATATTAAAATAGACCTGCCCCGCCTCCAACGGCACCCCTTTTGGCCGCATACATTTCACCGACTGTTACAAACTGGTATCCCTGGGCGGCCAGCAGAGGGATGACCATTTCAAAGGCATCGGCCGTGGTGGAATAAAGGTCGTGCATCAGCACGATGCTTCCATCCTTCGCCTGGGAGAGCAAGGCGGCGGCAATGGCATCCTTATCCTTGCTGGACCAGTCCTGGGTATCAATATTCCACTGAATCATGGGATAGGATACCAGACCGGGAACCTGGCCCTGAAAGGCGCCGTAAGGAACCCGCACCAGCTTTGGCCGGAACCCTGTCACAGCCTCCACCGCGTCGTTTGTCATTTCAATCTGGGAAGCCACCTCTTCCGGAGAAATCTTTTCCAGATTCTTGTGGTTGAATGTATGGTTTCCTATCTCGGATCCTGAATCCCGGATTCGTTTGAGGGTGTCTTTGTAGTCATTGACACGGCTTCCTACTATAAAAAAGGTGGCCCTTCCCCCGTAAGCCTGAAGTGTGTCCAGGATTCGCTTATCCACACTGTAATACGGGCCGTCATCAAAGGCAAATGCAATCATGGGCCTGGAGGCATCCACGGGCCCGGAAACAGGGAACAGCTCATTTCCGGCGCCTGTCGGGCTCAGTGGGGATTCGCCGGAAGGAGGCGCTGCCTGAACCACATTTCCCGGCCCATCGCTGGTTTTCGCAAAGGGCGCAATGGTCTCCGGTGTCTGCTGATCCGCTTCAGCCCCGGACAGAGAGGGGCCCGAAACAGCTTTGCCCGCTGCAAGCCCGCTGTCAGAAGGACCGTCCTGGGACGTCTGTCCCCGGATTAACGGTGATTCGGTTGTAGGCGATTCAATTGCGGGTGTTTCGATTGTTGGTGATTCGGTTATGGTTGACTG
>JAJQEA010000196.1 GCA_021201905.1 Clostridia bacterium
CATTCTCATGTATAATAACCAAAGTACAAAATAACAAGACAGACAGGTGACGCAAGTGGCGCATAGATATGCTAATATTATCATAGATATTTCCCATGAAAATGTGGACAGGACATTCCAGTACAGGATACCGGAGAAGCTCCTTGGAAAGATTCAGGTGGGGCAGCAGGTCCGCATTCCCTTTGGGCAGGGAAACAGACAGCGCAAGGGGTATGTGGTGGATTTGACGGACCAGGCCCAGATAGATGTCCGGAAACTGAAGGATGTGGCTGGGATTGTGCAGGGAAGCGTGGCTGCGGAGTCCCAGCTTATTTGGCTGGCCTGGTGGATGAAGGAGCGGTATGGCTCCACCATGAATCAGGCACTAAAAACAGTCCTGCCTGTGAAACAGAAGGTCAGGGAGGCTCCCAAGCGGAGAATCCGCGCCCTGGTGGGCAAGGGTGTGCTTGAGGAGCTGGCGGAGGAAGCCGGGAGAAAGAAGCATAAGGCCAAGCTGCGGCTGTTGGATGCGCTGCTTCAGGCCGGCACCATTCCCTATGAGGAGGCCATGAACAGGCTGAGCCTTACTCCCTCAGCCGTTAAGCCGCTTCTGGAGGCCGGAATCATTGCCGTGGAGGTGGTGGAGAAATACCGCAATCCCCTGGAGGAAATGAAGCTGCTTATGGGCAGCCAGGAGAGAAACCAGGATGCTTCGGATGAACGGGAATCAGGTCTGTGGGGGGCGCCGCCTGAATTAAATCCCTTCCAGCGGGAGATCGCGGATGCTGTCATAGGGGAGTACGATCAGGGAATCCGGCGGACCTATCTGCTCCACGGGGTGACGGGAAGCGGTAAAACGGAAGTCTACATGGAGCTGATTGCCCATGTGCTGGCGGCGGGACGCCAGGTGATTGTGCTGATTCCGGAGATTTCCCTTACCTGGCAGACCGTCATGCGGTTTTACAGCCGCTTTGGCAACCGGGTATCGGTGATGAATTCCCGTATGTCTGCCGGGGAGCGGTACGACCAGTATGAACGGGCCAGGACAGGGGATATTGACATCGTCATCGGTCCGCGTTCCGCCCTGTTCGCACCCTTTGAAAACCTGGGGCTTATCATCATTGACGAGGAGCATGAAAATGCTTATAAGAGCGAGCTGTCCCCCCGCTATGATGCCAGGGAGGCGGCGGCCAAGCGGGCTCAGATGAATGATGCATCCCTGGTGCTGGGATCAGCCACCCCTTCCCTGGAATCCTACACCAGGGCTTTAAGGGGAGAGTACGGGCTTTTTACCCTGAAGGAGAGGGCAAAGGAGGACGCCTGCCTTCCCCAGGTTGAGATTGTGGATTTGCGGGAAGAATTAAAGGAGGGGAACCGGTCTATTTTCAGCAGGCGCCTGAAGGCGCTGATAGAGGAACGGCTGGAAAAGAGGGAACAGGTCATGTTGTTTATCAACCGCAGGGGCTACGCCAACTTTGTGTCCTGCCGTTCCTGCGGCGAAGCAGTCAAATGCCCTCACTGCGATGTGACTTTGACACTGCACCGGGATGGGCGCATGATGTGCCATTACTGCGGGTACACCATTCCCCAGCCAAAGAAATGCCCTGTCTGCGGCTCCCCGTATATTGCGCCCTTTGGCACCGGGACCCAGAAAATAGAGGCCATGGCAGCAGAGCTTTTTCCCAAGGCCAGGATTCTCAGGATGGATTTGGATACCACCTCCAAAAAGGGCGGACATCAGGAGATTCTGTCCTCCTTTGCCAGGGGAGAGGCAGATATACTCATAGGCACCCAGATGATCGTCAAGGGCCATGATTTTTCAAAGGTGACTCTGGTGGGGGCCCTGGCAGCAGATTTATCCCTCTATGCCTCGGACTACAGGTGCGGGGAACAGACCTTTGCCCTTTTGACCCAGACAGCCGGGCGGGCGGGAAGAGGGCAGCTGGCCGGAAATGTGGTGATACAGACCTATCAGCCGGATCATTACAGCATCCGCACGGCGGCCACCCAGGATTACGAGAGCTTTTACAGCCAGGAGATGGCTTACAGAAGACTGTTGGGATATCCTCCCGCAGTGGCCCTGCTCACCGTGCAGATGGCGTGTCCGGAAGAAGGGACCCTGGCTCAGACAGCGGATCTGGCGGCAGGGTGGGTGAAACAGTGGGCGGACCGCATGGAGCAGGAAAAAGTAAAGGGATACAAGTCCTTCCGGCTCATAGGGCCGGTCAATGCTTCGGTATACAAAGTTAATGATATTTATAGAAAAATTTTATATATTAAGCATGAAAATTATGATATACTGATACAGATTAGGAAAATGACGGAAGAGGGCCTTAAGGGGTTGGAAGGCCGTGACGGACTGACTGTGCAGTACGATTTAACATGATAAAGGAGATTGAAAAGAGATGGCAGTTAGGCAGTTAAGAATTATGGGAGACGAAATTTTGACAAAGAAGTGTAAGCCCGTGAAGGCGATGAATGAGCGCACCATGGAGCTGATTGAGGATATGTTTGAGACCATGTACCAGGCCAACGGCTGCGGCCTGGCCGCGCCCCAGGTGGGAGTGCTGAAGCAGATCGTAACCATTGATGTGGATGACGGGAACCAGTATGTCCTGATTAACCCTGAGATCATAGCCACCGACGGCAGCCGGACAGGCTACGAGGGATGCTTGAGCCTGCCGGGCAAGTCCGGCATTGTTACCCGCCCCAACTACGTGAAGGTGAAGGCGTATAACGAAAATATGGAGCTCTATGAGCTGGAAGGCGAGGGGGTGCTGGCGAGAGCCATCTGCCATGAGTGCGCCCATCTGGAAGGCCAGATGTATGTGGAGCTGGTGGAAGGCGAGCTGGTGGATACAGCTGCCGGCGAGGAAGAAATCACAGAATAGGAGTGTAATATATGCGCATTATATTTATGGGAACACCGGATTTCTCCGTGCCTGCCCTTAAGGCGCTGGTGGAAGCCGGTCATCATGTAATTGCAGTGGTCACCCAGCCCGATAAGCCAAAGGGGAGGGGAAAGGAAGCCCAGATGACACCTGTGAAAATACAGGCCATGGAATACGGCATTCCGGTGTATCAGCCGGCGAAGGTGAGGGAGGCCTCCTTTGTGGAGGTTCTTAAAGGGCTGGAGGCTGATGTGTATGTGGTCATCGCCTTTGGCCAGATCCTTCCGAAGGCAGTGCTGGAGCTTCCGAAGTACGGCTGCATCAACATCCACGCGTCCCTGCTTCCGAAGTACCGGGGCGCTGCGCCTATCCAGTGGTGTGTCATAGACGGTGAAAGGGAGACAGGCATTACCACCATGATGATGGACGTGGGCCTGGATACAGGGGACATGCTGGAAAAGACGGTAATCCCCATAGAGGAAAAGGAGACGGGCGGCAGCCTCCATGACAAGCTTTCCATGGCAGGAGGGGATTTGATTTTATCCACGCTTAAGAAGCTGGAGGAGGGCACTCTGGTCCGTACGCCTCAGACAGATGAGGGCACCTGCTATGCAAAGATGCTGACAAAGTCCCTTGGGGACATTGACTGGAACCATAGCGCGGTATCCATAGAGCGCCTGATCCGCGGATTAAATCCGTGGCCCAGTGCATATACCATGTGGAATGGGAAGACAATAAAGATATGGTCGGCTGATGTGGTTACAGACCGGGAAGCTGACGCTTTTCTGTCCGAATCAGGAATCCACCCGGAAGCTGGAATGATTCCCGGCACAGTGGTGTGTTCGGATAAGCACAGCCTAGTGGTCCGCACCGGAGACGGCCTGCTGTCCGTCAGGGAGCTTCAGATGGAAGGAAAGAAACGCATGGATACCCCGGCTTTTCTCCGCGGATATCCTGTTCCGGAGGGAGCCGTGTTTGCAAAGAAAGAGAGTGATGGATGATGTTTTACCCTATGTTTTATTTTGACCCAACCTATGTATTGATACTGATTGGCGTTATCATATCCATGGCAGCCTCTGCCAAGCTCAACTCCACATACCAGCGCTACAGCGCGGTCAGGAGCGCGTGCGCAATGACAGGCGCGGAGGCAGCCAAGAGGCTACTTGCCAATCAGGGAATTTATGACGTGACCGTTCGCCGCGTGCCGGGCAACCTGACGGACCATTACGACCCCAGGAGCAAGACCGTGAACCTGTCCGACGCAGTGTATAATTCCACATCCATTGCGGCCATCGGAGTGGCGGCCCATGAGTGCGGCCATGCCATGCAGGACGCCAATGATTATTCCCCGATGCGGATACGCGCGGCCCTGGTGCCGGCGGCCAATCTGGGCTCCCAGCTGTGCTGGCCTCTGATTATCATTGGACTTTTACTGGGGGGAAGCTCTGTCCTTTTGAATCTGGGCATCCTTTTGTTTTGCCTGGCAGTGCTGTTCCAGCTGGTGACCCTGCCTGTGGAGTATGATGCTTCCCGCAGGGCGGTGACCCTTCTGGATTCCACCGGTATCCTGGTGGGACAGGAAGTGGGGCAGACCAGGAAGGTACTGAGCGCGGCAGCCCTTACCTATGTGGCGGCAGCGGCAGCCTCCATCCTTCAGCTTCTCCGGCTGCTGATATTATTTGGCAATCGCAGGAATGACTAGAATGGGAATTCATATTCAGACAGGCCCTGAGAGGAGAAGATTCAGATAGCAAAGACCTTAGACAGAGGACTGGAAAACCGGGAAATTGTCCTGGACATATTGACCGAGGTGCTGGAGCAGGGGGCGTTTGTCCACCTTGTGCTGAACCAGGCCCTGCAGAAGTACCAGTACCTGGGCAAGGCGGACCGTTCCTTCATCACCCGTGCGGTGGAAGGGACACTGGAATACCTGATTCAGATTGACGAAGTCATAAACCGGTATTCCAAGACAAAAATAAACAGGATGAAGCCGTTCATCCGCAGTCTTCTGCGGATGAACGTATACCAGATATTATATATGGACCGCGTGCCGGATTCCGCTGTCTGCAATGAGGCGGTGAAGCTGGCGGTGAAGCGCCATTTTTCCGGGCTCAAGGGCTTTGTAAACGGCGTGCTGCGGACCATTTCCAGGGAAAAGGAGAATCTGACCTTTGACACTCCTTCCCTGAGGTACAGTATCCCTGGGTGGATGTACGCCATGTGGGAAAAGGAATTTGGAAAAGAGAAGGCGGAGAAGATTGCCGCCTCTTTTCTTGAGGATAAGCCCACCTGGGTCAGGTGCAACCTCCACAGGGCAGACAGGGAGAGCATACTGGCTTCCCTTAAGGCACAGGGGACTTTGGTCAGAGAGCTGCCCTTTATGGAGTCCATGATAGCCATTGACGGGTACGATTATCTGGAGGGGCTGGATGCCTTTAGGAAGGGATGGATACAGGTGCAGGATGTGACCTCCGCCTTTGTGGGGGAGATTGCGTCCCCTAAGAAGGGCAGCTATATCATAGATGTGTGCGCTGCACCCGGAGGAAAGAGCCTCCATCTGGCGGATAAACTGAGGGGCACCGGGATGGTGGAGGCCAGAGACCTTACATACCAGAAAACAGCCCTGATTGAGGAAAACATGGCCCGCTGTGGCGTGACCAACATGAAAACCCTGGTGTGGGACGCCCTGGAACCGGATCCGTCAGCCGTGGGTAAGGCGGATATTGTCATAGCGGATCTGCCCTGTTCCGGTCTGGGAATCATCGGGAGAAAGCCGGACATCAAGTACAACATGACGCCTGAGAAGCTTGAGGAGCTGGCGGGACTCCAGCGGGAGATCCTGTCTGTTGTCTGGCAATATGTGAAGCCGGGCGGCCTTCTGTGTTACAGCACCTGTACCATTGACAGGCTGGAAAACCAGGACAACGCCGCCTGGTTAAGGGAGCAGTTCCCCCTGGTGCCGGTGGATTTGACAGACCGGTTTGGCGGCCTGCCCCAGGAGCCCTCGTTAAAGGAAGGTTTCATTCAGTTCCTGCCGGGGGTGCATCCCTATGACGGGTTTTTCATCAGCGTATTCAGACGTGCGGAGGGTGAATCAGGCCCGGATGGGAGTTAGAGCGTGTTTTGGAAGGAGTTTTTATGCTGGATTTATTGGACTGCAACGGAAAGAAAGATATAAAATCCATGACACTGGAGGAAGTGACAGCACAGATGGCTGCCCTGGGAGAGAAATCTTTCAGGGCAAAACAGCTTTTTGACTGGATGCATGTGAAACTGGCAGAGAGTTTTGACGATATGAGCAGCCTGTCCAGGGAGTTGAGGCAGAAGCTTAAGGAGAATTACAGCCTTACCTGCCTTAGGCTGGTGGATGAGCGCGTTTCCCAGGTGGACGGCACCAGGAAGTACCTGTTCGGCCTGGAGGACGGCCATGTGATTGAGAGTGTGTGGATGCAGTACCACCACGGCAATTCCGTATGCATTTCCTCTCAGGTGGGCTGCCGTATGGGCTGCCGTTTCTGCGCGTCCACCCTGGACGGCCTGGAACGGAACCTGCATCCTTCGGAGATGTTGGATCAGATATACAGGATCCAGGCCATTACAGGAGAACGCATTTCCAATGTGGTGGTCATGGGGTCAGGGGAGCCTATGGATAACTATGACAATGTCATCCGCTTTCTGCGGCTGGTTTCCCATGACAAGGGGCTGAATATCAGCCAGCGGAGTCTTACTATATCCACCTGCGGGATTGTTCCGGGCATCCGGAAATTTGCGCAGGAGGGCTTGGCGGTGACTCTGGCTCTTTCC
The DNA here is from genome assembly GCA_021201905.1 of Clostridia bacterium. Taxonomy (GTDB): domain Bacteria; phylum Bacillota; class Clostridia; order Lachnospirales; family Lachnospiraceae; genus Enterocloster. Next base: position 6,675 of record JAJQEA010000196.1, read on the forward strand.
CTCCATGCGCCCAATGACGAAGTGAGGAAAACTCTCATGCCCATAGCGAAAGCCTATAAACTGCATGATGTGCTGGAGGCATGCCAGTATTATTATGAAAAGACGGGCCGCCGTCTTACCTTTGAGTACAGCCTGGTGCGGGGAGTCAACGACAATCTGGATGAGGCCAGGGCTTTGGCGAAGCTTATCAGGGATCAGCACGGCCATGTGAACCTGATTCCGGTAAACCCCATCAAGGAGCGGGATTACGTCCAGTCAGGCCAGAGGGCCATACAGGATTTCAAAAATCTTCTTGAAAAAAACGGTATAAATGTTACTATTAGAAGAGAAATGGGCCGGGATATAGGCGGAGCCTGCGGCAAGATGCGCAGAAGCTATAAGGAAGCTTAGTTAGCAACCAAATGCACGGAAGGAGAGGGATGACCATGGAAGCATATGCTTTGACAGACATCGGCCGGGTCAGAACCATGAACCAGGACTATATTTATTCCTCACCGGAAAAGGTGGGCTCCCTGCCCAACCTGTTTCTGGTGGCAGACGGCATGGGCGGCCACAGGGCCGGCGATTATGCCTCACGGTTCGCGGTGGAGAACCTGGTGATATACATAAACAGGGCAGGGGATGGCTCTCCTGTCATGCAGTTAAAAAAGGGCATCGAGGCAGTGAATGGGATGCTGTATGAAGAATCATTAAAAAGGGAAGAACTGAAAGGGATGGGGTGCACCCTGGTGGCCGGAGTGGTGGAGGACAATATCCTCTATGTGGCCAATGTGGGAGACAGCCGTCTCTATCTCATTCACGGTGATTCCATCCGGCAGGTCACCAGGGACCACTCCTACGTGGAGGAGATGGTGGCCATCGGCCAGATGAGAAGAGGAAGCGAGGATTACAACAGGCGCAAAAACATCATCACCAGGGCTCTGGGAATCGGCAGGGAAGTGGAGCCGGATTTCTTTGAGGTGGATTTGGAGGATAGGGATTACATCCTGCTCTGTTCCGACGGTCTCAGCAACATGCTGGAGGACCAGTCCATGTATGACATCATCACAGGAGAGGGAAGCCTTAAGGATAAGGCGGCCCTTCTCATAGAGGAGGCCAACCGCCGGGGAGGCGTTGACAACATTGCGGTGGTGCTTGTAAATCCGTCAGGAAGGGAGGCAGGCGTATGTTAACTCCCGGAACATATCTCCAGAACCGCTATGAGATTCTGGAACGCATCGGCTCAGGCGGCATGTCCGTGGTATATAAGGCGCGGTGCCATACCCTGGACCGTCTGGTTGCCATCAAGGTATTAAAAGAGGAGTTTGCCTTTGACGAGAATTTTGTAAGCAAGTTCAAGATGGAGGCCCAGTCAGCGGCGCGGCTGTCCCACCCCAACATCGTAAGTGTCTATGATGTTGTGGATGAGGATGTATACCATTATATTGTCATGGAGCTGATTGAGGGCATCACCCTTAAGAATTATATAGAGAACAAGGGAAGTCTGGAGAGCAAGGAAGCCATTGGAATCGCCCTTCAGGTGGGCCAGGGCATTGCGGCTGCCCATGAACAGCACATCATACACCGCGACATCAAGCCCCAGAACATGATTATATCCAGGGACGGCAAGGTGAAGGTGGCTGACTTTGGCATCGCCAGGGCCGTGTCCTCCCAGACCATGAACGCTACGGCGGTGGGCTCTGTCCACTATATTTCTCCGGAGCAGGCCAGGGGCGGCTACTGCGACGAGCGAAGCGACATTTATTCCTTCGGCATCACCATGTATGAGATGGTGACCGGGCGTGTGCCCTTTGAGGGGGATAACACGGTTACAGTGGCCCTGGCCCATCTGGAAGAGCCGGTGACGCCGCCCAGCCAGTACGCGCCGGATATGTCCCGGGCATTGGAGCAGATTATATTAAAATGTACCCAGAAACGTCCGGACCGCCGCTACTCCTGCGTGACGGATGTGATTGAGGACCTGCGGACCGCCCTGGTGGACCCGGATGCGGACCTTTATGCCCCCAAGGACGGGGAAGAGGATGAGTTTGGCAAGACCAGGCCTATCACAAGGGAAGAGCTGAACAGCATCCAGGAGGGCAGGAAGAACTATCCTGAGGAGCCTGTTGAGGAACCGGAGGAGGAAGAGCCGGAGCATGGGGGCCGGAACAAGGCCAGGGATCCGCGCAAAAAGGAAGGGCGCATCCACACCCGGAAAAAGAATGAGGGGGATGATGTAAGCACCCAGTTTGAGCGCATCATCACGGCCTTTGGCATCGTGGCCGCCATTATTATCGTGGCAGTGGTTCTGTTTGTATTTACACGGCTCACCGGGCTTTTCAGGCAGAGCAGCACGAAGCCTTCCACGGAGACTGTTGTCATGACCACAGAAGGCTCCACCACCGTGGTGGACATCAACACGGAGGACCAGATTAATATGCCCAGCGTCCTGGGACTGCCCCAGGATATGGCCAGGGAAAAACTGAAGGAGAGCAGCCTGGTGATGGAGGTCACAGGCAGCGAGTATTCTGATAACTATGCGGAGGGCCAGGTTATGGGCCAGGATATCCTGGCAGACACGGTGGTGAAGAAGTGGAGCACCGTGGGAGTGACCATCAGCAAGGGCAGCGATAAGGTAGATCTGAATGCCATGGACCTGACCCAGATGACAGGAGAGGATGCCAAGCTTCTTCTGGAGCAGAAGGGCCTGGTTGTGGAGGTCAGGGAGGAGAACAGCGACACGGTCATAAAGGGCAATGTGATCCGCTTCAGCCCCCAGGTAGTGAAGGTGGGCGAGAGCGTCAGCCTTTATGTGAGTAAGGGCTCACAGAACGTGGAGGGCCGGGTTCCCAATCTTCAGGGACAGACCTCCACATCCGCGGACGCCCTCCTGGCAGGGGCGGGACTCCTGACAGGCAATGTAACCGTGGAAGCCAGCGATACGGTGGCGGAGGGCCTGATTATCAGCCAGTCGGAGCTTCCGGGAACTATACTTCCGCCTGGCACGGCAGTGGATTATGTGGTCAGCGGCGAGCCCGTACCGACCCAGGCTGCAGATGAGCGGTATTACATCGGATCCATTGACGAGGCATGTTCCCTGAGCAACTATATAGGACCGGCCTCCCAGACCAGCAGCGTGCGCGTGCTGATCCGCCTGAACCAGACCAATGACGAGGGAGCTTCTGTTTATACGACCCTTATGAGTCCGAGACTGGTGGTGGGCGCCCAGACCGTACCCGTGATATTCCCCAGAATCAAGGGGGCGTACGGCGTGGACAGCGGCATGGTGGAAGTGGTGGATGCAGATAATTTAACAGTAATCAAGTCCTATCCGGTGGCATTTTTCCCGGTAGGATAAGAGGAGTATATGACAGGTAAGATAATCAAAGGAATTGCAGGCTTTTATTACGTCAATGACGGCAGGAACCATGTGTACCAGTGCAAGGCGAAGGGCGTATTCCGCAACCGTAAAATCAAACCCCTGGTGGGGGACAATGTGGAATTCTCTGTTCTGGATGAGGAGGAGAAGGAGGGCAATATTGACGCCATCCTTCCCCGTTCCAATGTCCTCATCCGTCCGGCTGTGGCAAATGTGGACCAGGCCCTGGTAATGTTTGCCGTCACCCACCCGGAACCCAATCTGAATCTCCTGGACCGCTTTCTGGTGATGATGGGAATCCAGGAGGTGCCGGTCACCATCTGTTTTAACAAGGTCGATCTGGGGGAGGCAGGGCTTGTGGATAAGTACCGCGCCATCTACGAGAGGGCAGGGTATGAGGTCCACTTTGTCAGCACCTACGACGACACGGGACTGGAAGAAATGAGAAAATATCTCAGAGGAAAAACCTCAGTGCTGGCAGGGCCGTCGGGCGTGGGAAAATCCTCACTGACCAACTGGATCCAGCCCCAGGCGGCCATGGAGACAGGGGATATCAGCCGCAAGATTGAGAGGGGACGCCATACCACCCGCCACTCTGAATTGTTTTATGTGGAAGAGGAAACCTACATGATGGATACACCGGGATTCAGCTCCATGTTCATTGACTGTCTGGAACCCGGAGAACTGAAGCATTATTTCCCGGAGTTCGGGCCGTATGAGGATGAGTGCAAATTCCTGGGATGCGTCCATGTGGGAGAGAGGGTCTGCGGTGTGAAGGAAGCCCTGAAACGGGGGAGTTAAGCCGCAGCCGGTATGACAATTACATCCTCATGTATGAGGACCTGAAAAATAAAAGGAGGTACTAGACATGTACTATAAATTAGCGCCGTCTATTCTTGCGGCTGATTTTACCCGTTTGGGGGAACAGGTGAAGGAGGTGTACGGGGCAGGTGCCGAGTACCTTCATCTGGACGTGATGGACGGGGCCTTTGTGCCCAGCATCTCCTTCGGCATGCCGGTGATCAAGAGCCTGCGCCCATGCACCAGGGCTGTTTTTGACGTGCATATGATGGTGGAGGAGCCGGGACGCTATGTGGAGGATATGAAGGACTGCGGCGCGGATATTATAACAGTCCAGGCCGAGGCATGTACCCATCTGGACCGTGTGGTGAACCAGATTAAGGAAGCCGGGCTGAAGGCCGGCGTGGCCTTAAATCCCGCCACTCCGGTGCGCTCTCTGGAGTGCATTCTCGGACAGCTGGACATGGTGCTTATCATGACCGTGAACCCCGGTTTCGGAGGCCAGAAGTTCATCCCCTATACCCTTAACAAGGTGCGCGAGCTCAGGAGCATGCTGAATGAGCAGGGGTTAAAGACGGACATCCAGGTGGACGGCGGCGTAAACGGGGAAAATGTCCGGGAAATCATAGAGGCGGGCGCCAATATATTTGTGGCTGGTTCCGCTGTCTTTGGCCGGGATCCGTCTGCCAGAACCAGAGAATTTATGGATATTTTAAAGGAATATGAGAAATGAAGCGTTGTCTGATCGTAACCGGCGGAAAACTGGACCTGTCCTTCGCCGGTTCTTTTTTGGAACAGGAAAGATTTGATAAAATCATTGCGGTGGATGCGGGACTGGAGGCCGTGAAAGCCCTGGGACTGGAACCGGATATGATAGTGGGTGATTTTGACACGGTAAAGCCGGAGGTAATGGCATATTACAGGAGGATGGAACACATTGTATGGGATGCCCACCAGCCGGAAAAGGATGAGACGGACACGGAGCTGGCCCTCTTAAAGGCCCAGGCCACAGGGTGTTCTGAGGTAGTGGTGCTGGGGGCCACCGGTGGCCGCATGGACCATATGCTGGGCAACATCCATCTGCTGTTCCCCTGCCTGCAAAAGGGAATGGAGGCATACATCCTGGACAGCCAGAACCGTATCTACCTCATTGACGGGGAGCGGACCTTTAAGAGGAATGAGGCCTGGGGAAACTATATTTCCTTCCTGCCCCTTACTGAGGAGGTGAAAGGCATTACGCTCACCGGCTTTAAGTATCCGCTCCATGAAAAGGACATTGAGATAGGGACGAGTCTCTGCATCAGCAATGAGCTCATAGGGGAGGAGGGCACCATTACCTTCACGGACGGGGTGCTGATTGTGGTGGAATCCCACGACTGACAACTCCGGCCCAGGGATTTGTTTTTAATGGAACTGGACTGGTCAAAACTTCTCAAACTGGATATTTAAAACGTTCCACCTTAGTGATACCATAGGTGGCATGAATGAATGCATTTCATGAAGAAAGAAATATACAATATGAGGAGAGAATTTGTATGAAAACATCCAGTGCAGTGACAGCAGGCCACAGGGGCCTGGAGGACGGCCGTATCTACAAGCTGGCCCTGACCGGCCTGTTTGCGGCATTATCCTATGTGGTTTTTACATTTTTGCAGGTTAAGATTACCCTTCCCGGAGGCGACGCCACGTCCATCCATCTGGGCAACGCAGTCTGTGTCCTGGGAGCCCTGATATTGGGGGGCTTTTACGGCGGACTGGGCGGGGCCCTGGGAATGACCATCGGGGATTTATTTGACCCCATCTATGTGGTATACGCGCCAAAGACCTTCCTGTTAAAGCTCTGTATCGGACTGATAACCGGTCTGGTGGCCCACAAAATCGGCAGGATCAATGAGAGCTCCGATAAGAGACATGTATTCCGCTTTGTGGTGGCGGCCTCTGTCTGCGGTCTGCTGTTCAATGTGATATTTGACCCGCTGGTGGGATACTATTACAAGCTGGCGATTCTGGGCAAACCAGCAGCAGAGCTGGTGCTGGCCTGGAACGTTGCCTCCATCTCCATCAATGCGGTGACGTCTGCCATTGCGGCGGTGGCCATCTACATGCCCCTTCGCAGCACACTTATAAGGGCCGGGCTCTTTGACCGGTTCAGATGACAGGAGATTTGACATGAGTGTTTACCGACAGAAAAAGATTGCCATGATTAATGATTTATCCGGATACGGCCGCTGTTCCCTGACAGTGGCTATTCCCATTTTATCTGCCATGAAGGTCCAGTGCTGCCCCATACCCACTTCCATTTTGTCCAACCACACAGGGTTTCCTGTCTATTTCTTTGACGACTATACGGAGAAGATGGGGGAGTTCATTCACAAGTGGAAGGAGCTGGAGCTGACCTTTGACGGCATTGTCAGCGGCTTTTTGGGTTCTGAGGCACAGATCGAGATTGTGATGGATGTCATACGGCAGTTCAGGCAGAGGGACACAAAGGTAATTATAGACCCCATTATGGGGGACCACGGGGAAACCTACGCCACCTATACACCGGCTATGTGCAGCCGCATGAAGGAGCTGGTATCCATGGGTGATATCGTGACTCCCAACCTGACAGAGGCGTGTATCCTGACCGGACGGACCTACCGCAGGGACGGATGGAGCAGGAAAGAGCTGGGGGAGCTGGCCGGGGAAATCCAGGCCATGGGACCGGAATGTGTGGTCATTACAGGCGTAAACCAGGGCGGCTTCATCATGAATGTGGTGGCTGAGGGCGAGAGGACGGCTTTCCCCAGAACCAGGCGGGTGGGCCGTGAGCGGCCGGGCACAGGGGATGTATTCTCCTCCGTGGTGTCAGCAGCTGCCGTAAGGGGATGGAGCCTGGACAGCGCTGTGCGTCTGGCCGCCTCATTTGTAAAAGCCTGCATCGCCAGGTCGGAGGAGCTTGACATCCCCATTGCCAATGGCGTGTGTTTTGAGGAACTGATGGATGTGCTGGTCCGCGCGGTGGACAGCAGACATGCCGAAAAACGAAATGTCGAAAATCGTTGACAGCTTCCGCCTTAAATAGTATGATGTTAAGGCAATGTTAAAATATAGGATGCGATAGAGGCGCGGTAAGCATTAGTATCTGTGTGATAACGGATGCCATCCACAGGGTGGCGGACAGCGGGGATGATTTCCCGGAGGCCGGCAGGCCGGAGCACACAGGGAAAGGGCTTACCGCCGAAACAGATTCTGTCTGCCGGCGGAATGTGTTGGGATGCAGTCCAACAGGCTGCATACTCTCACTTTTAAAAGTGGTGGCGCTATTGGCTGGATTTTCTTAAGCAGATACATGATGATGGAAAGCAATGGCCTGGTGTCATTGCTTTTTCTGTACCGTATCCAGAACCAATAGGGGGAATTAAGAAAATGACAGAATTTTTAAACTGGTTAAACGGTGAAATCATATGGGGGCCGCCTCTGATTGCACTTATCATCATTACGGGCATCTACGTGACGGTGCGGTCCGGATTCTTCCAGGTATGCCACCTGGGGTACATCTTCAAGCGCACCCTTGGATGCATCCTGAGAAAGGACCATGTCACCGATGAAAACGACAAGGGACTTTTAAGCCCTTATGAAGCGATTGCAACGGCAGTAGGCGGTTCCGTGGGCTTTGGCAATATCGCCGGAGTGGCCACAGCCGTCACCACAGGCGGACCTGGGGCAGTGCTCTGGATGTGGCTGACCGCCTTTATGGGCATGCTGATTAAGCAGGTGGAGGTTACGCTGGCCGTGTATTACCGCCGCACGGACGAGGAGGGGAATCCATACGGAGGACCTACCTATTACATGGAGTACGGTCTCGGGGAGGAGCGCCATTGGGGTAAGAAATGGCTTCCCCTGGCCTTTGTGTTCGGCCTTGGCATATTTTCCACCTTCTTTATCAGCGCATCCAACTTTACCACGTCGGAGGTGCTGGCCCAGTCCTTTGGCATCCCGCAGGAACTGGCATCCCTGCTGCTGGTGGTGTTTATCTATGCCCTGATCTGGAGAGGCGTTAAGAATTTGAGCAAGATATTTGTGAAGCTGGTGCCGGTCATGAGTCTGGGATACCTGATATTCGGCCTTCTAATCATTGCGCTGAACATCGGCAACCTGATTCCCACCGTTGGCTCCATCTTTACCCAGGCCTTTACAGGTACAGCCGCCATGGGCGGATTTGCCGGAGTCACGGTGTCCAAGGCCATTGCCACCGGAATGCAGAGAAGCGTTTATTCCAATGAGGCCGGCTGGGGTACAAGCCCCATGGTCCACGCCTCCAGCAAGACACGCCATCCCGTGGAGCAGGGACTCTGGGGCTCCTTTGAGGTATTTGTGGACACCTTTATTGTGTGTACCATTACAGCGCTCAGCGTGCTGATTACCGGTGAATGGACCTCCGGGGCAACCAATGCGACCCTTGCCCTCAACGTGTTCCAGCACAATCTGGGATTTTTCGGCACCGTGTTCATGACGGCCACCATGGTGATTTTCTCCGTGACCACCTCCGGAGGCTGGTATGTGTACTATGAGGCAACCCTGCACCACCTGGCCATGAACCATCCCACGCTGAAGAAGTGGCTGCTGCGCATGTTTAAGTATTTTTATGCCCTCCCCCCCCCTTTTTTTTTCTGCTCACCCTTTACCTGATACATGTAGGTGATTTGAGCATATGGACCTTGGTGGATATCACCAGCGGCATCCCAACGTTCATCAATGTGTTTGTCGTGCTTATCCTCTCAGGCACATATTTCAGGCTTCTGAAGGATTACAAGGCCCGCTATATGAACATCGGAACACTGGAAGATAAGGATATGCCGCTGTTCTATGAGGATAAAAAGAAGCTGGAGAAGGCAGAATAAGGAGAGGGACGATATGAGGACAATATACCGGAATGGAACCGTATACACAGGGGAGCTTCCCCTGTGCCAGGCCTTTGTGGTGGAGGACGGAAGATTCGTCTGCGCAGGCACCGACGGGGACGCCCTGGCCATGAAGGAACCAGGGGATGAGGTAAAGGACTTAAAGGGCCGGTTTGTGTGCGCGGGCTTTAATGATTCCCATATGCACCTTTTGAACTATGGAAATGCCTTACGCGCTGCTGATTTGTCACAGCACACCCAGTCTCTGGCTGGGATGAAGGAATATATGAAGGAGTTTATCCGGGAACAATCCCCAAAGCCCGGCGCCTGGGTAAGGGGCAGGGGATGGAATCACGATTACTTTGAGGATGAAAAGCGTTTTCCCAACCGCCATGATCTGGATATGATATCCACAGAGTACCCCATCTGCCTTACGAGAACCTGCGGCCACGCCTGTGTGGTGAATACCATGGCCCTGCATCTGGCAGGCATCACAGGGAACACGCCCCAGGTGGAAGGCGGGCTCTATGAGGTGGAGGAAAGCGGGGAGCCCAACGGAATATTCCGGGAAAATGCAATGGACCTGATCTACGGATACCTGCCGGAGCCCTCCAAGGAGGACATAAAGGAAATGATACTGGCAGCGTCCAGGGCTCTCAACCGGTATGGAGTCACTTCCTCCCAGACAGACGATTTGCTGGCTTTTAACAATGTGCCATATGAACGGGTGCTGGAAGCATACCGGGAGCTGGACGCAGAGGGAAGGATGACCGTCAGGGTTTATGAACAGTCCCAGTTTATGACTCTGGAGGGGCTGAGGGGATTCGTGGAAAAGGGATATAACACGGGCTGGGGAAACCACTGGTTTAAGATTGGTCCGCTTAAAATGCTGGGAGACGGTTCCCTGGGAGCCAGGAGCGCCTATCTCAGCCGGCCCTATGCAGACGATGCCTCCACACGGGGAATTCCCATTTTCACCAGACAGCAGTTTGAGGACATGGTGGGATATGCCAATTCCCAGGGAATGCAGGTGGCCATCCACGCCATAGGGGACGGAATTCTGGATGACATCCTGGCGGCCTACGAAAAGGCCCTTACCCAGTGCCCAAGAGAGGACCACTGCCACGGCATTGTCCACTGCCAGATCACAAGGCCGGACCAGCTTGATACATTTGCGAAGCTGTCCCTCCACGCATACTTCCAGTCCATTTTCCTGGATTATGACATCCACATTGTGGAGGAGCGGATCGGAAAGGAGAGGGCATCGTCCAGCTATCATTTCAGGACCCTTTATGAGACCACCCATGCCTCCAACGGTTCCGACTGCCCGGTGGAGCTGCCGGATGTGATGAAGGGAATACAGTGCGCGGTCACCAGGACAACGGTGAAGGACCATGTGGGCCCATACCTTCCGGAACAGGCCCTGGATATCAGGCAGGCCCTGGATTCCTTTACCGCGGAGGGCGCCCACGCATCCTTTGAGGAGGAAGTGAAGGGGCGGATTGCGCCGGGGATGCTGGCTGATTTTGTGATACTGGGAGCCAATCCCTTTGAGACCTCTCCTGAGGAGCTGGCAGGCATTCCGGTGGAGGCTACTTACGTGGACGGCATATGCCGGTACAGCAGAGAGGCGGAAGGAAAACAGCAGAAGTAAAATGGCATAGGAAAACAGCAGCAGGAAAAACAGAAAAAGGGCTTTTATTTCCTGGTAAAATGTTATATACTCTTTAACAGTACAGGAATACCTGTCCAGAATTGGAAGGTATTATATCAAGGAAATCCAGGAGGAATACCATGTTAGATTTAAGATTCGTAAGAGAGAACCCGGACATTGTAAAGCAGAACATTAAGAATAAATTCCAGGACAGCAAGCTGCCGCTGGTGGACGAAGTGATTTCACTGGACACAGAGGCAAGGGCCACACAGAAGGAAGCTGATGATTTAAGGGCCAGCCGCAACAAGCTGTCCAAGCAGATCGGCATGCTGATGGGCCAGGGCAAGAAGGATGAGGCAGAGGCTGTGAAGCAGGAGGTGAGCGCCAATTCCGCGCGTCTGGCAGAGCTGGAGGAAAAGGAAGGGCAGCTTTCTGAGAAGATTACCAAAATCATGATGACCATTCCCAACATCATCGACCCAACCGTGCCCATCGGCAGGGACGACAGTGAGAACGTGGAAGTGGAGCGGTTCGGGGATCCCGTGGTGCCGGATTTTGAGATCCCTTACCACACAGACATTATGGAGCGGTTTAACGGTATTGACCTGGACGCGGCCAGAAGGGTGGCGGGAAACGGTTTCTATTACCTGATGGGCGATATTGCCAGACTTCATTCCGCAGTGATTTCCTATGCAAGGGATTTCATGATTAACCGCGGATTTACCTACTGTGTGCCTCCTTTTATGATCCGCAGCAATGTGGTCACAGGCGTCATGAGCTTTGCCGAGATGGATGCCATGATGTACAAGATTGAGGGAGAGGACCTGTATCTGATTGGTACCAGCGAGCACTCCATGATTGGTAAATTTATCGACACCATCACGCCGGAGCAGCAGCTTCCCCTGACGCTGACCAGCTATTCCCCCTGCTTCCGCAAGGAGAAGGGCGCCCACGGAATTGAGGAGAGGGGAGTTTACCGTATCCACCAGTTTGAAAAGCAGGAGATGATTGTGGTCTGCAAGCCCGAGGAAAGCCCCATGTGGTATGACAAGCTGTGGCAGAACACCGTGGATCTGTTCCACTCCTTAGATGTTCCTGTCCGCACCCTGGAGTGCTGCTCCGGCGATCTGGCTGACCTTAAGGTGAAGTCAGTGGACGTGGAGGCATGGTCCCCGAGACAGAAGAAGTATTTTGAGGTGGGAAGCTGCTCCAACCTGGGAGATGCCCAGGCCCGCCGCCTGAGGATCCGCGTGCAGGGAGAGGACGGAGGAAAGTATCTAGCCCACACCCTGAACAATACCGTGGTGGCTCCTCCCCGTATGCTCATTGCCTTCCTGGAGAACAACCTTCAGACGGACGGCAGTGTAAAGATACCGGAAGTGCTGCGTCCTTACATGGGCGGCATGGAAGTGATGGTTCCCAAGAACTAAGGGTATGAAACTGTTGCCGGTCTGCATCCTGCGGTGCAGGCCGGTTTTTTAAAAAGAGAAAGGAGCAACCTATGATTACATTTAACCATTTTAATTTTAATGTACTGGATTTGGAGAAGAGCCTTGCTTTTTATAAGGAGGCGCTGAACCTGGAACCGGTGAGGGAGAAGAACGCCTCGGACGGTTCCTTTAAGCTGGTTTACCTGGGTGACGGGGAGACGGACTTTACCCTGGAGCTAACCTGGCTGCGGGACAGGAAGGAAGCATATGACCTGGGAGAGTGCGAATTCCACCTGGCATTCCATGTGGACGATTTTGACGGCACCCACAGGCACCATGAGGAGATGGGATGCATCTGCTACGAGAATCCGGGCATGGGAATTTATTTCATCAAGGACCCGGACGGTTACTGGCTGGAAATCGTGCCTGCTGATAAGTAGGTGACATATTTGGAAAGGCGGGAGCTCAATTGAGAGAACTGAATATGCTGATTATGGGAATGTCGCTGATGTTCATGTTTGTGTTGCTGGTGGTGCTTGTCCTCTACATCCTGGCTTACTGGATGATATTCAGAAAGGCGGGGGAAGCCGGATGGAAGTCCCTGATACCGATTTACAGCACCTATATCGAGTATAAGCTCTTCTGGAATGACAGGATGTTTGTCCTGTGGATAATCATGGCATTGACAGCCATGGCGTTCCGGTTCGTATCCGGCCCCGGCGTTCTGGTGGCCCAAGTGGCTTACCTGGGCGTTTCGGTCATGCATATTCTGGTATCCGTTAAGATGTCCTCTTCCTTTGGACATGGGGTGGGATTTGCGCTGGGTCTTATTTTCCTCACGCCCATATTTCTGCTGATTCTGGCCCTTGACAGCTCTGTCTACATAGGACCGGAGGGAAAAAGGGAAACAGACAGGGGAATGTATCTGTAGGCCAATGATAAACAAAATAAAGACAGCCCGGTATCCAAATCCCAAGGGAATTGATACCGGGCTGTCTCTTTCATGTATTCAAGGGCAGCGCCCCATAATCATCCTATTTGAATTCGCTGTACTTCTCCTCGCAGTACTGGCAGCGGTAGACCTCTGCCTTCTCATCTGCCAGGTAGAAGATATGGGGAAGCTCCTGTTCAATGGATGTGATGCAGCGGGGGTTCTTGCACTGAATCACATTGGTGATTTTCTTGGGAAGCTTTAATGCCCGCTTTTCGGCAATCTTATCCCCGCGGATAATGTTCACCGTGATGTTGTGGTCAATGTAGCCCGATACCTTTAAGTCAACCGTATCCAGGCCGCCCTCGATTTTAATGATGTCCTTGCGTCCCATCTTGTTGCTGCGGGCGTTTTTGATGATGGCTACCTGGCATTCCAGCTTGTCCAGGCCCAGGTGATAGTAGATGTCCAGGCTCTTTCCCGCCTCAATGTGGTCCAGGACAATGCCCTCTTGTAATCCGCTGATGTTTAACATGGTTTCTGCACCTCCAGTAATCTCATGATTAATGCCATACGCACGTATACGCCGTACTGTGCCTGCTTGAAGTAGGCAGCCCTTGGGTCGTCGTCCACTTCCACGGAGATTTCATTTACCCTGGGAAGAGGGTGGAGCACATACATGTCTTCCTTGGCAAGTTTCATTTTCTTCTTATCCAGAATATAACAGTCTTTCAAACGGATGTAATCTTCCTCGTTGAAGAAGCGTTCCTTCTGCACACGCGTCATGTAGAGAATGTCTAACCGGCCCAGAGCGTCGTCCAGGTTGCCCACCTCCTCGAAGGGAACATTGTTTGCGGTGAGCACGTCGTCACGGATGTTGTCCGGGATGCGCAGCTCAGGCGGGGATATCAGTATGAACCTGACGTTGGGGTAGCGGACCATGGCGTTGATTAAGGAATGCACGGTACGGCCGAATTTAAGGTCTCCGCAGAAGCCCACGGTCAGGTTGTCCAGACGTCCCTT
>JAJQEA010000394.1:0-13267 GCA_021201905.1 Clostridia bacterium
TCCTCATCACAAACCAGTGATACAATAACCAAAACCGCAATGTTATAATTCTTTTTGTCTGTCAACATTGTAAAATCAGGAAAAACCATGCCCCCCCCCCCCCCCCCTTTTTTTTTTATACTCAATAGTATACAACATTGCGGATATATACACAATATTTAAATTACTATATTTTGCGTACAATAAACCTGAAGGGGGAATTGTACAATGATTGATTATAGTCCATTATGGGATACAATGGCACGTCAAGGGGTTACACAATATCAGATACTTAAGGACAAAGTTATAGATAACAAAACTCTGGATTCTTTGAAAAAGGGAAAGAATATTACAATGCTTACCGCAGAGCGTATTTGTAAATATTTAAAGTGTACACCTAACGATATAGTTGAATTTAAAGATTAAAAAGCAGGCCACATGTTAATGAGACTTGCTTTTTTTTGGCGTTCGTCCGTTGTCCCAGACAGCCCGCCGCCCCATGGGTTCCCGCTGCTCTGGGACTGCCCCTTTTAGGGGCACCACTGGTTATTTGGCCTTCGGCAGTAAACAATAAAAAATGAATATCTCATTGGCATGGTTTGGTCGGTTTTGCTTTTAGCAAACTCTCAAACTCTGGAATATCGTCAGTGTAAAGTTCCTGGCCTGAACTGGAAATCTGTGATTGCTGCACAGGCAGTAATGCTGTATAACGATATGATATTTCTTCCTTGATAGATTGGCTGACGGTGCTATAACCTGCCTCTGCTCTAGCTAATAATGATATATCTTTATCCAATATATGAACTTTACCGCTACGAGCTAAGGCTGTGTTAAGCCGATATATTGTTGCCGTTTTATTAGTACGGTTTTTTACTGGTATAAGTAGTCCAGCACAAACTAAATCTGTTACAGCTCTCTTGACTGTTTTCCTACTTTTCAGCCCAGATAAGCACATAATCTGTAATTGTGTTAATTGAATATATTGATTGGTAGCACACATCATATATGCTTGCCATACTAACCGTGCCGCAGAGTCCAAAGTAGTTAATACTGCCACATTGTTGTCCAAAGTAGACTGCATAACAAATGATATATAGCGGTATTGCCTTTGACGGCTAATCATCTGTGCTAATCGTGCTATGCCCTTTTGCTTGTCTAATGCCTTAAATAACTTAATGGCCTGTTCGGCAATCTCAATATTTCCTATGGTAGCAGCAGCTCTTCGGATATCGAGTAACATTTGTATTGCGTCATTACATGATGGGTTTTCTTTGCTCATAGCATACCTCCAATAGTTGATACCAGAATTATGCTGATTTTTATTTTGATTTTGGTTTTTTAATTTCCGCTATATAATAATAATAATTCATATATTATAAGGTAAGCTACGTTATCCCCTCAATATACATGGCTTTTCTCATCAACAGAGTAGTAATTGATGCCTACTCAATGTAGCTTTTCTACCACTCAAATCGTTAATATATTTACACTCTATAGTATCACTTATTCTTTACCCAATGAGTTAGAGTTTTACACTATAAGCTCAATGTATTTACATTATCGTTCTTTCCTGTCCGCATATTCATGCCCCAAATCATGTTCCTGGTTCCGCAGGCGCTGTCCTAATGATAATATATGTTCTGTAGTTGCTTTGACTTTATCTCCAGCCAACTGGTTATTATCAGTGAGTGCCTCTAAACCTCGTTGATAATCACGCCATTTTATCATATCTCTAGCTTTCTCCAGGGCCTTCGGTCCACCTGGTTCTCTCCGCAGTAAAGCAATGGTTTCCTTCCATTCCTCTTCGACAAGCTGACGTGTATTCTTTGCATATTCCTCCGCATTATCCATTAGTAGCTCCATATCGGCTCGTAAGACCTCTTTCTGTCTTTTTATGGTATCCAGTTTATCTTTCGCTTGCAAAACAGTATTAAGGGCCTCCTGTGCAGTCTGTTCGGCCTCGTATGCTTTGCGCTTTGCTTCTGCTGCCTTATAACATTCCTGTTCAATATGCTGCCGTCCAGTCCCTATATCACCACGTCCCAATCCAAAAAGGCCAGAAACCTGTGAATAAAAATCGTCCTGCATACGGCGGTAGGATTGTCGTCCACCACGTTGCTGCCAATAATCTGACCTAGATAATCGTGTCGGCGCTTCTTCATAAGCGTATATTACTTTCCCTGTAGCGTCTCTTGCTCGTATGCAATGTCCTTTTTCGTCTCGAACGAGATTTCCCCGCTCGTCACGTGCATAAACATCTTTACGGCGTCTTGAGTTCTCCACTATGGGAATATAGTCGATGTGCATGTGCGGTGATGATTCGTCCATGTGAATGGTGGCTGATATGATATTATTAGCTCCAAAATAGTTTTCAGCCCATACCATTGCCGAATTAAAATAATTCAATATGTCAGATGGTATTTCATTTATGGTCCACAGCCATGCTAGATCTCTGTCCCAGCCCAGTGCTTTAAAAAAATTAGGGCTCGCTGTAATGACTGCCTGTTCCATTGCAATTTGCCCTTTACGAGATACCTTGACCCCCATCGTCTCGCATTTATCCTGCCACGCTCTATATAGTGTCTGTCCATTAGTACGGCAGACTCTAATATTCAGATGTGACCGTTCGGAATCAATATCCCCGTTACGCTCACCACAACTCGTTCTATCTTCTTCCGAACCGATAGGTCCAATTCCTCCTGCCGTTATCGACTTAATTCGCAAAATGCCGCAATCCATATTCCGTCCTCCTTTCTAGTCCATATCATTTCTATTGTTATTTCATGGGGACAACCAGCTCGCCTTTGACGGGGCGTTCTGGTTGTCCCCATAACTCACTAAGGGACAAGTCCCCTGTTCGCTCTCCGAGGGCCCTGCGGGGCCTGCTACAAGGCAGTTTTTGTCTAATTATCTGTCCCTGTCATTAGTGCCATATCTTCTGGATTGTCCTCTGTTGTATGACGAAAATAGCGGTCTAAAGTTACACTTAAAGATTTATGTCCTGCCCATTTCTGTACCGACTGCGGGTGGGCCCCTCGTCGGACTATCCAGCTAATGCCATCATGTCTAAGGTCATGTATTGTATGTTTTTCCAGCCCTGCGTGTTCACATGCTACGTTAATGACCCGTCTTAAGCCACCACGAAGAATATGTCCGCCATGCTCAATCATGTCCGAGTTTAATGCTCCGCTAGAAAACACAAGTTCGTTTGGTTGTTTGCCATCACAGGCATTTTCCAGAATATCCCTGCATACCGACGCAATTGGAATATCTCGACGGCTTCCCCATTTAGGCGGTACAATAAGTTTGTGCTGCTCATCATATTGTCTGCGCACATGAATTTTATCTTTGTCAAAGTCAATGTCTTTAACACGAAGTTCCACAGCCTCACCTACACGCAAAAACTGATACATGATTACCACTAATGGTTTGCCATATAGATAACCTCGTTCCAACCCATTGCTAGTACGGGCGGCAGGATTGTACTTCTTAGAGAGTTCTTTTACTAACATCTGCATCTCCATATCAGTATAAGCATATTTGCTTGTTGGTTCATCTTCGTCATCGTCAATTGCCTATGTATGAGTTTCCTTCGTAGATTGTGGGCGCTTACATCGTAACATTGGATTCCCTCCATCTGGATAAATATGCGTCATGAACATGGAGAGCATATGCCAGCGCTTTCTAATTGTTGAATCCGCTAAATTTGCTTGAACCAAATTGAGCATATATTGTTGGATAGTATCACTATCTATATCGCATACCATCTTATTACCAAATTCTTCACAAATTTGTGTTATAGTATCTTCGTCCGTCTGTACTGTTCTAGCTGACCTGGGGCGGCCACCCTTGCCAACCTCATGCCTTTTGTAAGCATTGTACCAATCCCACACGGAATCTCTAAACAGAAGCCGTCCTGCTTTGATATCCAGTTTTTTATCAATAGCTATGATATGCTTATCATAGTTGCGTTTCCAAGCTTTGCGTGCTTCGGTTTTTCCTAATTTGCTGCTGCCGGAACAATCAAATGTTTCGCCTTTGTAATATTCCCTACTTTTTGCCACCCACTGACGACGGGATTCTAACCAGTTCGTAGATATAGATTCTTTTTTTGTCAAAACAAAAAGCACCCCTTTCTCACAACAATTATGGTTGTGGTTGGAGTGTCATAATTAACTATTATAGCATTAGATTATTATACGGTTCCCCACTTGGGTTACACCTAAATTACACCTACATAGCAGGGGAAGGTATTATTATCTAATACTACAAGTTACTATTTAGTTTTAGTGATAACACACAAAAAACAGGCCCTACAAACGTAAAATCTGTAGAACCCGTCGTTCGGGTTGGGCTATTCGTTAAAATAGTCAGCAGGGGAAGAGGGGCTCGAACCCCCATCTATGGTTTTGGAGACCACTGCTCTACCATTGAACTATTCCCCTATGGTTTATCTCTTTGATGTTTATCTCTTTGGTTCGCTACCTTTCTGAACCTCAATTAGGATACCACAGGATTGAGAAAGTGTCAACTGTTTTTTCAAAAAAAGTATTTTTCGGGACAACGGCAGGCCATACCCCTGCCTGCCGCTTCCAGTTCCATTCCGCCGTTTATATACTTCCGTTTATATGATTCCAATAGCCTCCCGCACATTGGAAACGCCAATCAGGCGTATGCCCTCCACCTGCTTCATCTTATCCGCGCATACCTTTGGCAGCACACAGGTGGTAAAACCCAGCTTGGCAGCCTCATTCATACGCTGGCCGGCCTGGGATACGGCCCTGACCTCTCCTGACAGGCCCACCTCCCCGAATATAAGCATCTTTGAATCCACGGGCCTGTCCTTGTAGCTGGACATCAGGGCCATGATAATGGCCAGGTCCAGGGCGGGCTCGTTCATCTTCATGCCTCCCGCGATGTTCACATAGGCGTCCAGCCGCGACATCTCATAGCGGCAGCGCTTCTCCAGCACGGCCATTAGCAGGTTGACACGGTTGTAATCCGTACCGGCCGCTGTCCGCCTGGGCATACCGAAATTGGTTTCCGTCACCAGGGCCTGTACCTCTAAAAGGATGGGCCTGGTGCCCTCAAAGGAGCAGGACACCACTGCGCCGGAGGCTTCCTCAGGCCGGCCGTCCAGCATGTATTCGGAGGGATTCTCCACCTCCGCCAGACCCTGTTCCTGCATCTCAAATACGCCTATCTCATTGGTAGATCCAAACCGGTTCTTCACACTACGCAGAATGCGGTAGGACGCATTCCTGTCCCCCTCAAAATAGAGCACCGTGTCCACCATATGCTCCAATACCCTTGGGCCTGCCACCACGCCTTCCTTTGTCACATGACCCACCACGAAAATGGCGATTCCGCGGCTCTTTGCGATCTGCATCAGGATTCCCGTGGACTCCCTTACCTGGCTGACGCTTCCGGGAGCCGAGGATATCTCCTCCCTGTACATGGTCTGTATGGAGTCAATGACTGCAATCTGGGGCTTCTCAGTGTCAATGGCCCTCTCAATATGCTCCAGGCTTGTCTCACACAGGAATTTCAGCTCTCCGGTTACCGGGCCGATGCGGTTGGCCCTCATTTTAATCTGTTTCAGGGATTCCTCCCCTGATATGTACAGGACCCGCTGGCCCGCGCCCGCCAGATTCCGGCATACCTGAAGCAGAAGGGTGGATTTTCCAATACCCGGATCTCCGCCCACCAGCACCAGGGATCCGGCCACGATTCCGTCCCCCAGCACACGGTCCAGTTCTCCAAAGCCCGTGGATATACGGTCCTGCTCCTCTATGTCAATCTCTGACAGAAGGGATGGTTTGGCTGCCGGAACCGGGGATTTCTGGCTTCCCGAAGACAGGCGCCCTAAACCGCCCTGGCTGTTCGCCGACTTTGACACCGGTTCCTCCACCATGGAATTCCAGGCTTTGCAGGCAGGACACTGCCCCATCCATTTGGATGATTCGTATCCGCATTCCTTACAGAAAAATGCGGTGGTTTTCGCTTTTGCCATGATAGCCTCCTAATATTCATGGAATAAAAATGTAAAAAACTGACAGAAAAAGGCTGGAATCGCTTCCAGCCTGTATGATACTTAAGTTTTATGCTCTCTTTACAGCCTTAACCTGAACCGATACCCCTTCTTCCAGCTCCACGCTCACGCTGAGCTTGCCGCTCATGTTGGTTTTCATGCTGCCTACGGCCGCACCGTCAACGTAAACCTCGTAATCTGTATCGTTCTCAAGCTGTATGGTAATCTGTGCATCCCTGCTGCCTTCCACTGCGAACTCCACGTCCTCATCCGTAACCTTGAAATGCTCTGCCGCTGTTCCGGGTACAGATTCATAAACAAACATGTCATTGCGCTCCAGTTTGGTAATCTCGTTGTAGGTCTTGACCTTATACATGTCTCCCTGATATTCGAAATCGGACTTCTTAGCCTTCTGTCCTAACTTGTAATTGCCAAAACTAATGGTGCCATCCTGCTCTGTGCAGATTAACTCTTCAATGACCGGCATCTTCTTATCCTCCTGCTAATTGTGCTTAAGTATAACCTCTTCATAAAAATTATACAACAATCACCGAAAAATAACTAGTGAAAATATTCTTAATTTGTATAAACTGCTAAAGATGCTGTTAAGCCTTGGGCGCCGGGGTCTCCTTTTTCCTGCCTGTAGCGCGTCCGGAGCTGCTTTTGCCCCCCGCGGCCTTTCCCTTATCCTCAGAACCCTCCCTGGCTGCGGCCGCTTTGGCGGCTGATTTGGCAGCCGGTTTGGAGCCTGCCTTCGGCCTGGCTGCCTTTGCTTTCACGGTAAAGGTAAGCTTTTCCCCGTCAAATCCCACTTCCACCAGGGCGCCGGCTTTAAAGCTGCCATCCAGCATTTCCTCAGCCATCCTGTCCTCCACCAGATTCTGTATGGTGCGTCTCAGGGGCCTTGCGCCGTATTTGTCGTCATAACCCTTATCGATCAGGTGCTCTTTGGCGCTGTCCGTTACCTCCAGCCCTATGCCCAGCTGCTCCTTACAGCGCTTGCTGATGGTACCCAGCATGATATCCGCGATTCCCTTGATATGCTCCCTCGTAAGCTGATGGAACACGATAATTTCATCTATACGGTTTAAAAACTCAGGCTTAAAGAGGCGTTTCACCTCATCCATAACACGGTCCTTCATGAAGGTATAATCTGCCTTGGCATCGCTTACCATGCCGAATCCCAGGCGTTTGGGGGAAATGATATTCTCCGCCCCCGCATTGGAGGTCATGATGATAATGGTATTCTTAAAGTCAATCTTGCGTCCCTGGGCGTCCGTGATATGGCCGTCATCCAAAACCTGCAGCAGAATGTTGAACACGTCCGGATGGGCCTTTTCAATCTCATCAAACAGGATAACGCTGTAGGGATTGCGGCGGACCTTTTCGCTGAGCTGTCCTCCTTCATCATACCCCACATATCCTGGCGGCGATCCTATCATCTTGGATACGCTGTGCTTCTCCATATATTCAGACATATCCACGCGGATCAGGGCATTTTCCGTACCGAACATGGCCTCTGACAATGCCTTGGACAGCTCTGTCTTTCCCACGCCTGTGGGGCCCAGAAACAGGAAGGAGCCAATGGGGCGCTTGGGGTCCTTAAGTCCTACCCTGCCTCTGCGGATGGCCTTGGAAATGGCTGTCACCGCCTCCTCCTGGCCCACCACCCTCTGGTGCAGGATGCCCTCCAGATTTCTCAGACGCTCTGATTCCTCCTCTGCCAGCTTCCTGACCGGGATTCTGGTCCAGCCGGATACCACGTCCGCGATCTCATTGTCGCTGACAATCAGCTTTCTGGTTTCCTTGTCCTTCTGCCATTTTTCCATGGTCTGGGCTATCTTTTCCCGTATCTTTTCCTGTTTCTTCTTTATCTCTCCGGCCTTCTCGTAGGCTTCCTTCTTGACGGCCTCCTCCTTGGCTTCCTCCAGACCGTCAATCTCAGCCTCGTATTCCTTAATCTTATCCGGCTTTGTATAGTTCTGGAGACGTACCTTGGAAGCGGCCTCGTCAATAAGGTCAATGGCCTTATCCGGCAGGAACCTGTCGTTAATATAGCGGCTGGACAGCTTCACTGCCGCCTCCAGCGCGTCGTCTGTTATCTCTACCTTGTGATGCTCCTCATAACGGCTTCTGAGTCCCTTAAGAATGGCCACAGACTCATCCTCCGTGGGCTCATCCACGGTCACCGGCTGGAAGCGGCGTTCCAGGGCAGAGTCCTTCTCTATATATTTGCGGTACTCATTGATTGTGGTGGCACCAATCAGCTGGATCTCACCTCTGGCCAGGGACGGTTTTAATATATTGGACGCATCCAGAGCGCCCTCGGCCCCGCCTGCCCCGATGATGGTGTGTATCTCATCAATAAACAGCAGCACGTCGCCGGATTCCACCACCTCAGAGATAACCTTCTTGATACGCTCCTCAAACTCACCCCTGTATTTGGAGCCTGCCACCATACCGGACAGGTCCAGGGTCACTACCCGTTTGTCTGCTATGGTCTCAGGCACATTGCCGGAGGCAATCATCTGGGCCAGCCCCTCCACCACGGCTGTCTTGCCCACGCCGGGTTCCCCAATCAGACACGGGTTGTTCTTTATGCGGCGGCTCAGTATCTGGATCACCCGCCGGATCTCCTGTTCCCTGCCTATGACAGGGTCCAGTTTTCCCGCTGATGCCAGCTGGGTCAGGTTTCTGCTGTAGCTGTCCAGGGTGGGGGTTGCATTGCCCCGCTTTCCGGCCCTGGCTCCCTGAAGGTCATCCTTTGCGGCCGGGGCGTCCTCACCCATGGCTGCCAGCAGATCGATGTAGAGCTTCTGTATATTGACCCCGATGGTGTTGAGAAGGCGGCTGGCCACGCAATCCCCTTCCCTCAGCATGGCAATGAGAATGTGCTCTGTTCCTATCTGGGCTGCCTTAAAACGGACAGCCTCCCTGTAGCTGTTCTCTATGACACGGCGGGCCCTGGGGGTATAGGCCGTCCTGTCCGCGGTCTGTACCGTCGGGTTGGGGGCGATGAGCTGGCTCACCAGTTCAATGACGCGGTCTTCCTCCACTCCGTTTTCCTCCAGTACCTTGGCCGCCACTCCGGTCCCTTCCTGCAGCAGGCCGATGAGCAGATGCTCTGTGCCCACGTAACCATGGTTCAGTGTCTCTGCCATGCCCACTGCCAGCCCAAGCGCTTCCTGGGCCTGTGGTGTATATCGTTCCATCATAATGTCATGTCCTCCTTGCAAGTGTGTTAAATCCGGCTCTGCCCATGGCAGAACTAGACTATCTCAGGCAGATTCTGCTTTATATAAGCTGCCCTCACAGCGTCCAGCTCATCCTTATCCAGAGGCCGTTTGGCCCAAAGATTTAAGTTGGCCGGCTTAATTCCTATAATCAGGCTGTAAAGGGAGCACTCTTCATTCAATTTCATCAGGTCGTCCTCTTCCCCTGCCATGAGCTGGGAAATGAATATCCTGGCATCCTTTTCCGATATCTTCCTGGCGTACTTTAAGACGCCGTAGGACTTATACGCCTCATCCTCCCGCTCCAGACGCTGGGTGTTAAGGGTGGCGCTTCTGACCCGCATTTCCTGGTTGTTGAGCTGGGCCGCTGCCTTTGTGACCAGTTCCACGATTTCCTTTTCGGACTGTCCCAGGGTCCTCTGGTTGGATACCTCATAAAGACTTCCGTAGTTGTCGCTTCCCTCTCCGTACAGGCCGCGGATAGCGGTTCCGAACCGGCTCATATCCGCCACAATGCTCTGGAACTTGCGCACCTGGGACAGGGTTGGAAGATGAAGCACCACACAGGCCCGCAGCCCTGTTCCCACATTGGTGGGGAAGGAGGTGAGATACCCGTACTTTTCGTCAAAGGCATAGGAAAACCGTTCATTGACGTAATCGTCCAGAACATCCGCCTTCTGCCACAGCTCATCCAGTTTAAGTCCGGGCGACAGTATCTGCATGCGGATGTGGTCATCCCCGCCCAGGACTATGCTGCCCGACTCATCGGCTGACAGCAGCAGCCCAGACGGCTCTTTCCTGCTGACGCAGGCCATGTTGAGGATTCTGCGCTCCCTGAGGGCCAGCTTCTCTAACAACTCCTGCATCTGATCCAGCTGGCTGTAGCTTAAATCCCGGCCATCCTGGTCCTTAAGCCCTTTCAGGCCCTCTCTGAGGCGTTCCACCATCTCGCTGCACTGGGACGCGGTCATCCTGGAGGGAAACACATATTCATCCCAGTTCCTGGCCAGACGGATGCGGCTGTATATCACGTTAGAGTTTTTGCTGTCTATTTCCTCAAACCATTTACTCATGGATTCCAGCCTCCTTTTTCAGTTCTTTAATCTGGTCCCGGTAACTGGCCGCCAGTTCATAATCCTCCTGGCGCACCGCCTCCTTTAACTTGGCGTCTAACTCCTTAATCTGCTTTCTGGCCACAGCGGTCTGGGAATCCTGGGGACCGGCCTCTGCCAGACAGTCTGCGCTCTCCTGGCTTTCCTCCCCGGATCCCCCGGCAGCCTCGGGGTGTTCCTTTTCAAATGTACTTCTGTATTTGGGATGCTTGCCTTTATGGCTCTCACTTCCCTGAAGCTGCTTCATCTTATCATTGATAAACAAATCAAATACGCCATAACAGTCAGCGCATCCGAACCGGCTGTTCTCCACAAAATCTTCGAAGCTGGTGCCGCAGGTGGGGCAGACTACGCTTCCCCTCACATCGGTCTCCTCCTCGTCGTCCTCCAGCCCCAGAAGGCCGGAAAGAAGCTTCCCCAGCGGAAACTCCCCATCCAGGAGGGCGGAGTACTGGCCGAAATCCATCTCCTTCGCACAGTGAGAGCAAAGGTTATGTTCCGTTTTTATGCCGTTGATTATCTCTGTGTATTTGATCGTGGCTTCCCGGATTTTACATCTTTCACATAACATACGAATCCTCCATTAATATCCCAAACCGTACCCCCGCTTTTTGCACAGCACGGTCCTGGCCTTTTTACAGAACATGCCTGAATATGCGGGCAGACAACCGCCGCCCTTGTTCCGGCAGTTTCTAACCTTCCCCGGTCTCCTGGCCGTCTTCCGTCCCCATACACCCGCGGGTGTATTTATCATAAATCTCATCCACCAGATGATGGATTTCGTCCCGGCGGATATTCTTGCAGATACCCCAGGCCAGCACCACATCCAGGTCTCCCCGCATATCGTCAATGGCCTGTATCTTATCCACGTCCAGGCTGACCACAGCGCCCTTGCGCCGGTCCAGCTTTACAAAACCTTCCTGGCAGAGCACCGAATATGCCTTATTAACTGTATGCATGTTGATGCCGATATAATCAGCCATTTGACGGACAGAGGGCAGAGTATCCCCCTCCCGTATCATGTCCGTGGCAATCCCCATGATAATCTGGTTGCGCAGCTGTATATAGATTGCTTCATCACTGTTGAAATCAATCTTCAAGAACATAAAACCACCATCTTTCGTTTTGTGTAACAAGGAAAGTTATATTTGTTCTACAAGCAATATAACACTTGTTAATATTATCATAGCAAGGGAACCTGATTTCGTCAAGCGGAAATCTGTGACATTTCCCCAGCGAAAAAGAGCGCCGGGGCCCTCACCGCCGCAACGCTCTTTTCTCTCTCCCGCATACCTTTTATATGAATATGCCGGAATTACCGTTTAATTAATTTTAAAAAAGGTTTAGAAAAACTCCTGGCCTGCGACCTCCGCAGATACCGCCTTCAGCGCCCTGTCAATATAATCCCTGCGCATCTTAAGCTGTTCCTCCATGGGCCGGTCAACGTCACTGCATGGATTATTAATGGCAACTCCCGGAATAATCCTGGGGCTTCCGATGCTCCTTGCCACAGCCGTCATATTGGTGATCAGGGCGGTTGGTATGCCGGCCTTCTCAATTTCGTTTACCATCGTTGCACCGCAACGCGTACAGCTGCCTCATGTGGCAACCAGGATTGCCGCCTGGATACCGTCCATCTTAAGCTGCTCCACGATTTCACGCCCCATCTTCCTGGCTTCCTTCAAAATCGTGAGATTGCCTGTTGTCACGTAGTAGTAATCATCCAGCTTTCCCAGCTTCCCCTGCCTCTCCGCTTCTTTCAAGGCCGCAAGGGGTACAAGCACCTCAGGATCTTCATTTACGTTGTTTGTGCTGAATCCGCCGTGGACACTGTAAAACTCATTTTTCTTGAATGCTTCCAATCCCCTGATATCATACCGCTTCCAGACAGAAGCCGAACCGGAAGGAATCCTGTCCGGATTGCCTATGGGCACCAGGCTTCCCGTGGTGATGACTGCAACTTTTGCCTTTTTTGCATCCACAGGGGGCGCCGGAACAACGGTGTCCTTATGCTCAATGGGAAACTCTGTCTTAAAGGGCTGTCCCTGTAATTTGGACAGCATCATTTTCACCGCCCTGTCAGCAGGCGCCTCGTCGCTCTTGACGCTGACCCTTACGCCGTGAGGAAAATAGCCTTCCGCCTCAGCCCAAAGGATTTCTTCCCCTGACAGCACCTTGGCTGCCAGACCCGCCATTGCAGACGCATCCTGGCGCATCCTGACCGCGCTTTTGTTGCCGCGCATCACATAGACATCCGGTGTCTTCGCATAGACTTCCACGCCTGGATTTTCCTCGTTCATACTGGTAATGGCTGTGACATGGTATTTTTCCGTTATGTATTTGCAGATTTCACCGCAGCTCATGCCGTAGCGCCCTGACTGGAACGCGGGCCCGGCCAGGAACAGATCAAATTGGATTCCCTCCAGAAATTTGTCGATTCTTTCGATTGCCTCGTCTCTGTGACCGGTCATGAAATTATCGCCGCATATGATGGTGTGTGTTATTTCCGCATCCTTTAAGCAGGACAGAATCATATTTCCCGGCCCCACCGGACCCTCCTGGATGGAAGGCTCATAGTCGGCCTTGTCCTCGCCTCCTATGCCGCCGAAAAACTGGTTTATATACA
The DNA here is from genome assembly GCA_021201905.1 of Clostridia bacterium. GTDB lineage: Bacteria > Bacillota > Clostridia > Lachnospirales > Lachnospiraceae > Enterocloster. The sequence goes on from JAJQEA010000394.1 coordinate 12,982, forward strand.
TGACTATTCTTTTCACTGCTCCACTCCTCCTTAATATTCTTTGACAGCCCGTTTCAGCTGTGCGGCCGGATTGCCGCCGCATGCCAGCGCGTATGTATTGATAATGACGGAATGATCCGGCCTCAGGCTGGGCCCCAGGGTTGTATGGGTGGACCAGGCTCCGTAGTAATAATCCCTGACCAGGGACTCATCATCACCGATGACCTTATCCATGGGCGGAAGCTCAATGATGGTTGATGTCTCCCCCACAGACACGATTGCGTCGGCTTTTGGATCTGTATACACC
>JAJQEA010000394.1:13277-20741 GCA_021201905.1 Clostridia bacterium
GTATACACCTTTCCGATATGCTCATCCATAATCCCCACGGTTTTAATGCCTTTTTCCTCCAGGCGGCTTAACAGATAAAAGGTATCCACATCAACATTGCTTCCCCCGCCCCACTCCTGCACAAAGGCGCCGTCTAGCTTCAGGCGTTCCGCTATCTGCGCGGTGCTGATGGCGTTGCGCAGCTTCATGCTGTCCGACACATCGGCAGGCGACAGGATCACTCCCGCAAAATCAATGGTCTTTCCATGTTCCCGGCAGAGTTTCTTAATCATGGGATGGTTCTGGGCGTCATATGTGGTAAGGGGCTGCCCGGCCAGTCCCATGCCTCCCAGCAGGAATCCGTCCAGAATCTCCTGGGGATGGACCAGCAGCGGCATCACATTATTGCAGTCCTGTCCCAGGAACAAATCATTGATCCCCTTTGCCAGCTGGCTGATTACGGTCATCACATAGCCTACCCTGGGAAGCTTCTTTTCCCGGGCCTGCTGTTCGCCTTCTTCCAGGTCATAGCACTCCCACTGATCCGGTTCCATGCCGGCCAGGGTCTTTCCCAGATACTCCGCCATATAATGGGCGGATATGCGGAACTCGTCTTCCTCTCTCAGCGTTAAATCCAATTCCTTCTCATTTGTCCTTTCCGCGGAAATGACAAGATTGGTGGTGGTGGAATGATAGCTGTAATCCGCTCCGGGACCGCTCATATCCAGAATGCCGTCCCCCATGCTGCTATAACGGCCGCAGCCCAGCACCGCGATTCCCTTCATGGCGTGAAGGATTCCCTCCCCGAAGCTTGTGACCGGTCCCGTGTATCCGGGAAACAAAGTCCTTCCGTCCGGCCTGAATCTCGGCTCCACCGCACCCTTCACCGGACAGATTCTCACGCTGTCTCCGGGATGGACGATGTGAAGTTCAATGTTCTTAAGTTTACCCTGGGGGTTGATGACCTCCATGGCCTCTTCCCTGTTCACAGTGAGGATCCCGCCTTCATACGCCGTCTTTTCTCCAAAGACAATATCCCTGACGAGAAAATTTCCAATTTCCAGTTTTTTCACAATATTGCACCTCTCTTATCTTTGCTTCATTGACTATTTCATTTACTATTTGTTGCCGGCGGCAATCGCCGCCTGAATTTTATTCTTGCTGCACCCCGGCTCAAAGAACACGTCCAGGTGTTCCTCATCCATCCTTGGCGTACAGAGGGATACCACTACCATAAGAAGGAAGGATGCCACCGTACCCGGCACAAAGGAATGCACCACACTGGTGAGTCCCGCAAAATACCAGATAATGGAGAGGGCGGAACCCCCGATAATGCCTGCCATGCAGCCCTGGGTAGTGGCCCTTTTCCAGTAAAGCCCCAAAACCAGAGGGGCCGTAAAGGCAGCTCCCATGACGCCTGCTGACATAGTTGACAGTGACCATATGAAATCCGGCGGATAAATGGCTCCGATTACCACCACCACCAGAATGACTCCCGTGGCAACCCTGGATATTCTGACGGATTTTCCCGAATCCTTCTTTCCATTGCTCCTGACACAGTAATAATCTTCGTAAATGTCCTTTGTCACTGCGCCGGAGGATGTCAGCACCAGGGCCACTGTGGTGGAAAGACCGGCAGCCAATATTCCGCAGAGAAAGATTCCGGACACCACTGAGTTGGTGTGCACTGCCACCAAAGTGGGAACAATGGAATCCACATTGTCAAAGGGCACTGCCCCAAAAAGTTTGAATGCCGCGGCGCCCATCATGGCAACGGATATCATAAATATAATTTCCCATACAACCGCAACCCTTATTACGGTTCCAACGGTTCTGGAATCCTTTAGCCCCATGAACTTGGTCACAAGCTGGGGCTGGCCGAACGCAATCAGCGCCCAGACTCCCGCCCAGCTGAACAGCTGCGCAAAGGTCAGTCCCGAAGACGGCTGGATATGCGAGGGAGACACCGATCCCATGTACGTGACAGCCTCTGTCACTCCGCCGCTTTTTGTGATGACAATGACCGCGACCAAAAGACATGATACCGCGATGGTGATTCCCTGGATGATATCCGTGGTGGAAACACCCCAATATCCGGCCGATACTAGGTAGCAGAACGACACCACGGCAATAACCACCACACCCATGGCATAGGGAATCCCCACAATGGCATGCATGGCGTCTGCAATGCCCTTCATGGCTGAGATGGCGTATGGCACCATCATGACCGATACAAGGGTTCCGCACAGCAGCCTGAACCGGTTGGATTTATACCGGATGGCCAGAAAGCCTGAGAGGGACACCACATTTAACCGCTCAGAAAGGGCCCTCATCTTCGGCGCAAACACAATAAAAATCAGGATACAGCAGAAAAACACACTTATCATAATCTCAAACGCGGCATATCCGAGACCGTAATTATAATACATGGGCGGGTCCCCGATGATTGCGACCGTGCTGACATAGGCAGCCCCGTAAGAAAGCGCTGTCGCCACAGGTCCCACCTGCCTTCCGCCAATCCAGAAATCATCTGATGATTTTACTTTTCGGCTCATATAAAGACCGACACAAATCAATATCCCCATATATATGACGGCCATGATAATCTGAAGCCAACCTATTTTCATGAAATCCTCCTCTCGCCAAAAACAATGTCATGTTCTCTTTTGTTGTCATTCCTCCTCATCATCTGTCTGGTTAAATGACCAGTAGTAATCTGATTTCTTCTTCCACCATTTAGAGTGAAGAATCAATTCAGTTAAGAGAGGACATCCGATCACGGCAGATGCAAACATAAGAAACGTCCCCCAGGGCAGTCCCAATGGTCCCATAGTCAACCTCCTTTCCATGAAAATAAAAAATATCTATAGACAAATTGTGCTATCGAATTTATCTATAGATATTTTACAATTATTATGTTTTTGTATATATGGAAAAAAATACATTTAAAAAGCCTAAAAAAGGCTTTTTTACATCCACTTGAGAAAGTCATTTGAATCATATATGGGCATCTGTTCGAGGATGACCAGGGAAACGTACAGCTTGACATAGGCGTACAAATCGTTGACATCCACATGAAAGAATTCCTTTAATTTCTCAATTTTCTGGTAAACCGTATTCTTATGCATAAAGAGTGCCTCTGACGTTCGTTTCACGCTTCCGCCGGAATAAATATAGATTCGCAGAAAGTTCATGTAATCGCTGCCATACTTCTTATCATACTCAAAAATCTTGTACACGCTGGGATGGCACAGGCTCTCCATGGTGAATTCGCCGCAGTTCACGCTGGTATTCACAAGATACGTCACAATGCTGTCCGCAAAGGCGTAATAATGTACTCCGTTTAATGTGTTAAGCAGCACCCTGATTGCCTCCACCGACTGCTTATATGCAATAGAAATATTCACAATATTGAAAAACCCGTAGCTCAGTCCCGCATAAAAATTCCGCTCCACCAGGAAATCCTCTATTCCCAGCTGGGTCCTGGAATCATACTCCTTGGCACAGGTGCCTGTCAGCAGGCACACATAGTAATTTTCATGGCTGAACACTCTTGCGTTCAGTTTCTTTGACAGTTCCTCCACGTCATTGACCTTTGTCTTGCCCAGGCTCACATCAATCAGCAGCACATAATATTTTTCCTTTTCCACCCATCCCGCTTTTAACAGCTCATTCAGCATCAGCTCCGGCTGGGCGGGAATTCTGTGGAGCATGCTCTCCAACAGCTCCTCCAGCCGTGAGATTGGCTGCACAATGCCATTGTTGGTAAATGTATAGCACTGCAGGATATTGCAGATTTTCTTCAGAAAAACAGGATCCGTCACCCGGTCAAACCTGGTGTCCCTTTCGGCCAGCACACAATACCGCTTTTTCCCTCTGGGATTGGTATAATGGACGATCATCAATGGGTACGGGATTTCATCGGACCTCTCCTGATAACATATGTTCAGATGCTGCCCTTTTTTACACACTGTCTTAAAGTCAATCCTGGAAATCCACGAAAATGCATCCTCCCCGTCAAACCCATTCCATACCAGGGGTTTGTAATCCTCCCGCAGCAGGATATACGGATTGTCCATGACCCCGGAGATCATGTCTGTCTCCGATGAGCGGAACGCGTTTAACTTGTCCTGCATCCTGATAAGCAGGGACTCCTTGCGGTTATAATTCAGGAGTATCCTCTGCAGGACTTCATAAAGATACGTTTCCCCCGCAATGACACATGCATTTTTAGGCGGATGGGGGTGGGCGAGGGACGTCTGGACATACAGCATCCCCTCCAAATAAGGATAAGAACCGTTCTGAACCTGGACCCCGTATACCTGTCCCTCCTCCGGGCCGGTATACTCGTACTGATTTTGGCCGGCATCCAACACCTTTAGCAGAATTCTGATATCCATAAGCACCTCTCCTGTACGTAACCCAATGACTCTTTTATTGTAATGTTATACAAAACAGAATCCCGTGTCAAGCATGCCTGAACCAAATCCATGGAATTAGCTGCCAATCATTACACCAACGCTGCCATGCAATGTGAGCCGGAGCAGACCGCACAGAATCAGATGGAGCGGATAATACACATAAAAAACCATTTCATACCTTTCCATGTTCCTTGTTTTCCATTATACATATTCAACAGAGGAATGGTAAGCACTACAAACAGCTGCAGGACACCATAAACAGGATTTATAAAAACAGCGTAAACAGCAGCATATGCCGCCACCCACAGCATCATCATGGTCATCTGCTTTTTGAAGTTCCCGCGGTTTCTTCCAATTTGCACAATCGCTAATACTGCAATGCAGCTCCAGTCTGCACAAAATGTAACCACTGTAATCCCTGACAAGAGAACTGTTTTCTGCCATGACTTAAACCGCTTACTATCATATATTGCCAAGGCGATTAATCCCCAAACCAAAGACCATATAACACTTGTCTGATTAAATATGGATGTCTGGAATGGTATAAAAGGAATGCCAAATGCAAAATTATAAGCAAAATGTGAGATGACTGCGAAAACAAACAATCGGAAGGCGTATCGTTTAAGGTCGTGTGTATAGTAATAGCCTTCCGCTATAAAATACCAGAATACAGGTGCTGCCACCCGGCCAATCATATGTAACGTGATAATCCACCAATCCCCTGGGTAGTTTGGATATATCACACTTGTTAAATGGTCGATTGTCATAGCAATGACAGCAATCATTTTCAGCTGGTTTCCGGTTAGCAATTTTTGCTTCATTCTTGTTTCCTTTCCTCCGAAAGCGGACTACTCCTGATTGTTCGTTCTGTTTTGCAGCCCTGCAATCCATTGTCCGTATGCTGTATGGAGGTTAAACCTGGACAAATCTTTTTAACCGTTTGAAGCACTGCAATTAAATGGTTTGTAATCAATAATTTGTAACCCGGTCACTTTCCATATAGTCTTCTAGATGATAGAAAACAATAGTAAATACTTATCAAATCAGAACTATCTAAACGAGGTATAATCGGTTTGTTTACAGGATATAAAGAAATCTTTACATTTTTAATTTGTATTAGACTTTTGTACTTATGTATATAATCAACTAATGCAATCAATAAACCTATAATGGCAACAATCAAAGATATCATTCCAATAACATCCATTATGTTTTCTCTCTTTCCGATTACCTTACGTTTGATAACGCCTTATTTGAATAGGATGATGATTAACATCCACTTCCAATTTCGAAATGAAGAAGTGAATAGTTGTCACTATTTGCACTGCTGCTCTGCCTCCTCTACAATCTCATCAGGAAAGCCCATAATTGATAGTAACCTGATAGCATTCTTAGAGTCAGCAGGTCCCGGCTGTATCTTGTATGTATAGGAAATTCCGTCTCCCTGTATTTGTTCCTTGAAATGATAATTGTCATAGAAATCAGTCAAAAGCTCCGTGAGCTCGATGTCATGGGAGGCGATAACGGCCAGGCAGTTCTTTCCTGCCAGGTATTTAAGCACCGCATAGGAGGCTGCAATTCTTTCCCGGGTATTAGTTCCGCGCAAGATTTCATCAATGACACAGAATACAAAATGTTCGCTGTCAAGCTGCTGGATAATACGTTTTAAATATTTGACTTCTTTAATATAGTAGCTTTCCCCCGACATCACGTCATCTCGAACCGCCATGGAGGTAACCAGACTGGCAGCTGGCAGCTTCATATAGTCCGCTGTGCAGGTAAAGATACTCTGAGCCAACAGTACATTTACTGCTAAGGCTTTAATAAATGTGGATTTACCAGAGGCATTAGACCCTGTGATTAAACAGCCCCGCTCAAAGTTAACACTGTTACAAACTGGCTCATTCAGCAAGGGATGGTAAATTTCCTTTGCCTCTATACCGCCTGACGGCACAATATCTGGCACACACCAATGGGGCAGACTGGCTCTAAAGGAGGCAGCTGCGATAGACATGTCCACCTCTCCCACTCGGTGATATAGTAGGTCCAGCTCCTGCTGCTTCCCTGACAGTTCCTTAAGCAACCTGTTGTACTGAATGAAATCGCTAAGGGTAATTCCAATAAAATAGGCACCCAATATACTGAATACATCTCCCGCTATCCCATCCTGTTCCCGGCGCTGTAGCTTTGCCATCTTAAAGACCGTATGCGCAAAAGGCTTCGCCCGGTCACCCAAATCATGGAAACGAGATTCATATTCCGACCTTCCGCCATCGGCCAGCTTCCTGGCAGCCCTTACAATTCCCAGAACGCTTCTAAGCATAGACAGGTTAGCACTATACTTGTATTTCTGGAAGGAATAGATGGTCAGATTGATTAACCCGGCAAACACGGGAAGGACCAAAAGCTGGGGCTGCAGCGCAGCGGGAATTAAGGACAGGAACAGAATCGCCCTCATAACATAATAAAAACGGATATTAGGAATCTCAAAGCATCCCAGGTTGTGAATAAATACAGGGAAATAATAACTGTTCCTCTCTTTTCCCAGACGGGAAAGAATTATCATTGCCCGCTGCCGTTCCTTCTCATTACAGGAAAAAAAACAGGGCTTTCTCCTGTATGCGCTTCCCTGATTCCGCTTCTACCTGCCGATGAAGCGCACCGTATAGTGCCTGCTGGCCAGCAAAGCTTAGACAGGTATCAATACGGCAAAATACCGCATCCATATCCAAGTCATTCCAAGTAATTTCATCAATCTGTTCATTCTCTGGCACCTTATCACGCTCAATGGCCCATCCATACTCCAGAAGTTCAAAATCTACATGTTTTTGTGAAGGTATTTTCCTGTAGATATCCCGCATCTTATCACTCGTCCACTTATCAGTGTTCATCCTATTATCCAGCTTAGTAAGCACCAAACCCAGGCCGATAATGACAACAATCATTACAACATAAGCTTCCACGTTCGCTTTTCACCACCTTTTCGCCTTCCGCTATAAAATACCAGACTACAGGTGCTGCCACCCGGCCAATCATATGTAACGTGATAATCCACCAATCCCCT
>JAJQEA010000171.1 GCA_021201905.1 Clostridia bacterium
GTCAGGGGCCTGGTGGCTGTTTATGTGTTCATCACCGGGCTGTATGGGGCTGTTGTCATGTGCGGCGATGAGGAGCGGGGGCTGTTTCTTCCGCTTTCATACGGATACAGGATACCCTGCCGTGTGGCTTCCATGGCAGCTCCTGCTGTCATAGCCGGTGTATCAGGCCTGCTGGCCTTGTGGGCGGGAGGCGTGATGACATCCCTGCCGGGAGAGGTCGCGGTTATGGCTGGTTACTGCTGCGTTGTCATAGCATCGGCCTGGATTCTACGCCTGGTGTGCCGCAGGCCCCAGGTGCTGTGCTGCATCATACCCTTTCTGGTCATTGGAAGCCTTGTATTCTGCCCTGTTTTTGTGGATGCAGGCAGGTTCTTTCCAGGACTGGACCAGGTGGGCAGGCTGTTTCCGCCGTGGTATTATTTGCAGATGTTCAGGTGATTTGAGAATTGGATAGAGTGAGATTGGATATAAAAAGTGATGGATGAAATGGCTGCTTGGCAATTTCATCCATCATTTTTTGTATAAAGTTGAATTTTACTATTGACAATTTGGCAAATGAGTGGTAATTTTATTACATGAAAGTTACTTGCAAGAAAGATAAATGCATGCAAGATAATTTCAAATCAATCTTTCACAAACCCAAACAAACTCATTGCAATAAAAGGGGAAAGGAAATAGAATGATTTTATAAACTATGTGAGGGGTGATTTAATGGGCATGAATATGAATTTCGAACAGGTAACACCAACGATTGTACTGGATATCAGATCTAAAATGCAAGATTTTAATCCGGCCCAGAAGGCTGTGGCTAATTATATCCTAAATAACTTCTATGATATGGAAGGTATGCCGATTCGTGACCTGGCGGTAGAGAGTGAAGTGAGTGAGGCAACTGTGTCGCGGTTTGTCAAGGCAATGGGATATGAAAATTACAGGGCGTTCCAGCTTGAAGTTACCAAGAGTAAGGCGGAACGCAGGAAGGGCAGCCTGAAGGGGTACGCGGAGGTCACGGAGGAGGATAACGCGCCGGGCATCTGCAGAAAGATATTTGAATCTAATATCCAGGCTCTCCAGGATACGTTGACAGTAATTGATTACGATGCCCTTGAAAGAGCGGCTGACCTGATTGTTAGGGCAAGGCGGCTTTGCATTTTTGCACAGGGGCGGTCAAAGGTGACTGCCAACAGTATTCGGCTGAGATTGCATCGTTTGGGGATTGAAGGGACTCTGTATACGGATCCCCATGAACAGGCCATTGCCTCTTCCCTTATGGGGCCCGAGGATGTGGCGGTGGGAATCAGTACGTTTGGGCGAAGCAGATCCATATTGGTAAGTATCAGAAGGGCTGCTGCCAGAGGAAGCAGTATCATCGGGGTTACCAGTTATCAGAATACTCCGCTGGAGAAAGAAGCGGATATTCTTCTCAGGACTGTGAATAATGATGAGGCTGACTTTGGATCAGAACCATCCTGCGCGTCTGTTACGCAGATGGTCATGCTGGACTGCCTGTATATGCTGGTTGCCAAACGGATGGAGGGAAAAGCAGAGGAACGGTTTAAAATCACCAGAGATGCGATACAACAGGAGAAGGAGTAACTTTTTAAACCGAGGAATTTTTAGGAGGATGGCAGATGAAAAGAAAGGTATTGACGGCATTACTTACATTGACGATTGCAGGGGCTTCTCTGACAGGATGTTCCGGAGGAAAAACAGGGGAGACAACCACGGCGGCTCAGACTCAGGCAGAGACAAAAGCAGAGACAAAGGCGGAGGCGGCGGAATCTGCAAAGGAAACCGCAAAAGAGTCCATTGCGGAAGTGAAGGAGAATGGAGATAAGGAGCATTATAAGTTTGGCTTCGCGGCAACTACGATGAACAATCCGTTTTTCCATGCGATTCAGGAAGCCATAGAAGAGGTAGTCAATGAGAACGGGGATGAATTGATTGTCATAGACGCTCAGAATGACGCCCAAAAACAGATTTCCATGGTGGAAGATTTGCTGACCCAGGGAATTGACCTTCTTTTCCTGTGCCCCATTGATTCGGCCAGCATCAAATCTTCCCTTGAACAGTGCAGCAAGGCAGGCGTTCCGGTTGTGAATTTTGACACGGATGTATATGATGTGGATCTTGTCAATACCATAATCGTTTCAGATAACTATTATGCGGGAGAACTGGTTGCGGAAGATATGATGAAGAAGCTTCCTGAGGGTTCTAAAGTCTGTATCCTTACATCACCCAGCGCAGAGGCATGCATCAAGCGCCAGAACGGTTTCAAGGATAAGGCTGACGGATACTTTAAGATTGTTTCAGAGATAGACGGCAAGGGCGATACCGCCACATCCCTGGGAATCGCGGAGGATGTGCTTCAGGGAAATCCGGACTTAGGCGCGTTTTATGCAATCAATGACCCGTCAGCAATCGGGTGTGTCCAGGCTCTGGAATCTCAGAAAAAGACGGATGTCCTTGTATACGGCGTAGATGGCCAGCCCATGGGCAAACAGGCAATTTCAGAGGGAACCATGGAAGCCACAGCAGCCCAGTCTCCCATTAATATCGGTAAAGAGTCAGTGGCAGCGGCCTATAAGATTCTGAATGGAGAAAGTGTGGAAAAGAATATACTTGTTCCTACGTTTTTGATTGACAAGAATAATGTGGCAGAATATGGACTGGATGGCTGGCAGTAATTAGCAAGTGAATACGGAGTCAAACTGGGCTGTCCAATCTGTGAAACACAGGGTTGGGCAGCCTGGTTTGTTTGGAGCACCCTTTCAAACTTCCATACGTGGAAAAGGAGGAACCATTGGTGAATCAGGTATTACTGAAAATGAAGAATATCCGAAAGACGTTCCCCGGCGTACTTGCTTTGGATAACATTGATTTTGAGCTGGAATCGGGTGAAATCCATGGAATGCTGGGAGAGAATGGCGCTGGCAAATCCACTCTGATTAATGTGCTGGGCGGAATCTATATCCCGGACAGGGGTGAAATCATTATAAATGGCCAAAAGACCCAGATTAACGGGGTAAAAGATGCCCAGGAGGCAGGCATAGCGGTTATCCATCAGGAGCTTGTACTGGTTCCTCACATGTCCATTGCGGAAAATGTGTTTTTGGGCAGGGAAATAAAAAGTCCGGCAGGTCTGGTGGATAAAAAGAGGATGGAGCGGGAAAGTGTCGAAATTTTAAAGCGGGTAGGGCTTGAAATTTCTCCGTCCGTACCCGTGCGCAGCCTGAGCGTGGCCCAGCAGCAGATGGTGGAGATAGCCAAAGCATTGTCCCTTAACGCCAGAATCTTGGTGATGGACGAACCATCTTCCTCGCTGACGGATTCTGAGGTGGAACGCATGTTTGCAATCATGCGGAAGCTGAAACGTGAGGGTGTGGGTATTATTTATATTTCTCATAAAATGAAGGAACTGTTTGAAATTACAGACAGGATAACAGTGATTCGCGACGGCTCCTATATCGGCACAATACAGACGTCAGAAGCTGATATGGATCAATTGGTCCATATGATGGTGGGGCGGGAGCTGACCAGCTATTATACGCGGACAGAGCATGAAATAGGGGATGTCATGCTTGAATTAAAGGATATAAACCGCAGTGGAGTCCTGAAAAACATTGATTTTTCTGTCAGGGCGGGCGAAATTGTGGGATTTGCCGGGCTGGTGGGAGCCGGACGTTCTGAACTGTTTAAGGCAGTCCTGGGGATTGAGCCCATGGACAGCGGTACGGTCCTGATTGAAGGAAAAAACGCAGGAAGGTTATCACCCAAGAAAGCCCAGGAAATGGGAATGGTGCTGGTACCTGAAAACAGGAAAAAAGAGGGACTGGTTCTGATTAACACGGTTGCATTCAACCTTACCCTGCCGGTTCTGGACCAATTTGTGAAGGGAATATTTGTAAACAAAAAGAAGCAGCTGGAGATTGAAAATACATACATAGACAGCATGAACATCAAAACACCGAGCAGGCTGCAGAAGGTTGGAAATCTGTCCGGCGGAAATCAGCAAAAGGTGGTTATCGGAAAATGGCTGGCGGCAAGGCCCAAGATACCGATTCTGGACGAACCCACCAGAGGGGTGGATGTGGGAGCGAAGGCGGAGATATATAAAATCATTGACCGTTTGGCAGAGCAGGGAATCGCCATTGTCATCATATCTTCTGAAATGGCGGAACTCATCAACATGTGCGACCGGATGGTGGTAATGAATCAGGGCAGGATAGCAGGCGAACTAAAGAAGAGTGAAATGGGATTCTCGCAGGAATCCATTATGAGACTGGCTACAGGAGGAGGCGCACTATGAGCGGACAGGAAAAACAAAAGAGGGAGGCGGCATCTATTCCGGTTATAGGTTCAATCTACCGGTACTGCCGGGAAAATATAGGAATCATTGTGGGATGTCTTTTGCTGGGAATACTGCTTACATTTGCATCAGATAACTTTATGAAGTTCAGCAACTGGACCAATGTACTGCGCCAGATTTCCACCAATTTTTATCAGTCGGTGGGAAGCATGCTGGCTATCATACTGGGGGGAATCGATCTTTCCGTGGGCTCTGTGCTGGCTGTTTCAGGAGTCATCTCAGCCAGTTTGATTACAAATAACGGCATGCCGGTGGGAGCTGCCATTTTTTTGGGATGTCTGGCGGGAACGGCAATCGGTCTGTTAAACGGTCTGATTATTGCCTTTACGGACATGCCACCCTTTGTGGTAACCATCGCTACCATGAATATAGGGCACGGGGTTGCATATCTGTATGCCAACGGAAATCCAATCCGTGTCTCAAACGATACCTTTGAGGCAATTGGCCTGGGGTATCTGGGCCCCATTCCTCTGCCTGTCATCTATATGGCTGTCATTCTGATATTTATGTATTTCCTGATGAACAAGTCAAAGATGGGAAGCCACATCTATGCGGTGGGCGGCAACCGGCAGGCGGCGGTTTTTTCCGGAATCAATGTGCGCAAGGTCATTATCTTTGTATATACCCTCAGCGGCCTGGCCGCATCCTGGGCCGGCATTGTGCTTGCCTCCAGAATGGCGTCAGGCCAGCCGGCCACAGGCGTGGGATACGAGGCGGATGCGGTTGCGGCAGCCGTACTGGGTGGAACCAGTATGACGGGAGGCGCCGGAAAAGTCGGGGGAATGGTCCTTGGCGCGCTTCTGATTGGAATGCTGAACAATGGACTTAACCTGCTGGGCGTTAATTCGTTTTGGCAGTATGTGGTTAAGGGAACCGTTATTCTTGTAGCGGTCTATATAGATATTTTCAGAAAAAGAAAAGAAAGATTTTAATAAGAAAAGGAGATAATACTATGTTAGTAAGTTTACAGGAAATGCTGCAGGAGGCAGAAAAAAAGAATTTCGCAATTGCATCCATCAACACACCGAACCAGATATCCCTGAGGGCGGTTATACAGGCGGCAGAAGATACAAACATGCCGGTTACCATCAACCATGCTCAGACAGAGGAGGATGTGGTGCCTATTGAAATAGCGGTTCCCCTTATGCTGGAATACGCCAGAAAATCCACGGCGCCCATATCTGTTCACGTGGACCACGGATATGATTTTGACCATTGCATGAAGGCAGTAAGGCTGGGGTGCACCTCCATCATGCACGATAACTCCAGATTCAGCCTCAGGGAAAACATTGAGAGGACAAGACGGTTTGTGGATATTGTCCACCCTCTTGGCATTGGCGTTGAAGCTGAATTGGGCGCCATGCCAAATAATATGCCCAGCGAGGTACATGGCCAGGAAACCAGCGACCTCTCTGACTTGAGCGTCTACTTTACCAACCCGGATGAAGCGGAAATTTTCTGCCGGGAGTCTGGCTGTGATGTCCTCACAGTTTCCTTTGGCACAGTACATGGAATGTATGCAGGGGAACCTAATCTGGATATCGAACTTGTAAAAAAGATCCGGGCAAAGGCGAGAAATGTTGCTCTGGGAATGCATGGCGGTTCCGGCACGCCTTTTAACCAGATTCAGGCAGCCATTGATGCAGGGATAAGAAAAATCAACTATTTCACAGCAATTGATACCGCACCTGCGCCATATCTGGCAAAGACGATCAGCGAGGCAACCAATCCGGTTAATTTCTGTCACCTGGCAAATCAGGCCATGGAAATTATTTACGAGAAAACCGTAGAGATATTGACTGTTTTTAAAAATGAGAAAAAGTTTTAGGTAGTATTAGAGAGTGTTTGCTGTAAGAGGGGAGGTATTGGCAGATGTACATGGGATTGGACATAGGAACGTCCGGAGTGAAGGCGGCTTTGGTGGACGGGCAGGGGAATATCATACGCCAGCATCAGGTATCATATGGTTTTTCCAATACCTCAGGCGGCTGGAGGGAATTAAATCCGGAAGAGGTGCGCTCGGGAGCCAGGGCATGTTTGGCAGCGGCGGGCGGAGGATATCCGGTGAGGACAATCACGGTGTCCGCTCTTGGTGAGGCCGTCATACTCTGCGACGGTTCGGGAAATTGCCTTTGCCCCGGCATTACGGGAACGGATATCAGAGGGGCCGGACTGTTTCCGGCCTTTCTGGAAAAGGTGGGGGAGAAGGAATTTATAGAGATAACCGGCCTTAATCCCAGCACCATTTACTCGGTCAACAAGCTGATGTGGCTCAAACAGAATTGCCAGGACTTGTATGGAAGGGCTGTCATGGTTTTTACCTTCCAGGATTTTCTGATTCATACATTAGCCGGAGTCAGAGCCATTGACTTTTCCATGGCATCCAGAACAGGTCTCTTTGACTGCAATGAAAACAGCTGGTTGGAAAGGCTTTTGAAAACATCGGGAATCCGGGAAGGGCTTTTGTCGGAGCCCGTAAGGGGCGGAACGGTTGTGGGAAGGATCCTGCCGGATGAGGCATTCAAACTCGATCTTCCCAAAGATACCCTGATTGTGGCCGGAACCCATGATCATATCTGCAATGCCATTGGATGCGGAGCCGTAAAAGAGGGATTGTGTGCCAATACCGCAGGGACCACAGAAGGGCTTACGGCAATTTTGAACAAAAAGAACATGATTCCGGGAAGGGCCCAAAGACATCACATTGCCTGTGAACCTTTTGCCGCAGACGGCTTTTTCAATACAGTTGCATGGGAAAATACTTCCGGTGTTCTGCTTAAATGGTTTGCTTCTGAGTTTGTAAGGGAAAAGGGGACGGATTTAAAACAGGTCTTTTCTTGGCTTAACGGGCATATGGAGCCGGGCCCAACCGGAATCCTGGTGCTTCCTCATTTTTCGGGAGCAGCAACACCTCATATGGATGAGCATTCGAGGGGAGCGGTTTTGGGATTGTCACTGGACACCCGGAGAGAGGATTTGTACAAAGCCATGATGGAAGGAATCAATTATGAGCTGGCCCTGATTATGGAAGCCCTGCTGGAGGCAGGCATTGAGATTGGGCAAATCATATCAACGGGAGGCTCACTATCGCCCCAGCTTCTGCAGATAAAAGCAGATATCCTTGGCAGGAACATCCACACGGTCGGAAACCAGCAGACTGGCTCGCTGGGAGGAGCAATGCTGGGAGCCGTGGCATTTGGGGAATATGGTAATTTGGAAACAGCCGCAGCCTCCATGGTGCGCTCCGGAATCACCTATGAGCCTGACAGAACAGCCCATGAATTGTATGCAGAATATATGAATCAGTACAGACACGTTTATCCTGCCGTCAGGTCGGTCTTTGAATGACGGAATATGGAGCGCTGAATAAGAAAGAACAAACCGGGGCCGAAATCCTCCATCACGGATTTCAGCCCCGGTTTTAATCCCTGTATCAGTCTTTTGTAAAGTACATGGAGATGCCCTGTCCGCCGCCAATGCACATGCTTACCATGGCGTCCTTTTTGCCGGTCCTCTGCAGTTCATAGAGCACCTTTACGGCCAGGATAACACCGGTTGCGCCGATGGGATGGCCGATGGAGATTCCGCCGCCGTAAATATTCACCTTGCCGGGATCCAGTCCCAGGTCGCGCCGCACGGCAAAGGCCTGGCTTGCAAATGCCTCGTTGATTTCAAACATATCAATGGCCTTAAGGTCCAATCCCAGCTTGGCTGCCAGCTTTTCGCTGGAGAGCTTGGGAGCGTATCCCATGACGGCGCCGTCGTTGCCGGCGACCGTGCAGCCCTTGATGGTAAGGAGAGGCTTGACGCCCAGGGCTTCTGCCTTTTCCCTGGACATGACAACCACTGCGGCAGCGCCGTCATTTAGGCTGGAGGAATTGCCCGCGGTTACGGTTCCGCCCTTTACAAAACACGGTTTTAAGCGCTCCAGCTTTTCTATGGTCTGGCTGGCCCTGGGGCCTTCGTCGGTGTCAAAGACAGTGATGTTTCCTTTCTGTCCTTTAATTCCACAGGAAGGATTTCATCCTTGAATTTACCGGCTTCGATGGCCGCCGCCGCCCTCAGGTGGCTTTCCAGGGCATACTGGTCCTGCTCCTGGCGGGTCACATTGTATTTCTCGGCCACATTTTCAGCTGTCACGCCGTTGTGGTAGGGGCCTAAGGGCCAGGTCAATATATCGATGACTCCGTCCTCAAACACCTTGTGTCCCATCCTGGCGCCCCAGCGGGCGTCCTTTACATAGTAGGGAAGCTGGGAAATGTTCTCGGTGCCAGCAGTGACCACCACGTCCGCAAATCCTGTCTGTATCTCCATCACTGCGTCGGCAATGGCCTGAAGGCCTGAACCGCACTGGCGGTTGACGGAATAGGCGCAGGTTGATTCGGGAAGCCCGGCCTTCAGGCTGACGGCCCTGGCCACAAAACCGCATTCCGCAATCTGACCCACCTGGCCTACGATGGTCTCATCTACATCAGAGGGCTCTATGCCGGCGCGCTTCACTGCCTCTTTTACAACCATGGCGCCCATATCGATGGCGGAAATATCCTTGAGGCTTCCGCCGAAAGAGCCCACGGGAAGCCGGACTCCGCTGACAATTACTACTTCTTTTAAATTCTCCATATCTGTATCCTCCTTCTGTTTGTATCATTAAAGAATCATGCCGCCGCCCACATTGATTACTTCGCCTGTTATGTAGTTTGCCTCGTCAGAAGCCAGGAAAGCAACCATGTTGGCTACGTCCGCAGGACTGCCGGCCCTGCCCATGGGTATCTTGCTTATCATGGTATCCCATACCTTTTCAGGTACGCCGCGGGTCATGTCCGTGTCGATAAAACCGGGGCAGATGGTGTTGCAGGTGACGCCCTTTCTTGCCAGCTCGCGGCAGGCTGTCTTGGTAAGGCCCACTACGCCGGCTTTGGAGGCGGCATAATTGGCCTGTCCGATATTCCCCAGCCAGCTGGCGGAGGAGATGTTGATGATGGCGCCGCTTCCCTTTTCCCTCATAATCTGGGCCGCATACTGGACACAGTAGAAGGTGCCGGTCAGGTTCACCGCGATGACCTGATCCCACTGCTCCACAGTCATTTTGTGCAGCATGGCGTCACGGTTGATTCCGGCGTTGTTGACAATGACATCCAATGTGCCGAAGGATTCCACGGTAAAGTCCATCATTGCCTTTACCTCATCCTGCTTGGCGATATTGACGGCAAAGGCCTTGGCTGTGCCGCCTGAAGCGTTGATTTCCTCAGCGGTTTGAGAGGCTGTTTCCATTGACATGTCTGCCACGATGACCTTGGCGCCTTCGGCTGCCAGCTTTAAGGCGATGCCCTTGCCCAGGCCGCGGCCTGCACCTGTTACAATTGCGGTTTTGTTTTCTAGTCTCATGATAAATCCTCCTTTAATATGAAAATGTTATTTAGTATATATATACTTTCTCAGTCCGAAGGGAGCCCCCTCCATGAAAATGGCCATGTCCATCTCCTTCAAATCCGGGCTGATCCTGGGCGTGAATTCCATCAGGTCCAGGACCTGGGTCTGGATATCGATTCCGGGGGCGATTTCGGTCAGGGTCAGTCCTTCCGGCTGCAGCTCAAATACGGCCCGCTCTGTCACATAGTGCATTTTCTGTCCCTTTTCTCTGGCGATTCTGCCGTTGTAGGAAACCTGCTTAATCTGGTTTACAAATTTGATTAAGGAGCCCTCCTGGTTGATGTGAAGCCTTCCTCCCTCAAAGGAGCAGTCCAGCCCCTTGGCGGTAAAGGAAGAGCAGAAGACCACATGCTTGGCGTTGGTGGTGATGTCAATGAAGCCGCCTGCTCCTGTGGGCTTCGGACCCAAACGTGTGGCGTTGACATTTCCCTGGGCGTCCACCTCGCCTGCGCCCATGTAGGTGACATCCACGCCGGGCCCGTTGTAATAGTCAAACTGGTCGTCGTGCCGGACCAGGGCAAACTGGTTTTTGGCGATTCCAAAGTCGATACCGCCCATGGGAATGCCTCCGTAGATACCGGATTCCACGGTGATGGTCACATCCTCGGACATGCCCTCCTCCGTGATGATGGGGCCTACTACATCATTGGGAATCCCGGTTCCCACATTCAGCACATCGTCAGGCGCCAGCTCCATCAGCGCCCTGCGCCCTATGACCTTGCGCAGCGAGATGGGGAGGGCGTCATCGGATGACACCGGCGCCTTGGTATCCCCGCAGTAGGCCGGATCCATATAGAAACTGTGGGTCTGCCTGTGATCCTCCTCGGGATTGGGACAGATGACAACCGCATCAATGAATACGCCCGGCACAATCACGCGCTTGCAGTGGAGGGAACCGGCTTTGACCTTATACTTTGCCTGGGCCAGCACCTTGCCCCCGAATTTTTTACATGCCATGATGGCGGAGAACACTTCCAGCTGCATGGCCTCCTCGTCCGTGGTCAGATTGCCGTATTCATCCACATAGGTTCCCCGGATGATGCAGTAATCCAGAAGGATGGGTTTATAGCGCATATATTCCTCGCCGCCGATGGTAACCACCTCATTGATATCGGGGGCGCTCATGGTGATTTCGTTCATTTTGCCGCCGTCAATCCTGGGGTCGATGAAGGTCCCCAGGCCCACCTTGGTGATCTTCCCAGGCTCGCCCCCGGCCATGCTGCGGTATAGCTGGGCAAACTGGCCCTGGGGAATGCAGTAGGCCAGAATCTTGTTGTCCGCAATCAGCTGCATCATCCTGGGCTGCAGTCCCCAGTGGCCTCCGATGATTCTGGAGAGCATGGTCTCATGGGCAAAATGCTGGATTCCCCGATCCTGGTCGCTCTGTCCGCAGGAATGGACCAGAGTCAGCCCTCTGGGGCTTCCTGTTTCCAAAAAGCGCTGTTCAATGGCTTTGAGAATGGTCTCGGCTGCCGATACCAGGGTCATGCCGATGGTTGCCACGGTTGCGTTGTCGGCAATCATGGCGGCAGCTTCTTCGCCGGTGATAAAAACTGGTTTTCTCATTTTTGTGTAACCTCCTTAATGTTCTGGCTGCATGAAAAGTTTCCGTATGGCTGATTTGTTTACTTTGTTATTGGGGGTGAGAGGGAGCTCATCCAGGAAAAGGATGCGGGAAGGAATCATGTATTTGGCAATCCTGCATTTTAACAATTCCTGTATCTGCTGCTGTGTCAGAATGCTTTCAGGTGACAGCTTTACCGCGGCCACAGGCACCTCGCCGTATATATCATGGGGAATCCCCACTACGGCCGCCTCGTCGATTCCCTCCAGCCTGTACAGCTCATTTTCAACATCAAAGCTCCATATTTTTTCTCCGCCCCGGTTTATCATGTCCTTTTCCGGTCCACGATAAACAGATACCCCTCCCCGTTAAAATACCCCAGGTCTCCGGTGCGGAGCCAGCCGTCTCCGTCCAGCTCGCCGGTGCCCCTTTGGTAATACCGGTCCAGGACAACGGTCCCCCTGACTGCGATTTCCCCTACCTGGCCTGTCTGCATCTGGGAACCGGAGTCGTCCAGTATGCAAAAGCAGGTGCCGGGAATGGGAAGGCCCGAGGAGCCAATGTAGCTGCTGGTGGAGGCATCGCCCGGAAAGATGGTGGCAGGCGAGCATGTCTCGGTGAGCCCGTATACGGTGTGAAATGCGGCGCAGGGCAGCCAGCGGTGGATCTCCGTCAGCTTTTCCTTTGACATGTTGCTGCTTCCGCAGGCCAGCAGTCTGAGACTGGGGAGGGAAGGAAAGCTGTCCTTCTCCCTCAGCAGCAGGGAAAATACGGCCGGCGCTGCGTGGAGGAAGGTGATTTCCTTTTCATTTACATCCCCAAGAACCCGTTTGGCATCAAAGAACTTGTGCAGGTAAACGGTTCCGCCCGCATACAGGGTCAGCCCCAGAAGCGCCACCAGCCCGGTTACCAGGTAGATGGGGATGGGAATAAGAGTGGAGTCCCTGTCCGTTATCTGGAAAATTCTCTGGTAGGAGACAATGGCGTGCATGATGCTGTAATTCTTGATAATGACTCCCTTGCTCTGGGAGGTGGTGCCGGAGGTGAACATGATGAGCGCGTCATCCTCTTCCCTGCCAAGGGACGGCACAGGGCTGAGATAGGAGGCGCAGAGGTTGGAAAAGCCAAATCCGTCCTGCCCCCGTCCTGGCTTCATGAGATGGACGCCGGAGGTTTCTAGCGGCACGAACCAGTCGTAAAATTTTTCATCACACAGGATGTACTGGAGATCGGCCTTTTCCGTCAGGGAAAGCACCTCGTTCCGGCTGTATTTGCTGGGCAGCGGTATGACCACGGCCCCCAGCTTTGTAAGAGCCAGGAAGGTCACGCAGAATTCAACGCTGTTGAACATCATGACGCCTGTCTTGGTTCCCGGCTTGATATCTGATATGTAATATAGGTAAGAAGAAAAATGGTCGGCCATGTCCCTCAGTTCCGTGTATATATAGGCGGCGCCGTTATCGTCCACAACGGCTGTCTTGTCCGGATGGCGTGCGGCGGACAAGGATAATGCGTCATATAAGTTGGCGGGAAGATTGGGATAGGTCAAATACGTCTTACCGGAAAAGGTCTTTTCTATCATATCCGCAGTATAAGAGCGATTCCAAAGAGTTGTTACGTTAATCATAATTAATACCCCCGTGCATTAGAGAAACCGATTTCGTTCTTTAAGGCTAATAGTAAACGAAAATGATTCAATAGTCAATAAGAAAAATGTATTTATTTTGGGCGATACTTTATAATAGAGACAATATCATATAAAAACATGGTGAAAATATTATGCATATTGTACATACATTGAAGAAACAGGATGGTTTTAAAACGGGCTAAACTAAAGCATATGCACAATAATATTGATAAAAAATAAACAATTTTTGAAAAATACACAATATATGAGCTGAAAATTTGTTGAAAAAGTAAAAAAGCATTAAAACAAGAGAAAAAGCTGAATAAACTTATTGATTTTAACGAAACCGTGTGCTATGCTTGGAACAACGTAACGAAACTGTTTTCTAAAAAGAGAGAAACATTACGAAACCGAATCGCTGGTTGCGATTAGTGCAAACAGAGCGCATGACGCAAAAGGAGGGGATTGACTCGTCTAGATACAAGGAAAGAGAGGGGCAAAAAGAATGATACTTGATTTAGAAGGACGCCGGGCGGTTGTCACGGGAGGCAGCAGGGGACTGGGATATGGAATTGCCCAGGCGTTACACGGCTCCGGGGCGGAGGTAATCATAACCGGCCGGACGGAGAGGGCGTTGGAAGCTGCCGCGGAAATAGGAAGCAGCGGACCTTCCGCTTATGGAGTGACAGGAGATTTGAGCAAGAAGCAGCAGCGGGAAGCTGTCTGCGAGCGGATTATGGAGATTTACAACGGGCGTGTTGATATCCTGGTTAACGCGGCCGGAGCGCTGAACCGATGCGCCGCCTTTGAGGTGACGCCGGATGACTGGAATGAAGTGATCGAGCTTAACCTGAACGCCGTGTTCTTCATGTCCCAGAGGATTGGGAAGTCTATGGCGGCCCGCCATTACGGGAAGATTATCAACATAGCGTCCATGGATTCCTTTTTCGGAAGTGTTCTGGTTCCTGCCTACAGCGCCAGCAAAGGCGGGGTTGCCCAGCTGACAAAAGCATTGTCCAATGAGTGGGCGGCAGAAGGAATCAATGTCAACGCCATTGCCCCCGGATACATGGCCACGGCGCTGACGGACACCATGAAGGTGAAGAATCCTGCCCAATACGAGGAAACCACCCGCAGGATACCCATGGGAAGATGGGGGACCGCGGAGGACCTGAAAGGGCTGGCTGTGTTTTTGGCTTCCGATGCCTCTGCTTATATATCAGGGGCGGTTATCCCGGTGGACGGAGGTTTTTTGGGAAGGTAGAAACGGGCTGAAACGCGTCTGTGAACGCGGAGCTGTTATCAAATTAGTTGGGAGGTAGTAACATGAATATATTTTTGCAGGCGGCTGCCAATGGGATTATGGTGGGCGGAATTTATGCACTTATCGGTATGAGCCTGACGCTGATTTTCGGAGTTATGAAGATTATCAACTTTTGCCAGGGCGAGCTGCTGATGCTGGGAATGTACATATCCTTTGTTCTATTTGACATATGCGGACTTGCCCCTTTTGTGGCAATTCCCATGGTGGCGGTGGTAATGTTTGGGTTTGGGGCGCTTTTACAGTCTACGCTGATTACACGGTCCCTCCACGGCAATGACGATACCAATGTGCTGTTTTTAACGGTTGGCCTGGGAATTCTGTTCCAGAATGTGGCGCTTCTTTATTTTAAGTCGGATTACAGAACGGCCCAGAGTATGTTTTCTGAGAAAATCGTGCAGCTGGGAGCTATCAATTTAAGCCTTCCCAAGGTGCTGAGCTTTGTGATTCTTCTGGCGGTAACCATCCTGCTGTTTGCTTTCTTAAAGTATACCAATATAGGAAAGCAGATTCGCGCCACTTCCCAGAACAGTACCGGAGCGCAGGTCTGCGGTATCAAGACAAAGCTGGTCTATGCCACTACATACGGTCTGGGAGCCGCCATTGCGGGAATCACCGGAGCCTGTCTGATGTCCTTTTATTATGTATTCCCCACGGTTGGCGCCGTGTATGGGACAAGGTCCTTTATTGTGGTGACCATGGGCGGACTGGGGAGTGTAATCGGAGCCTTTGTCAGCGGCATTGTGCTGGGACTTATGGAAACCGTGGGAGCCGTGGTTGTGGGTTCCTCCTTTAAGGATACCATCGTGTTCCTGGCATTTATATTGATTCTGGTAGTGAAGCAGACAGTGAAAACAAGACGGGGGTAGATTGCAATGAAGAAAAAAATAGGTTCCAGACAGATTTTATTATTGATTTTACTTCTAATCGCGGCTGTGATACCCGTATTTGTCCGTACACCGTACCTGCTGTCGATTTGTGTGATGACATTTTACATGGCCAGCGCGTCCCTGGCCTGGAGTATCCTGGGGGGACTGACAGGCCAGATTTCCCTGGGCCACGCCTCCTTTATGGGACTGGGCGCATATATGTCAACCTTGCTTCTGGTTAAGCTGAACGTGTCGCCGTGGATCAGCATTCCTCTGGTGTTCCTGTTTGTGGGAGCCTTAACCGCATTGCTCCTGTCTCCCTGTTTTGTTCTGCGGGGACCCTATTTTTCCCTGGTTACCATTGCTTTTGGAGAGGCGTTCCGCAATCTGATGACCAACTGGGATTTTGCCGGCAAGGGGCAGGGGCTTCTGCTTCCCTTTGGCGATAATTCCCTGGCTCTGCTGAGATTCAAGAGCAAGGTGCCCTATTTTTATCTGTCCCTTCTTATGGTAATAGCGGTCTATCTGATTGTGCGGGCAATTGACCGTTCCGAGTTTGGGTATGCCTTAAAGACGGTGAGGGAAGATGAGGACACGGCCAACGCTATCGGAATCAATCCCCTCAAATATAAGGTGCTGGCAACCTTTGTCAGCTGCGGACTGATTGCCGTATGCGGCGTGTTCTATGCAAATTATATCCGTTTCATTAATCCGGACATCATGATCCAGGCGCAGTCCGTGGAATTCGTTCTTCCGGCTGTCATCGGAGGAATCGGAAGCGTGACAGGCCCCCTGATTGGAGCCATCATTCTCACGCCGCTGGCTCAGTATCTCAACTCTACCCTGAGCAGCATAGCGCCCGGAGCCAATCTGCTGGTTTACGCCATCATTCTGATTGTGGTTATCCTGTTCCAGCCAAGGGGTATTATGGGCTGGTATAACGGCAGCAAATTCAAGGTAAAGGTCAATGAGATGTTTGACAGGATGGACGGTAAAAAGTAAACCGGGAGAGGAGGCGTTTTAAGTGGGCAATATATTGGAAATAAAGGATTTGAGCAAGAATTTCAAAGGACTGAAGGCTGTGGACGGAGTCAGCTTCGCTGTGGAGGAGGGCGGCATTACCGGGCTCATCGGTTCCAACGGAGCCGGAAAGACAACGGTATTCAATATGATCAGCGGCGTGTTCCCGCCAACGGCCGGCCACATTATCTATAAAAATAAAGAAATTACCGGCATGAAGCCATACCACTACACGTCCATGGGAATTGCCAGGACATTCCAGATCATGAAGCCTCTGGCATCCATGTCTGTATTGGATAACGTTGCCTCTGGCGCTTTATATGGAAGAAAAAAGTATAAATCAGTGAAAGAGGCAAAGGAATACGCGGAGGAAATCCTGCATTTTACCGGATTGTACGAGCGGAAGGACTGGCTGCCGGGGGAAATGGGCACTCCCTTTAAGAAGCGCCTGGAACTGGCCAGAGCCCTGGCCACGGACCCCGATATGCTGCTTCTGGATGAGGTTATGGCTGGCTTAAATCCCACGGAAACAGACGAGGCGGTGGAGCTGATCCGCAAAATCAATGAAAACGGAACCACCATACTGCTGATTGAGCATGTTATGAGAGCCGTGGCCAATCTCTGCCAGAAGGTGGTTGTGATGCATCACGGCGAGAAAATAACGGAGGGAACTCCGGAGATGGTAATGAATGACCCCTATGTCATCGAGATTTATCTTGGTAAGGAGGAACATTGATATGGCAGACAGGTATTTTGAGGTAAATAAAATCAATGTCCGGTATGGGGACATTCAGGTGCTTTGGGATATTGAATTTACGGCGGATAAAGGGGAAATCGTAGCCCTGGTGGGAAGCAACGGAGCGGGAAAGAGCACGACGGTCAAGTCCTGCGCCGGGCTGATCAGGCCATTTCAGGGAAATATCTGTTTGGATGGACACGATCTCACCGGAGCCGCCTGCAGAACCTTTATTGACCACGGGATTATCCTGGTTCCGGAGGGCAGGCAGCTGTTTCCTTCCATGACCATCTATGAGAATCTGGAGATGGGAGCCAGCAGCAAGGTGGCGAAGGCGGCCAAGAAGGATACCATTGAGCGGATTTATACCTGGTTTCCCAAGCTGAAGGACAGAAAGAACCAGCTGGCAGGCACCCTGAGCGGAGGCGAACAGCAGATGCTTGCCTTTTCCAGGGGCATGATGGGGCTTCCAAAGCTTCTTATTATGGATGAGCCGTCTCTGGGACTGGCCCCCAACATTGTGGACAACATATTCTCCATCGCCAAAGAGGTGGCGCAGGAATCCGGGCTTACCATCATACTGGTGGAGCAGGATGTAAGAAAGGCGCTGAGGATTGCCAACAGGGGCTATGTGATTGAAAACGGACAGATTACCGTATCCGGCACAGCGGAAGAGCTTTTGAACAACGATGAGGTAAAAAAAGCGTATCTTGGATTCTAGAGTGGGTACGGAATGAAAATGAAGGATGGCCCTTATATGGGTTAATCAAATAAAAGGAGGAGAAATACATGAGGAAACAATTGGTGGCATTGACATTAAGCGCGGCTATGGCAGTGGGTATGCTGTCCGGATGCGGGGGATATGGTTCAGGAGGACAGAAGGGGGCCGCAGAGGCCGCGGGGACGGCTGGGGGAGCGGCTGCGGAGTCCACGGCCGCTGGCAGTGACAGCGCGGCGCAGCCCGCGAAGGAGTCCACGGCTGACGGGGACCCCATACTCATTGGCGCGCTGTATCCCATGACGGGAGCGCTGGCTGACTCGGGCCAGAACATGAAGGACGGCATTGACCTGGCTGTGGAGGAAATCAATGGGGCAGGGGGAATAAGCGGCCGTCCCATCCAGATTGTATACGGTGATACCCAGGGGGCCAACGCCACGGGCATGACGGAGATGGAGCGTTTGATTACCCAGGATAAGGTGATGGCGGTGATGGGAGCCTATCAGAGCGGCGTTACCGAGGTGGTGTCCCAGGTGGCTGAAAACTACCAGGTGCCCATGATAACAGCCAACGCCACGTCGGATTCCCTTACCTCTCACGGATACAAGTATTTCTTCCGTCTGGCTCCCACCAATATGATGTTTATTCGTGATATGGAGCAGTATCTCCTGGATTTGTCAGCCAAGGATCCCGCGGATGATATTGACGTGAAGAGCGTTGCGGTCTGCGCGGACAACACCGAATTGGGACAGCAGACAGCGACCTGGGCAAAATACTTTGCGGAAAAGAACGGACTGGAGTTTAAGGGAGAGGTTCTTTACTCCCAGGGCGCGGCGGATTTGACCAGCGAGGTGCTTCAGTTGAAATCCCTGAATCCGGACGCTCTCATTGTTGACAATTATGTGTCGGATGCAATTCTCCTTACAAAGACCATGAATGAGCAGGGATACAAACCTGGCATCATGATAGCCAAGGCAAATGGCTATACGGAATCCTCCTATCTGCCGTCCGTGGGCGGTCTTGCCAACGGAATCCTTACAGCTACAGAATTCCTACCCGGCGACAAGGGGACCAAGGTTTCGGATGCGTTTAAGGCAAAGTACGGCGTTGATATGAACGGGCATTCCGCTGAGGCGTACACGGTGGTGTGGATATTCAGGACAGCCCTTCAGAACCTAGCGGATGCGGGCGAGGAGATTACCTCGGAAGCCTTAAAGGATGAGCTGAGCGCTCTGGAGATTAAGGACGCCTTCCCGGGAGGCGAGGAGATTATTCTTCCTTATGATACCATCAAGTTCTCCGAGTCTGAATTTAACGGTATTCCTTATAAGAATACCAACATGGACGGCAAGCTGACAATCGCTCAGTTCCAGGATGGTGCGCTTGTTACTGTATGGCCTTTTGATATTGCAAAACACGATACCATTTATCCGGCGCCGTTCAATTAAGGCTGACGGGCGAAAAGGGGGACAGCTGGGGCTGCTCCTCCTTTTTCGATTCTCGCATTACCGATTGCATTACATTTTTACTTATATTATAATAATAGCAAGACGCTTATTGGGATAGGTGGATCACAGCCATGTTATTTCAAAGCAGATAAGGAAGTAAGAGAATGAGTATCCAGAAAAAAGATAAGTATACCATTTCCGACGTGGCCCAGATGCTGGGGGTATCGCGTTCCACTATTTCCAGAGCCATGAACAACTCGCCGGGAGTCGGGGAGGAGCTGCGCAAAAAGGTGCTGGATTTCGTGGAGGAGATAGGTTATCAGCCGAATACAATAGCCAGAAGCCTGAGCAAGGGCAGACAGAGCATCATCGCGCTGATTGTCAGCGACATCCGAAATCCGTTCTATGCGGATCTTACCTTCTACATTCAGAAGATTCTTCACAACAATGGATATATGCTGATGGTCCTGAACAGCGAATATGATATCAGACGGGAAAAAGAGTTCATTCATATGGCTATCCAGTTTAATTTTTCCGGTGTATTTTTGCTTACTGCCCAGTCAGAGGAAATCGAAGAGGAATTGGAGAATATTGAGATTCCGGTTGTGCTGGTAAACAGGATCCTGGGGTCCTATGAAGGGGATTCCGTGCTGTCGGATAATTTTAAAGCCGGTTACATTGCAACCATGCACCTCATCGAGCTGGGATATCCGGAGATAGCCTTTGTGAAGGGGCCGGATGTCTCGTCGGCGTCGGAGCAGCGGTTCAGGGGATACAGGCAGGCGCTGGAGAATTACCGGCTCCCCTTTAAGGAGCAAAATGTATTCAAAGGTGATTTGAAGCTGGACACGGGAAGCGAGCTGGCCAAGATTTATATATCGGATTTGAAGAACCGTCCAAAGGGAATCGTGGTTTTCAACGATATGATGGCCATTGGGTTTGTTGAGTACTGCCGGGAGTCAGGGGTTAAGATTCCGGAACAGATTTCCGTGGTGAGTTTCGACAATATTGTTTTTTCGTCCCTCTATGACATCGGCCTGACAACGGTGAGCCAGCATGTCAGAGAGATGAGCGAGCACGCGGCCCGTCTGATGATAAAGCAGCTGAAAAACCCTCAGGAAAAGCCGGAACGGGTGATACTGGATCCCACATTGATTGTGCGCAGAACCACATGCCCCTATGTTCCTGAACAGGATGGGGAATAGGCGGAGGCGGGGAGAGCGGGACGCGCCAGTCTGAAGGTGCCGGTGGCGCCGGACTGTCTGCCGCCGGGCCGGTTTGTATGCCGCTGGGTCAGTCTGTTGTTGGGCCAGTCTGCCGCCGGGCCGGTCTGCTGCGGGAAATGGGATAAACGAAAAAACAGGAATCTCCATCATGGAAATTCCTGTTTTCTGCCTGCAGAAGATGGGAGTCGAACCCACAAGGTATTACTACCACACGGACCTGAACCGTGCGCGTCTGCCAATTCCGCCACTTCTGC
>JAJQEA010000411.1 GCA_021201905.1 Clostridia bacterium
CTTTTATTAAGCCGGTAGTCTGCCTGAGTCACAAAATAGAGGTTCAGATACAGGGTTTTATCACTGATGGGCACAAAACAGAACCCGCGCCCGTCCGAGGTCTTGCCTCTGACTGACAGGGAGATGTACTGACCCTCGCGGATGGCGTCAAAGAACTGCCCGCGGTTATCCACCTCTAGGCGGTTGGGATGGTCGGCCAGGCCTACCAGCTTCAGGTAGGAAATGGCTGAGACATCATTGAAATGCACGTAGGGGTAGTCCAGCAGTTCCTTCATGGAGACAGAAGCTTTCTTATATAGAGGATGTTCATTTGAAACCATCACATACAGGGGAATGGAGGTCATGAGCTCCTCGCAGGAACAGTGGAAGTCCCTGACCAGCCGCAGGTATTTGTCCTTTTTCTCAGCAGCACACAGAATGAAACCAAGACGTGTGCGGCCTGCCGCAACCGACTCTATGACCTCCTGATTCCCCAGCTCTGTCAGACGGTCCGGCAACTGCTCACCGGACTGTTTTTTGAATTCCAGAAAAAGTCTCATGATATTGGATACGAAATAGGAAGAAATCTCCATGGGCTGTACTGCCTCATCACAGGACAGCTGCTTTAATTTCTCATATTCATACAGAATGGTGCGGGCGCTGTCCATAAAGCGTTCCCCTTTTTCTGTCAGGAGGATTCCATTGTGGCTGCGCTTGAACAGCTGGCAGCCCAGTTCCTCCTCCAGATTTTTGAGGACTCCGCTTAAATAGGGCTGGGAGACAAGCAGCTTCCTGGCAGCTTTGTTGATGGACCGGCATTCCGCCACGGTCATTGCATATTCTAAATGGCTGAAATTCATGGTGTTGACCCCTTTGTTGTACATATTGCTTAATAATCAAATGGTTATAACTGATAAAATATTCGGAATAACCGAATGTCTGGAAACTATGGTAAGATTATATCACAGAAATCAATAAAAGTAACGAAACTCCGGGGAAGTAGTTATAAAAAGCTAAGGGTTAAGACTGATAGAACACAGCAGAACCTGTCTGAAGGAAAGGGGTAAAAGAATGTACAGAGAATTACTGGAAGAGGCAAAAGCCATGGAGGCAGATCTGATTGCCTGGAGGCGCAAGCTTCACACCATGCCGGAACTGGGGCTTGAGCTCCCTGATACAAGTGCGTTTGTGAGGGAACGGTTAGAGGAAATGGGGATTCCCTATGAGCTTAAGGTTAATGGATCCTGTGTGGTAGGTATCCTTGGAAAAGGGGACAGGTGTTTTATGCTGCGCAGCGATATGGACGGCCTGCCCTTCCATGAGGAATCAGGGGAAGCCTTCGCGTCGCAAAACGGCAGGATGCATGCCTGCGGTCATGACCTTCACGCCACGGTGCTGCTGGGAGCGGCAAAGCTTTTGAAGCAGCATGAGTCAGAGCTTAAGGGCCAGGTAAAGCTTCTGTTCCAGCCGGGGGAGGAGACCTTCCAGGGAGCCAGGGCCGCCATCGAGGATGGGGTACTGGAAAATCCCAAGGTGGACAGCGCCTTTGCCATGCACGTGGCGGCCCAGATGTCCCCGGAATATGTTGCGTACGGAAGCCTTCCCATGGCAGGCGTTTACGGATTTAAAATCACCCTTACAGGCCAGGGCGGACATGGCTCCAGGCCGGAAAAATGCATTGATCCCATCAACACAGGCGTACATATCTATCTGGCGCTGCAGGAGCTCATTGCCAGGGAGTGTCCGGCCATCTCAGAGACAGCACTGACCATCGGCCAGTTCTGCGCGGGCAGCGCCTCCAACGTGATTCCTGAGACGGCAGTCCTGCAGGGAACCATGAGAAGCTTTGACGAAAAGACAATGGCCCATCTGATTGAACGGCTGAATGAAATCGTTCCTTCCGTCGCAGAGGCCTACCGCACAAAGGCGGAGATTGAGGTCATAAGCGATGTCCCCATTGTCAGGTGCAACCAGGAGCTGAACCAGGAGATTGTGGAGGATCTTAAGGAGCTGGAGCCGGAGTTAAAGGCGGTCTGCGCTTATCATGTGATGGGATCCGAGGACTTTGCCTATATTTCCCAGAAAATACCGGCCAGCTATATGTGCATCGGGGCCGGAATCGAGGATGTTTCAAAGCGGTATGCGGAACACAATCCCAAGGTGCGTTTTCATGAGACGGCCCTTGCCAAAGGCGCTGCAATTTATGCCGGAACAGCCATCAGATGGCTGGAACGTCATGGGAACCAGTAAACCGCGCACATGGAAAGAGAGGGTAATATGGCAGAAAAGAAACGCTTTTTTTACGGTTGGCTCATACTGCTGACCTGTATCCTGATTATGGGGCTGGGGTATGCGCCCCTGGTGAGCTGCGCCAGCTTGTTTACAAAACCGGTGACAGAGGACCTGGGATTTACCAGGAGCGGATACGCCCTGGTCAGCACCATTGCTGCCCTGATGATGGCATTTATGTCGCCGTTCATTGGGAAAGTCATGTCAAAGCCCTACATGCACAAAGCGCTGGTGGTATGTATGATTGGAAACTGTGTGGCTTACTACTGTTATTCCTTTGCCAGCACCCTGCCCCAGTTTTACGTGACAGCTGCCTGTATCGGATTTTTTGAATGCGGTTCCACTATGATCCCGGTCAGCGTACTCATTACCAACTGGTTCAGGAAAAAGAGGGGGCTTGTTATGAGCATTGCCATGGTGGGCTCCAGCATAGGTGGAACCATCTTAAGTCCCGTTATCGGAAATCTCATCGCCTCCCATGGGTGGCGGTTTACATACAAGGCCGTGGGCCTTACCAGGCTGGTTATCCTGGTTCCTCTGGTACTTCTGGTCATCAGGCGGACTCCCGCGGATATGGGAACCAAGGCATACGGCGCGGACGAAGGGGGAGAGACTGGAAAGGCAAAGAAGGCAGAACGGGAGTGGAATGTGTCTCTGAAGGAGATAAAGGGAAAGCCTGTGTTCTGGTGCTTTGTATTGGGGTGTACGCTGATTTCAGCCACTGCCGCCGTCATTACCCAGATACCGGCCTCGGTTATGGACGCCGGATATGCCACCACCACAGCGGCCTCCATCGCATCCTTGTACCTGTTCATTGCCATTCCCGGAAAACTGATACTGGGACATATTTATGACAGGTATGGAGTGAAGGCCGGTATACTATTTGGGAATACCATGTTCCTCCTCTCCGTTATTTGTTTGATATTTATTAAACACCAGCCCTTCCTGTACCTGATGGCAATTTTGTTCGGGTTCGGTACCTGTATAGGAACCGTAAGCGCCCCGGTCCTCACCAGCGGAATCTTCGGCACAAAGCATTACGCGGAAATCTATGGATGTCTCAGCCTGTTCCACAGCGTGGGATATGCACTGGGCGGTCCTATGATTGCGTCGGCCTATGATTTGACAGGCTCATACAACATTGCCTGGATCATCGTGGCAGTCCTCGCTATCGTCATGACAGCTTTCCTTTTGTACTCCTACAGGGTCAGCCGTATGTGCATAAAGGAACAGGAAGAAACAGGAAATACGGCGAAAATTGCAGTGTAATAAGAGAAAAATGCGTTAAAAATTAAACACATTTTACCTATTGACTGAAAATATTAAGTGTGATACTATGACATTAGCACAAAGCAGAGCTGATAGAAATGCTTTTGTTGACAATTTTATATAATCGGATGATGGATTCGGGAGAGACTGCTCAGGCAGCGCCGAAGGGGAAGCGAAGAACTCTCAGGCAAAAGAACCGGATACTGGACGAAACTCTGGAAAGCGATAGCACCGACGAAGCCAAATCTTTCAGGTACAAAGACAGAGCGCATGAACATTTTTTGTTCGTGCGCTTTTTTTGATATCCGGGCCATGGACGCAGGGCATGTATAGGTCCGGGACGGTCTTCAAAAAAGCGCACGGTAGGGATGGGGAGGTGGTATGGTTTCGGAGGCAGAAGCAGGGCATATGGATAAGACCGTGATGAAAAATAAAAAGGAGGATATAACCAATGGTTGAACAGGTAATGGATTTTATTGAGGGATATGACAAAGAGATAGGGGAGGCAATCAAGGCCGAGTGCGGACGCCAGAGAAGGAATCTGGAGCTGATTGCTTCCGAGAACATTGTTTCAGAGCCGGTGATGGCTGCCATGGGCACGGTGCTCACCAACAAATACGCGGAAGGATACGCGGGAAAACGCTATTACGGCGGATGTGAGTTTGTGGACGTGGTGGAGACCATTGCCATTGAGAGGGCAAAGAAGCTGTTCGGATGCGACTACGTGAATGTGCAGCCCCATTCCGGGGCCCAGGCCAACATGGCTGTGTTTGTTGCCATGTTAAAGCCCGGCGACACGGTTATGGGCATGAACCTGGACCACGGCGGCCATCTGACACACGGAAGCCCTGTGAACTTTTCGGGCCTGTATTTCAACATTGTGCCCTACGGCGTCAATGAGGAGGGATACATTGACTATGACAAGCTGGAGGAAACAGCCGTTGCCTCCAAGCCGAAGCTTATCATCGCAGGGGCCAGCGCCTACTGCCGGACCATTGATTTCAAGCGGTTCAGGGAAGTGGCCGACAAGGTGGGGGCTTACCTGATGGTGGATATGGCCCACATCGCCGGACTGGTGGCGGCAGGCCTTCATCCGAGCCCCATTCCCTACGCGGACGTGGTTACCACAACAACCCACAAGACCCTGAGAGGCCCAAGGGGCGGCATGATTCTGGCAAACCAGGCAGCGGCAGATAAATTTAATTTCAATAAGGCCATTTTCCCGGGAATCCAGGGCGGACCCTTAGAGCATGTCATCGCAGCCAAGGCAGTCTGCTTCGGCGAGGCGCTGAAGCCGGAATTCAAGGCATACCAGGAGCAGGTGGTTAAGAACGCGGCAGCCCTGGCAGCAGCCCTTAAAAAGCAGGGCTTCAACATTCTCACAGGAGGGACGGATAACCACCTGATGCTGGTGGACCTGAGGGGAATGGAGGTATCCGGCAAGGAGCTTCAAAACCGCTGCGACCAGGTATACATCACCCTGAATAAAAATACGGTTCCAAACGATCCCAGAAGCCCCTTTGTCACCTCCGGCGTGCGTATCGGAACACCGGCAGTTACCTCCAGGGGACTGAAGGAGGAGGATATGGAAAAGATTGTCCAATGTATCTGGCTGGCAGCCACGGATTTTGAGGCCAAGGCTGATTACATCAGAGGCCAGGTTGACAAGATCTGCGGAAACTATCCGCTGTACCAGTAAACAGGCATCATAAAATAGGGAGAAAAGGAGCAGAGAATATGGAATTAAAGACACCGCTGTATGACATGCATGTAAAGTATAAGGGGAAGATCGTGCCGTTTGCAGGCTACCTCCTTCCGGTCCAGTATGAAAAGGGAGTGATTGCGGAGCACATGGCAGTGCGCGAGCAGTGCGGCCTCTTCGATGTGTCCCATATGGGCGAGATTCTTTTAAGCGGGCCGGATGCCCTGAAAAATGTGAATATGCTCCTGACCAATGATTACACGGTCATGGAGGACGGCACAGCCAGATACAGCCCCATGCGCAACGAGGCAGGGGGCGTGGTGGATGACCTGATTGTCTATAAAATCAAGGACAATAGCTATTTTATCGTTGTCAACGCATCCAACAAGGATAAGGATTACCAGTGGATGAAGGACCATGTGTCCGGTGATGTGGAGCTTAAGGACATATCCGACCAGGTGGGCCAGCTGGCCCTTCAGGGACCAAAAGCCCTAGATGTGCTTAAGAAGGTGGCGGAGCCCGATTCCATTCCGGATAAGTATTATTCCTTTGAGAAGGACTGCCTTATCGACGGAATTCCCTGTATTATTTCCAAAACGGGATATACGGGCGAGGACGGAGTGGAAATCTACATGGCCGGGAAGGACGCTCCCAGGCTGTGGGAGCTGCTGTTGGAAGCTGGCAGGGAGGAAGGTTTGATTCCCTGCGGCCTGGGGGCCAGGGATACCCTCCGCTTGGAGGCGTCCATGCCTCTTTACGGCCATGAGATGGATGATACCATCACGCCGAAGGAAGCCGGACTTGGCATCTTTGTCAAGATGGATAAAGAAGACTTTATCGGCAAGAAGGCGCTGCAGGAAAAGGGACCTCTCACCAGGAAGCGCGTGGGGCTTAAGGTTACAGGCCGCGGCATCATCCGCGAGCATGAGCCGGTATATGCCGGGGAACAGCAGATTGGAACCACCACGTCCGGCACCCATTGCCCGTATCTGGGATATCCGGCGGCCATGGCATTGGTGGATATCGCCTACAAGGAGCCGGGCACCCAGGTAGAGGTGGATGTGAGAGGCCGCAGGGTTGGGGCGGAAGTGGTGAAGCTTCCATTTTATAAGAGAGAGAAATAAGCAAGGACTATAAATAATCGAAAAACAAGGAGAAAATGAAAATGAACGTGCCAAAAGAATTAATGTATACAAAATCCCATGAGTGGGTGAAGACAGTGGATGAAACAACCGTGGTGGTGGGACTTACGGATTATGCCCAGGACGCCCTGGGAGACCTGGTATTTATCAACCTTCCGGAGCCGGGAGATGATGTGACGGCAGGAGAAGCATTTGGAGATGTGGAGTCCGTGAAGGCGGTATCAGATGTGCTTTCACCTGTGACCGGCCAGGTGGAGGAAATCAATGAGGAGCTGTTGGACAGTCCGGAGTCTGTAAACCAGAGCCCCTACGACGCGTGGTTTATCAAGGTAAAGGATGTAAGCGGCAAAGAGGAACTGATGGACGGGGAGGCCTACGAGGCATATCTGGAAACACTGTAGACATCTTGAGAAGGAGGTGGACCCATGGGTTCTTATGTACCCAATACGAGTGAAGAGCAGCAGGAAATGCTCAGGGAAATCGGCTTTGACAGCTTTGAGGCGCTGTTTTCCCATATACCCCAGGATGTCCGTGTAAAAGGCGGTTTAAAGCTTCCCGGGGGGCTTAGCGAAATGGAAGTCATCAGTAAGATGAAGGAAATCGCACAACAGAATGTGGTATTTAAACATATATTCAGGGGAGCGGGAGCTTACAGCCATTACATACCTTCCATCGTAAAGAGTGTGGTATCCAAGGAGGAATTCCTTACATCCTACACCCCTTACCAGACTGAAATCAGCCAGGGCATCCTTCAGTCCATATTTGAATACCAGACCATGCTCTGCGAGCTTACCGGCATGGATGTGTCAAACGCATCTGTCTATGACGGGGCCACGGCGGCGGCCGAGGCAGCGGCCATGTGCAGGGACAGGAAGAGAAGCAGGGTGTATCTGTCTGAAACCACACACCCTCAGGTCATAGAGGTGGTAAAGACTTACTGCTTCGGAAGCGGAGCCCAGGTGGTGATGGTTCCCGCAAAGGACGGAGTCACGGACGCGGACGCATTAAGGGAGCTGTTGGACGACACGGCAGCCTGCTTCTATGTGCAGCAGCCTAACTACTATGGTAATCTGGAGGAATGCGGCCTGTTGGGAGAAATCGCCCATGAAAAGGGAGCCAAATATATTATGGGCTGCAACCCCATCTCCCTAGCGCTTCTGCCCACGCCGGCGGAATGCGGGGCGGATATTGCGGTTGGAGACGGCCAGCCTCTGGGCATGCCCCTTTCCTTCGGCGGCCCGTACCTGGGCTTTATGACAGCCACATCAGCCATGGGAAGAAAGCTTCCGGGCAGAATCGTGGGAGAGACAAAGGATGTGGACGGCAAGAGAGCGTATGTGCTGACCCTCCAGGCCAGGGAGCAGCACATAAGGCATGAAAAGGCCAGCTCCAACGTGTGCTCCAACCAGGCCCTTTGCGCCCTGACTGCCAGCGTATATATGGCGGCCATGGGAGGGGAGGGGATGAGAAAGACAGCCCTTCTCTGCACCTCCAAGGCCCATTACCTGAAGG
This sequence comes from Clostridia bacterium, assembly GCA_021201905.1. Classification (GTDB taxonomy): domain Bacteria; phylum Bacillota; class Clostridia; order Lachnospirales; family Lachnospiraceae; genus Enterocloster. The sequence goes on from JAJQEA010000411.1 coordinate 7,894, forward strand.
AACAGCTGGAACAGGCCGGCCTTACGGCCAGGTATGACAGGGAATTCTTCCATGAGTTCGTCACCGAGAGCGATACGGACAGCGGCCTTATCTTAAAGGCTCTGGAGGAGAAGGGAATCCTGGGAGGACTGCCCTTAAATGATAGGGAGATTCTCTGGTGCGCCACGGAGCAGAACCGGAAGGAAGACATAGACCAGGCAGTCCAAATCGTGAAGGAGGTATGCGGGGTATGAAATTAATATTTGAAAAAGGAACTCCTGGCAGACACTGCCACCTGCTTCCGGACTGCGACGTGCCAGTCCACGAAATAGGAATTGGCAGGGAGAGGAAACTGAACCTGCCCGAGCTTTCTGAAAATGAAATCAGCAGACATTATACCAGCCTTGCGGGGCGGGCCCACGGCGTCAACAACGGCTTCTATCCCCTGGGCTCCTGCACCATGAAATACAACCCCAAGGTAAACGAGGAAGCTGCGTCCCTGGAGGGCTTTACCGGCATCCATCCGCTGCAGCCTGAGCATACGGTCCAGGGCGCCCTCAGGGTGTTTGAACTGGCGGAGCAGTATCTGTGTGAAATAACAGGCATGGATGCCATGACCTTTCAGCCCGCGGCAGGCGCCCATGGGGAATTTACGGGTCTGCTGCTGATGAAGGCTTACCACCATTTCAGAGGGGATGAGAAGAGGACCAAGATCATTGTCCCTGACTCCGCCCACGGCACCAATCCAGCCAGCGCCGCCATGGCTGGATACAGCGTTGTCAGCATTCCCTCCAGGGAGGACGGATGCGTGGATCTGGATAAGCTTAAGGAGGCAGTGGGGGGGAGGACACGGCGGGCCTGATGCTGACCAATCCCAACACGGTAGGGCTCTTTGACAAGAATATCCTGGAGATTACCCGCATTGTCCATGAGGCGGGAGGGCTGTGCTATTACGACGGAGCCAACCTCAACGCGGTTATGGGCATTGTGAGGCCGGGAGATATGGGATTTGACGTAATCCACCTGAACCTTCACAAGACATTTTCCACGCCTCACGGCGGCGGCGGTCCGGGAAGCGGCCCTGTGGGCTGCAAGGAATGCCTGAGGCCCTTCCTTCCGGACTTTATGGCTAAGACGCCGGAATCCATTGGAAGGGTGAAGATGTTCTATGGAAACTTCGGGGTGGTGGTAAAGGCACTGGCCTACATCATGACCCTGGGTAGGGAAGGGATTCCCGAGGCATCCTCCAACGCGGTGTTAAATGCCAACTATATGATGAATAAGCTGTCGGACCTGTATAAGATGGCTTACAATGAGACCTGCATGCATGAATTTGTCATGACGCTGGAGGATTTGAAACACGATATCAATGTGTCGGCCATGGATATTGCCAAGGCACTTCTGGATTACGGTATCCATCCGCCCACCATGTACTTCCCGCTGATTGTCCATGAGGCCCTGATGGTGGAGCCCACAGAGACAGAGTCAAAGGAGACCCTGGACGAAGCCATTGAGGTATTCCGGAGTATTTATGAGGCGGCAAAGGCAGACCCGGAGAGCCTTCATCAGGCTCCGGTCAGGACTCCGGTCCGCAGGCTGGACGAGGTGACCGCGGCCAGAAAGCCGGTGCTGCGCTATACGGGGGAGCAGGAGTAAGCAACTGATTTACGGAACAATACAGGCAGTGCCGGGGAGCGTGTTGGAAGGGATTCCGGCGCGCTCCGGCGGCAATAGGAGGAAAAATGGCAGATATATTTGATTTGGTTATCATAGGAGCAGGGCCCGGCGGTTATGTGGCGGCCATCAAGGGCGCCAAGCTGGGGCTTACGGTGGCAGTGGTGGAAAACAGGGAGGTAGGGGGAACCTGCCTGAACCGTGGCTGTATTCCGGCCAAGGCTATGATTCATGCGTCCCAGCTTTACAGGGAGATGAAGGAGGGCGGGCAGTTCGGAATTTTTGCAGAGAATGTCCGGTATGAGTATGATAAGATTCTGGAATACAAGGAGAGCACGTCAGGAAGCTTGAGACAGGGAGTGGAGCAGCTCTTTAAGGCAAACGGCGTGACGCTGGTCAGGGGAACCGGCACCCTTCAGGCGGACAAAACTGTGCTGGTGACAGGGTGTGAAGGGGAAGAGGAAAGCCGGGTGTTAAAAGGAAAGCATGTGCTGCTGGCCTCAGGCTCAAAACCAATGAACCTGCCCATCCAGGGACTGGATCTGCCCGGAGTGCTTACCAGCGACGGGCTGTTTGAGCTTGAGCATGCGCCGGAAAGCCTGCTGATAATCGGCGGAGGCGTGATCGGAGCTGAATTTGCCTCTGTATTTTCATCCCTTGGCATCCGGGTGACCATAGTGGAGGCCCTTCCCAGGCTCCTGGCAAACCTGGATAAGGACATTTCCCAGAACCTGAAAATGATTCTCAAAAAGCGTGGAATCAAAATCTATACGGGAGCCACGGTACAGAGAATTGAAAAGACGGAACATGGCCTGGCCTGCGTCTTCGAGGAATAGGGAGAGGAGAAGCGGGAGGAAGCGGATTATGTGCTGTCGGCCGCAGGCAGGGTGCCGGAAACGGAAAAACTGCTGGGACCGGGGACAGAGCTTGCCATGGAGCGGGGACGAATTGTGGTGGATTCCAAGTTTGAGACATCCATGGAGGGCGTGTACGCCATCGGAGACGTGATTAAGGGAATCCAGCTGGCTCATGTGGCCAGCGCCCAGGGCGTATGGGTGGCGGAGCACCTGGCGGGAAGCGGCCACTCCATTGATCTGTCTGTTGTTCCCAGCTGTGTGTACACCAGCCCTGAGATTGCCTCCATGGGACTGACGGAGGACGAGGCGGCCCAGGCCAAAATACCTGTATCGGTGGGGAAATTCCTGATGTCTGCCAACGGGAAATCCCAGATATCCAGGGAGGAGAGAGGCTTCATCAAAATCATCGCAGAGGACGACACCAAGGTGGTGCTGGGGGCCCAGATGATGTGCGCCAGGGCCACGGATATGATCGGGGAGATGGCCACCGCGGTTGCAAATAAGCTGACCGTGCCGCAGCTGCTTCTGGGTATGCGCGCCCATCCCACCTACAATGAGGCGGTGGGGGAAGCGCTGGAGGAGCTGGAAGGCGGCAGCATCCACACGGTTCCCAGGCAGGCGCCCGGCAGACTCAAGGGCAGGCAGTAATCAGGAGAACAGAATGTCAGGAGGAAACAGTTTATGGCAGTCATCAGTGCATTTGACGTATTAGGCCCCAATATGATAGGGCCTTCCAGTTCACACACGGCAGGGGCGGTGGCCATAGCCCTCCTGGCCCAGAAAATGATAGCAGGACAGATAGTCGAGGCAGAGTTTACCTTGTACGGTTCCTTTTCCAGGACTTACCGGGGACACGGCACGGACCGGGCGCTGCTGGGGGGAATCATGGGATTTAAGACAGACGACAGGCGGATCCGCGATTCCTTTTCCATCGCGGAGAAGCAGGGGCTGCGGTATTCCTTTCTGGCAAATGAGAAGGAAAAGGACGTACATCCCAACACCGTGGATATCCGCATGGTAAATGACCAGGGCCAGGAGATGACGGTCCGCGGGGAATCCCTGGGCGGCGGAAAGGTGCGCATCGTAAAGATAAACCAGGTGGATGTGGACTTCACAGGGGAGTACAGTTCCCTGATTGTCATACATCAGGATAAACCGGGGGTGGTGGCCCACATTTCCAAGTGCCTCAGCGACTGCAACGTGAACATTGCGTTTATGAAGCTTTTCAGGGAGGAAAAGGGGGCGCAGGCTTACTGCATCGTGGAGTCCGACGAGCGCCTGCCTCTGGAAATTACGGACTGGATTAACAGCAACCCGCATGTATACCATACCATGCTGGTTCAGGTGTAAGGAGGGGTGGACATGGATTTTAAAAGCGGGGCAGAGCTTCTGGAGCAGTGTGCTGTCCAGGGAAAGACAATATCGGAAGTGATGAAACAGCGGGAATGCGATTTGACAGGCGTCTCCATGGAGGCGATTGAGGCCAGAATGAGGGATGTGCTGGCGGTCATGAGGGATTCGGCCACCCTTCCCCTGAGGGAACCGGTCACATCCATCGGCAGACTGATCGGCGGGGAATCCGCCAGGATGGAGGAACGGCGCAGAAAGGGCACCTCCATTTTAAGCGGCGTTATGGGCCGGGCTGTCATATATGCCATGGCTGTGTTGGAGGTCAATACCTCCATGGGACTGATTGTGGCTGCGCCCACAGCCGGGTCCTCGGGCATTGTGCCGGGGCTGATGCTGGCCCTCCAGGAGGAATACGGCCTGCCGGACAGCCAGGTGACGGACGGGTTGTTTGCTGCCTCCGCCGTTGGATATCTGGCCATGCGCAACGCCACGGTGTCGGGGGCCGTGGGAGGCTGCCAGGCAGAGGTGGGGGTGGCCTGCGCCATGGCGGCTGCGGCCGCGGTGGAGCTTATGGGAGGAACGCCTGCCCAGAGCCTGGACGCTGCGTCCGCTGCCCTGATGAATCTTTTGGGGCTGGTATGCGACCCTGTGGGCGGCCTGGTGGAATGTCCCTGCCAGAACAGGAACGGGGCCGGGGCCACCAATGCCCTGGTCTGCGCGGAGACAGCGCTCAGCGGCATACGGCAGCTGATTCCCTTTGATGAAATGCTGGAGGCCATGTATGCGGTTGGCAGAGGGCTTCCCCTGGAGCTGAGGGAAACAGCCCTGGGCGGCTGCGCTGCAACCCCGTCCGGGTGCAGGATGGGATGCTGTGTGCAGAAGGATTGAGAATTGGGCGTGACAGGAGAGGAGGCAGGTATGGATTTTAAAGAGGCAATGGAGTTTCTGGAGCAGAGGTCCGGGCTGGGAAGCGTCATGGGGCTGGATTCCATAAGAAACCTGCTGGGGGAGCTGTGGGACCCGCAGCAGGATTTGAAATTTGTCCACATTGCGGGGACCAACGGCAAAGGATCCGTGTCAGCCTGCCTTTCTTCTATATTAAAAGAGGCGGGCTGCCGTACAGGCACCTATACCTCCCCGGCTGTCCTGTCGGTGCGGGAGCGGTACCAGGTAGACGGCGCCTGGATCACGGAAAGGGAGTTTGCCCTGTTGGCGGAGCAGGTAAAGGCGGCGGCAGGGCGCATGGAGGAAAAGGGCAGAGGAATCCCCACTGTATTTGAGATAGAGACAGCCATGGCTTTCCTGTATTTTAAGGAGAAGGGCTGTCAAATGGTGGTGCTGGAAACCGGGCTGGGCGGGGAACAGGATACCACCAACGTGGTGGAAAATACCCTGGCTGCTGTTTTTACTTCCATCAGCATGGACCATATGGGGGTGCTGGGAAATACCCTGGGCGAAATTGCCGCCTGCAAGGCGGGGATCATGAAGCCGGGCTGTGAAGTTGTCTCGGCGTCCCAGCCCCCGGAGGTGCTGGGGGTGCTTAAGGACCGGGCCAGTGAAGCGGGGTGTAACTTTACCCAGGTGGAGCCGGGCTGCCTGAGGGCCGTACCCTGTCCGGAGAGGGAGGAGACGTCCGGGTGTCCCATGGAAAATGTGTTTACATATAAGCACATGGAGGGAATCAGGATATCTCTTCCCAGCCCGTATCAGATGGAGAATGGAGCGCTTGCGCTGGAAGCAGCCTTTGCCCTGGTCCGCCAGGGCATCTCCATACCTGAAGCTGCCATGAGAAGGGGGCTGGCCCATGTTTCCTGGCCGGGAAGGTTCCAGTTGATAAGGAAATCCCCCATGGTGATTGTGGACGGAGCCCATAACAGGGACGCGGCCCTCAGGCTGAGGGAATGTGTGGAAACCTGCTTGAAGGGTAAGCGCCTGATTTTCATTATGGGAGTGTTTGGGGATAAGGAATACGGTCTTATGACACAAATCGTGGCGCCCCTGGCACAACGGATCTATACGGTCTGGCTGCCGGACCGGGGCAGAAGTCTGCCTCCGGAGATTCTTGCCAGGGAAGCGGGAGCCTATTGTGCCTGGACACAGGCGGCGGATTCGGTGGAAACAGCCCTGGACATGGCTCTTAAAGAGGCAGGGGAGGATGGCGTTGTGCTGGCCTTTGGCTCCCTGTCTTATCTGGGACAAATCATGAAGGAGATGGAAAGGAGGAACAGGGATGATAGATAGGAATAAAGTGGAGCAGGCTGTCAGGCTTCTGTTGGAGGGAATGGGCGAGGACCCGTCCAGGGAAGGTCTGGCTGATACGCCTGAGCGGGTGGTCAGGATGTATGAGGAGCTGTACGGCGGCATGGATGAAGATCCCGGGACGTATCTGGATAAGACATTCCGGGCGGAAAATAATGACCTGATTGTGGAGAAGGACATTACCTTTTATTCTGTCTGTAAGCATCATCTTCTTCCTTTTTACGGGAAAGTGCATGTCGCCTATGTGCCGGATAAGAAGGTGGCCGGACTGAGCAAGCTGGCCAGGACCGTGGAGGTGTTTTCCAGGCGCCTTCAGCTCCAGGAACAGCTGACAGCCCAGATAGCGGACGCAGTAATGGATGGCCTGGCGCCTTAGGGCGTCATGGTCATGATGGAGGCAGAGCACATGTGCATGACCATGCGGGGAATCAAAAAGCCGGGCAGCCGGACTGTTACGGTGGTAAAGAGGGGATGCTTTTGCCGCCGGGAGGACCTGGTAAACCTGTTTTTTCAAATGGTAAGGGGGTAACCGGATGGTTATAGGACAAAAAGAATTTGATGTATGGAACGAAATCTATGTCATGGGTATTCTGAATATAACGCCGGATTCCTTTTCCGATGGAGGCAGGTACCATGACCGTGAGGCGGCGCTCAGACAGGCGGAGAAGCTGGTCCTGGAGGGCGCGGATATCATAGATGTGGGAGGAGAGTCCACGCGTCCGGGCTGCAAACCCGTTGGGGAGGAAGAGGAGCTGGAGCGGGTCATTCCCATTATCCAACTGGTTCATGAACATTTTGATATTCCCATCTCTGTGGATACCTATAAGAGCGGGGTGGCCCGGCAGGCCGTGGAGGCAGGCGCCTCTATGGTCAATGACATATGGGGGCTCAAAAGGGATAAGGATATGGCCCGGACCATTGCCAAGCTGGGAGTGTGCTGCTGTCTCATGCACAACAGGCAAAGCCCGGTCAGCCACCATTTTATGAATGCCGCTCTGGAGGAAATGAACGAAACCATTCTCCTGGCAAAGCAGGCCGGCATCAAGGATGACAAAATCGTCCTGGACCCCGGCGTGGGATTTGGAAAAACATATGAAATGAATCTGGAAGTGATAAAGAATTTGTCTGTATTTAAGCGTTTCGGTTACCCGGTTCTGCTGGGGGCGTCCAGAAAGTCCGTGATTGGCCTTGCCCTTAATCTGCCTGTGGACAAACGGGAGGAGGGAACCCTGGTGACTACGGCGGCAGCTGTTTTTTCGGGCTGCTCCTTTGTGCGTGTACACGATGTGGCGGGAAATAAAAGGGCTGTGAAGATGGCCCGGGCTATTATGGGCGCCCGGGAATTTGCATAAGGACGCAGAATAGGAAATGCGCAAATGAAATCGAATCAGACAGGAATCCAAATCAGACAGGAAGCAGAAAGGGAGTGTGCAGGACATGGACCAAATCAGGATTGAACAGTTGGAGGTATTTGCAAAACACGGGGCCATACCGGAGGAAAATGTGCTGGGACAGAAATTCCTGGTATCGGCAGTGCTATACACCGATACCAGGAAGGCGGGAAGAAAGGACCAGCTGGACCAGACCATCAGCTATGGCAGGGCAAGCAAATTTATGGAGCGCTATCTGAGGGAGCATACCTTCCAGCTCATAGAAAGCGCGGCGGAAAAACTGGCGGAGGAACTGCTGCTCATGTACCCGGACAGCCTGAAATCCGTGGAATTGGAGATAAGAAAGCCCTGGGCGCCAATCGGCCTTCCCCTTCAATATGTATCGGTCAGGATCGCCAGGGGATGGCATCAGGCATACATTGCCCTGGGCTCCAACATGGGAGACAGGATGGCGTATCTCAAGGGGGCGGTGGAGGCGCTTGGTAAGCTTCGGGAATGCCGTGTGGGCCGGGTTTCCGGCTTTATTGAGACGCCTCCTTACGGAGTGACGGACCAGGCTGATTTCCTCAACGGCTGCATGGAAATAAAGACCCTCTTTACACCGGAGGAGCTGTTAGACGCCCTTCATGAAATCGAGGCGGCAGCGGGAAGGGAGCGTATCATACACTGGGGCCCCAGGACGCTGGACCTGGACCTTATTTTCTATGACGATTTGGTGTATGAATCGGAGCAGCTGAGCATACCCCACACGCAGATGCACAAACGTGATTTCGTCCTGAAGCCTCTGGCAGAGATAGCGCCCTATAAGCGCCATCCCGTTTATAGAGAGACCGTGGCTGAAATGCTGGACTCGCTTTAGACTCGTCTTACAATGCGTTCCCGCGCCCTTTAAACCTTTAACGCCATGGAAAGTGGCTTTTGGAGGACCGGATACAGGGCACTGGAGATAATCAGGCCGCTGATTCCCTGGATGATGTTGCTGGGAACACTGGCCAGGGCAGCTCCTAATCCGTAGAGAAAGATTTCGCACAGGCAGTATCCTCCGGCCACCAGAACAATGTCAATCACACCGCAGCCGGCCACGGCGGCATAGGGATTCACTCCTCTGGCCCTGAAACTGCGGCAGACATGGCTGGCCGAGAAGGCCACCAGGCCCTTGATGGCAAAGGTGATGGGGACATAGATGAAATAACCGCCCAGCAGGTCTGCCATGCAGGAGCCGATGCCGGCTGCCAGGAAGGCGGATACCGGGTCCAGAAACACGCCGCAGAGAATCACGATGGCGTCGCCTGGATGGATGTAGCCGCCTGTACCGGGGGTGGGGATGCGGATGGACATGGTGGCCACGCAGGCCAGTGCCGCGAACAGGGCGGACAACACCAGTTTTTTAGTAGAGAAACGTTCCGTCATAGGGATACCTCCTTAAGTTGAAGTTCTTAAATGATGATACCTACTATAGCGGAAAAGTGGACTGAACAAAATATCCAGTTTAATAATATTTAGCCAGTCCAGTCATGGCTCGTCTCATGCAAGACAGCGTATGATGGCCGCCGGATCCTCAAACCGGTGGGTGGATGAGATGCCGTCCGGACAGTGGCAGCCCCACAAAGCCAGACAGGAGTCAACTCCGGCCTGGGACGCGCACTGCATGTCGTAGATGCTGTCCCCGATGTAGAGAATCTGCCGGGGGCTGGCTCCGGTGCGTTCCATATAGGCAAGCATGGGCTCCGGGTCCGGTTTGTGGCGGACTGTGTCATCGGCCGTTATGACGGTCTGAAAATATCCGGATATCTGAAAGGGAAGGAAGCTGCAGGTGTACTGGGGCATTGTCTTGGAAGTGATGATGCCCAGGCTGCAGCCCTTTTTTTTCAGGAAATCCAACAGGGGCACAATTCCCTCATACAGATAGGCGGTGTACTGATACTCCTGTTCATACTGTTCCCAAAGGGGATAAATCCGAAATATCTGGTCGGGGGAGTGTATGCCCAGACGTTCAAACGCATCCAGCCCCGGTATGCCCAGAACCGGCAGAAGCCGGCTTATGTCCCAGTGCTCCCCGGTTACATCCCTGAGGGCCCTCTGGAGTCCGTGGAGCACGGCTTCGGTGGTATTAATCAGCGTGTTGTCAATGTCAAACACAATATGGGTGTAGCGCATCATGAACCTCCTTCACTGGCAGCCTGCTCCATGGACTTTGCCACGGCAAACAGGCCCTTTTCATAATCCTGCTGGTAATCATAGGACAGCTCAATGGACGGGATTGCCTTGAAGGGCAGATAGGAGACGCAGAGACGGCGGATCTCGTCTGTCTTTCCCTCCAGCAGGGGGTGGCGGTAGAGCACTATCATGTGAGGATTTACCGTCACGGCATAAATTTGTATCAGGCGGGCATACAGCTCGCTTATGTGCTCCGGGGGAGGCAGACCAGGGCTGCCGCTGTTTAACTGTTGATAGACAGGCAGGAAGCTGACCTCACTGCAATAGCCTGAGGCCCCGGTCCACAGATGACCGTCAATGACCATCCCGCCTCCAATACCGTTTCCGCCCATGAAGAGGGTGACCAGGGAGCCTGTATCAGGGTGCTTCTGGGCCCAGCAGCCCATGGTCAGGAAATTCATATCATTTCCCACTGTGATGGGGATGGGGACCAGGCGCCGTAAATGCTCCTCCAGGTTCATGCCATTGAGTCCGCAGTACTGGTTGGCCTCTTCCACCACACCGTGATTTACCAGGGCGGCAATCCCAACGGCGGCTGCCTTCAGGCGGGGATACCGGTTGCGGATATGGAGCATGAGAGCGTCCAGCTGTTCCAGGGACAGGGCTTCAAATGGCAGACAACCCTGCTCCACGGTGTTCTCCCTCATATCCTTCAGATTCCAGCATATTCGGTCCGACTCAATCTGTATCAGGAGATACAGGCTGAAAAGGGGATTCAGTTCATAAAGGCAGGCGCATCTGCCCCCGGTGGATGAGCCTGCCCCTTGTTCTGTCAGTTCCCCTTCCGAGCACAGTTCATCCATCAGGCGTCCCACCGTGGGGAAGCTTAAACCCAGCTCCCTGGCAACCTGGCTTTTGGAAGCAGACTCATGTTTCCCCATGTAAGATCGTATGCGCTCTTTGTTCAGCTGTTTTACAGTGACCGGTTCTTCCTGGGCCATGGAAATATCCCTCCTTTTGCACAGTTATTAACTAACTTTTTAAAATGATATTAATAAGTTGATTCTATTTAATCATGAGACAGGGGAAATGTCAATAAGAAAATCTTGAAAGACTTGACAAAGAAACAGCCAGCGTATATTGTTACAGGGAAAATGTGCAAAAAAGACAGGAGGCGGACTGCGATGGAACATCTTATATTCAGTCTCAATGCGACCATGCCCATCTTTTTCCTTATGGTATTGGGGGCGTGCTTCAGAAGAGCAGGAATCATGGAGGGAGTCTTTGTGGACAAGGCCAACCAGTTTGTGTTTAAGGTGGCCCTTCCCGTACTGCTGTTTGAGGACCTGTCCAATTCGGATTTTTTGAAGGTGTGGGATACCAGGTTTGTGCTGTTCTGCTTTGTCTCTACCCTGGGAGCAATCCTGCTGGCGGTTCTTCTGTCCATGGGGCTTAAGGACAAGGGGCTCAGAGGAGAATTCATACAGGCTTCCTACCGCAGCAGCGCGGCTCTTTTGGGAATTGCCTTCATTAAGAACATATATGGGGATGCGGGAATGGCGCCTCTTATGATAATCGGCAGTGTCCCGCTGTACAATGTGATGGCAGTGATGATCCTGGCCTTCACAAGTCCCGGAGGTGCGGTCCTTGACCGCCGGCTGCTGGGGAGAACAGCGATGGGTATACTTAAAAATCCCATCATACTGGGAATCCTGTCCGGCATGGCCTGGTCTCTTCTGGGACTGAAGCAGCCCCAAATCATGGAAAAAACCGTGTCCAGCCTGGCGGGAGTTGCCACGCCCCTGGGCTTGATGGCCATGGGCGCCTCCTTTGACCTCAGCCAGGCATTCCGGGGGATCAGGGCGGCCCTGGGCGCCAGCGCCATAAAGCTGGTGCTTCTTAGCGCTATTTTCCTTCCGGCCGCGGTGTACATGGGGTTCCGCCAGCAGCAGCTGGTGGCGATTCTTGTGATGCTGGGATCGGCCACAACCGTCAGCTGCTTTGTAATGGCGCGGAATATGGGCCACGAAGGCGTGCTGAGCTCCAGTGTGGTGGCAATCACCACCTGCGGCAGCGCCTTTACCCTGACGCTGTGGCTGGATCTCATCCGTACCCTGGGTCTGATATAAAAATGGGAGGAGTCCCGGAAGGAGTGAACCAATGAAAGCAAAACTGGAAATCATAGGGGTCATGACGGCCTTTGGCACCATAGGGGCCTTTGTGAGGCATATCCCCCTGCCGTCAGGGGAGCTGGCACTGTACCGTGCCCTCATTGCTGCCGCCGCTATTTTCCTCTGGCAGCTGTGTACCGGCCAGGGGCTGGGGATAAAGGATGTAAAGGCGGAGCTGCACCTGCTGATACTGTCAGGTGCGGCCATTGGAATCAACTGGATCCTGTTTTTTGAGGCATACCGCTATACCACGGTTGCAATGGCTACCCTCAGCTACTATTTTGCCCCTGTCATCGTGACCGTGGCGAGCCCCTTCCTGTTTAAGGAAAAGCTTACCGCCCGCCAGGTGTTCTGTTTCGTCATGTCCACACTGGGACTGGTGCTGGTGATAGGTGTCAGCAGGGGAGGAGGCAGCCGTGATTTGATTGGGATACTGTTCGGCCTGGGGGCCGCTGTGTTTTACGCTTCGGTGGTATTGTTCAATAAAAGCATACGCCATGTATCGGGCATTAACCGGACGTTTTACCAGTTCCTGGCAGCCATTCTGGTGCTCACTCCATACGTGTGCCTGACAGGAGGCTCCCATCTGTCGGAACTGGATGTACCCGGGGTGGTAAACCTTCTGGTGGTGGGCGTGTTCCACACCGGCATATGTTACTGCATGTATTTTTCATCCCTTCGTTACCTGAAAGGCCAGGAAGCTTCTATTCTCAGCTACATAGACCCCCTTGTGGCCATCCTGGTATCCATGGTATTCCTGCACGAACCCATCACTGTTTGGCAGGCAGTGGGAGGGGGGATGATACTTGGGTTTACAGTGGTGA